>NZ_JBANRK010000004.1:0-176859 GCF_037860795.1 Sphingobium mellinum | reverse complement strand
CATGCCGTGGAACTGGCGGCCAGATCAGCGATCGATCGCCGAAGCCGCCTGAACCGCGGTCCTCAGGCCACGCTTACACACTTCGCTGACCGCGTCGGCTTGATCGACGATCAGCACCGCGCGCTTGCCAGCGGCGAGTTGATCGAGGATCACCACGGGATTATCGGCGGTGCCGACGGTCTGCGCGCCAAGCTCGTCGAGCGTGGCGATTGCTCCAGCCTGGTCGACGCGAAATGCGAGATGCAACGTGCAGTCGCCGCGCAAGCGATCGATCACATCGGCGATGACCGCGGACTTGCCCATGCCCGCGGCACCCGCGACCAGCACGACACCCGCGCCCGCTTGCAGGCCGGCGAGCACTTCGCCGACGGCTGGCCGCTCGATCCGGTACACCCCCGCACCGAGCGCCGGATATGAGCCGACATAGGAGGTCGTCGCGTCGCGAATACGCCCGGGAAGCGCGCGATCGAGTTCGTATTGCTTGGCTTCGATACGTGCACCGCAGGCAAAGCCGACGACATCACCATAACCGATCGGCCGGTTGAAGTTTTGCTCTTCCTCGAGCCAGCCGCGAAAACGTGAGGCGATCGTGTCGGTATCGCCCTTGAACCAATAGGCAATCCGTGCGCGCAGATTCTCGGCCAAGTCGTGCTCCGACAGCGTGCGGAACTCGGAACTCCCAAGAAAGCGAAATGCCTCGGCCGCGTCGCCACCGAGTCGCTCCTTCAGCACGCCCCAATGCTGCGTCTCTATCTTCGACAGGCTCGCCTCAAAGGCTTCGAGGCTGTGCGTTGCCGGAAGCTTGTCCTGCAGCAGTTTCAGTTGCGGCGACGGATCGCTTGACACGAACAGGCATCGCGTACCGGTGGAACTCGTCTTGGCGCGGAACGCGGACAACACGCCCGCGCCATCGAGCGCGGCAATCGACCAGGTCCCGGCGGCGGTCTGCCGCTTGCATTGGTGCCATTCGGCGCGGCCAGCCCGCACCAGCGAGAACTCGAACCCCTGTTCGTCGTCGCCCAGGGCCTCGATCGTAATCGACTGGACGGTACCGTCGAGAAGCCCAAACAGTTGATGCGTCAGCCAGCGCGCTTCGTACCGATTGCCGACTTTGTCAGCTATCCCGCCCTTATGCATGCACCGCCCCTAACCCACGCCAGATCTTATCGACCGCTCCAGAGCTGATCACGTTTAACCGCATGGAACGAAGATAGAACAGAATCAGGCAAACGGCAACGCACCGCGATACAAGACTGTGGGAGCTGTAGAGCGAGCCGAGCTTATCTCAGGACGAACTCTCGGGAAATGCGATGAACGAACGACCAGTATTGGAAAACCGTTCGGATCAGTGAATGTCCGCTTTGTTGGTGGCAATTTCCATCCGGTCGCACCAGCGGAAACCGACCAGAGTCGGTCGTCCCCGTGGGGTTCCAAGAGGGGCAGCTTACGCCGACACTGGTCATTCCGAGGTCACTGAGCGCTTTGGTGGAGGTCGCCGACATAGCCGTCATTCCTTGCTTCGGATTAGCTCGTCTCAAGCGGCTCTACATTCAGGGATTTGAAAGCGACAGAGAAGTCGACGCAAGCTCCCGATCGGCTTGGAGTAAAGTGAGCTTCAATGCGCCTGCGCTGCCTCTCATTCCGCGCAAGCACTCTGCCTTAACGAAGGCAAAACAAGCTTGATCTGGCTTTGCGTGAAACTCGCTGCTGGCTAGCGTTTGGATGAGGGTTGTAAAGAAAGATCGACTTCGAGATTCGAGGTCTACATCTTGATTTATTGCCTGAGATAGCCAAATCAAAACCTTGATCAGGCTATATTCGCCGATCAGCGGGTCGCTCTTCAACTAGGGGTTGCCCATGTAATTGTGGACCAGGGGGCTGTCCGTTGCCGCGCAAGACCACTCGCAGGAAGCCGCGTGCGCAGCGCCTCAACCAGGTGCGCGGGGCCGGGCGTGGCCCCCAAGCTCTGCTGCTTGCCCGTATTCTCTCGGCGACGGGCGAACGATCGATCATTCCCTGGACGGTGCGCAATCTGCGGGTTGCGGGCGCGGTCTCGGCCTTGCGTCCGCACTCGCCGCCTGTACTCCACAGCCAGCCCATTTTGCCCTCGCTCGAACTCGGCGTCGAACTCCAGTGGGCGGTTGAAAGCCTGGTTACCTTTGCCCCGCAGGTCCTGACCGGGCTTCGCCTGCAGCGCGAGATTTCGGATCATCTGATTGCGGGGCAAGGTGATCAGGCACTCGCGGCACTGGACGCGATGGACGAGGCCGTCGGCCTGTCGCTTACCTCGATCGCCACACGGCTCGCGGTCCTCCAACTCCACGGAGGGCTTGAGGCGCAGAAGGACGAGCTCGCTCGTCTTCGCTCGAGCGGCGTCGCGCAGAACGTCCAGTTCTTCGCCTATTGGTGGAGCGTGCGGGCCGAAGAGAGCTCATCCTGGAAGAACTTCGCGCGCGATTTCGAACGGCGCATGGCCGTCTGGGACATCAACCAGGAATTGCGCACCCACATTGCATTCCAGGTCCTGCGCCGGCTTCCGCCCGCCGGCGATGAAGCCCAACTAATATCGGCATCCCACCAGGGCGCAGCGATCGATCTTTACAACGCGGTGCTCGCCTGTGCGGGCACCGCCATCGCCGAGGACCGGCCAACGGCAGGCATATTCGCCAGAAGTTGTTCGCGGCTCGCCGAGCATATCGACGATCCGCGGCTTCGAAAACTTCTCACGCTTCATGACCCCGACACGGCCGCGCTGACCCTTAAGTGCGCGCCAACAGCATGGCGCGATTTCGGACTGGGCATCGAACCAGAGCCTGCAGCGCCTCCCGCAGGCATCGGCGACCTCTTTGCCCGCGCCCTGCCGTGCCTCGAGCCTGATGCCCGCGGTACCCTCTCGCAGCGTATCCGCCATGCCCTCACCGAGATCGCCAGTGCCGGGGGTGACGAAGCCGGCCGAGCCGAACTAGCCAAGCTCGGCGCGATGTTCGATCATCTGCCCATGGGTAACTGGATCTCCGAGCACTGCGGACCCGGCAATCCGTTTTCCGCGGTTGACCCCACCCGCGCGCGGTGGCTTTTCTGTCTTACTGGCGAAGTCGAACCCGAAAGCCTCGCCTGGCTCGACCATGTCCGGTATACTCGCCTCGTTGCGCAGACCGGCAGTGCCGCGCCGCTGAGTTGGGACTGGCACCGATCCCTTGCCGGCAATCTGGCTCCAGCCATGCTCGCGGCGCGCCTGTCACCGCGGGCCTCTCTCGAATTGAGCGCAATGCTCGAGCTATCCGATGCTCCAGCATCTCGTCTCAGCATCCTCGCCGACGAGCTCGACGAGCATTCGGGCGCCCCGAGCGAACTTTCGCTGCAGTGCCGCCTTCGCGGGCTCGAACGGTCTGCGGGCGTCGAAGCAGCAATCGCGTTCTGCGTCGACCGCATGCTGGCTGATGCAAGCCTCGCGCATTGGCTGCCGCTCGCCGCGCTCGCACGAAAGATCGAATACGAAGAGATTCCACGTTCGAACATCGATGTGCCGATATTTCTCGATTTCACGGCGCGGATGCACGGTGCAGAGTTCGCCCCGGCGCGCACCTATGCCGCCGAGGACTTTGTCCTCACGGTTGGTGCAACTACCCCGTTGGGCTTGGCCGGCACCGGAAAGCCCGAGGATGCAAACAACCGTCTGCGATACTTCTTCGGGGAAGTGTGCGTTCCAGCTACGCTCAGGACATCGACCCTGTTCACGACCCAGCAGGAACTCGAGACCGACCGGATCGGGCTTTGCCTGTGGCTGATCGACGCCGATCCGCGCCAAGCCGACCGGTACGAAGAGGAAGCGCGCGAACTCGTCCGCTCGCGCCACATCCGGCAAGGGCTCCAGGCGCTCCAGGGAAGCAAGCTGGCGCTCGATATCGACAATCTTAGGCGCTGGGCCGAACGCGTCGTCAAGGAAGACTACGAACGTTACATGGACTTGCTCGAGCAGGGCATCTTCACACTAGACGAAGCGTTCCACAAGTCGGTTTACGCCGCACTCGAGGCCGGTTCCGTGGCGCAGAAGGCGCTGGAAATTCCCGACAACGAGGCTGCCGCTCTCTTCGCAAGGCTGTGCCGGACGGTGCTGAAGGAATTCGCGCTGAGCCCCGAGCACGGGCTCGACGCCTATCTCAGCCTGCGGATCCGGCACGGCACCTTGTCGGGCCACCTGCGCGGCCCGATTGAACGCGAACACCTGATCACCCGCAAGAATTCGGCAGGAGCCTACACGGATAACGACTATTGGATCGAGCATCTTGCCGGTGAACTCGGCTTTGCAGAACTCGAATGGCTTGACGATGCCCTCAAGGCATTCTCGGCGGGGTACGACGGCCTGATTGCAGAATTGACCAACGAGTTTATCCAGATTCGAAGCGAGGACAAACCCAAGGGAATGATCTCGACCATTCCATCGAGCACTCTCATCACCCTGATGATCACCGACATCGCACCTGGCCAGTCCTTCGACGACTTCTTCGTGCGCTCGGAAGAGTATTTCTGGACCGTGGTCGCCTCGAGCAAGGAGGAGATCGACCGCGGGATCGAGGCCGTAACCGAACGGATGTCCACCCTCTTCGACCGACTCGACGACGCCGTCCGCAGCGTCGCCCCCGATGGCGCCGGCCCGCTCAGGGATGCCCTGATCCGGGCCAAGGGCGCCGCGCTGCAAGGCGTCGCATCGATCGCGCAGTGGCTCAGTCCGCCCACCACCCAGGGATCGCTGATCCTCACCGTCGAGGAACTCGTCCACGTGTCGCTCGAAGTGGTCAAGGGGTTCTATCCCGACTTCCAGCCCAAGGTCGAACTCGATATCGCTGAACTGCCGAGCTTTCCCGGTGTCTTGCGGCTATTTTCCGACATTTTCTTTAATATTTTTGAGAACATCGTGAAATATTCGGGAACCCCGACCGACCCCGTTATCAAGATCGCCGCATGGGACGGAGAAGACCAGATCTACTTCCGGGTCGAAAATTCGGTCGCGGCGATCCGGCCCGAAGACCTCGCCCGGGTCGAGCGCGCCCGCGCCATCATCGCGGATGGCTCCTTCCGGCACCTGGTCCGCGGCGAAGGCGGCACGGGGCTGCCCAAGCTGGCAAAGGTCATTGGCTACGGCGCGGGTGGTGGTACCTTGAGTTTCACGCTTGACGAGGAAAGCAAGATCTTTGCCGTGGAGTTCAGTCTGCGCAAGATCCTGGTTGCGGAATTGGCGGGAGGACAAGCATGATCAAGCTGCTGATCGTCGAAGACGACCTCAACAAGAAGGAACAGCTTCTCCAGCTGGTGGCGCAGAGGTTTCCAGCCTTCGAGGTTCGAACCGCGGAATCGCTAATCGGCGGCGTGCGGGTCTTGCGGCAATGGCAACCCGATCTCGTGGTGCTGGACATGACCCTGCCCAACTACGATCCTGCAGCCGACGGTGGGTCGAGCGGGGGTATGGAAGCCTTTGGCGGGGAAGAATTCCTGCGCCAGGCCGACCGGTTTGGCCTCGCACCGGCCGTGATCGTCGTCACCCAGTTCGAGACCTTCGGCGACCTCGGCGAAAGCAAGGACCGCGACGAACTCGCTGCCCATCTCATCCAGGCCTTCCCGAGAACCTACCAGGGGATGGTCTACTATCACGCCAGTCTGAACGCCTGGGCTGACGAACTCGAAACGAGCATCCGGTTGGCGCTGCGGGGAGCCCTGAAAACATGATTATCGGAATCGTCGACGATGATGTCTCCAAGCGCGAGACGATCCGGGCGATCGTTGCCCGCTGCGGCGGCGATTCAACGATCCTCCAGTGCGGCTCGCTGTCGGCGGCCCGGCGAATGCTGCGCGATAGCGCGCTCGACCTGTTGATTTTGGACATCGCCCTGCCCGAGCACGAGGATTCTGGCGACCCGGTAAAAGACGGCGGCATTACCCTGCTCGGAGAGCTTACCGCCAGCAACCGCTTCAAGATGCCCAAGCATGTCATCGGTCTGACCGCCCTTGCTGAAATCCACGAAGACGCCGTGTCGCGGTTCGGAAGCGAACTATGGTCTGTGCTGCGCTACGACCCGGCCAGCGAGGAATGGGCCGAGCGACTTTCCGCCAAGGTTCGCCATCTGCTGCGCCTTAAATCGTGCCAGGCAAGCGCAGAACCCGGCTGCGACCTCGCCCTCATTGTCGCGCTCAAAACTCCGGAACTCGACGCTGTACTCGCCCTCCCGTGGGACTGGGCAGTCGTCGACCGCGACGGCGATGCTACCGTATACCACCGCGGGACCTTTCGCCGACGTGATGGCACCCTGGGAACCGCCATTGCCGTGCGCGCGGGCCAGATGGGCATGCCGGCCGCCACCGCGCTCGCAACGAAAGTTGGGCTGCTTTTTCGCCCACGATGCCTCGCCATGGTCGGAATCTGCGCCGGCAACAAGGATGGCACCGCGCTCGGCGACCTCATTGTCGCCAATCCGACCTGGGATTACGGTAGCGGCAAGCACGCGATGAAGGACGAGACCCCGTCATTCGAACCGGCGCCCTACCCTCTAGCGCTCTCGACCCGGGTTCGCAGCATAGTCGAGCGCCACGAAGGCGAAACCGATATGCTGAGCGCGCTGCGGAAAGCCTTTCCGGGCAAGCCGCCCGCAAGCGTGCCGAACCTCCATATCGGGCCGTTTGCCAGCGGCGCAGCCGTTGTGGCGCGCGGCTCGATGGTCACCGAGGTCAAGGAACAGCAGCATCGAAAGCTGCTTGCCATCGACATGGAGGCCTACGGGGTCGCGATGGCCTCGCACGAATTGCCCGAGCCGCAACCCGAATTCCTGATCGTTAAAGGGGTTTCCGACTTCGCCGACGAGGACAAGGGCGAAGCACACCGAGACTATGCCGCCTTCATGAGTGCACGTTATCTGGCGCTCCTGTGCACCGATTACGCGCTTTGCTGACGTTTTGGGCGAAACCGGTGGGCTCCACTGATCGTGAAAACGGCTCCCCATTCAGTCCTTTTCCGCAAGTTCCGGCCGCAAACCAGCGAAGAGCAGCCAGGGTCGGCGTCCCGCTTAACGAAGCAGCCGACACCTTCCTCATTCAGGGATCTGACCCACAATGGCGATACCCTACAATTGCCGCTGAGACACCTGGGGCTAGCGGAAAGCGGCGACCCGAACGACTTTGATTCTCAAAGTTCTCAACTGAAGCGGCGGTGCCCGATGGTTGCCGCCGCTCTTTCTCCACCACACGCTCACTCGTCCGATCCGTGGCTTGCGTAACGCGCACAACCGATTAGGACCGGTCACCTAGCGGCGCAGCGCCCGCACCTCGCGCACCAGTAGCAGGGTTTTGAAGCGTTCGATAAGGCCGCGCGCGCTCTGCCGAGCAGCTGACCCGCCGGCTCGCTCGCGATATTGCCTGCTATCCCCGATAGTGATCCTAAAAGGAGCCGTTCCGGTCAGTCCGTAATCCTGGTTAAGCGAGAGAGGCGTTGCGCTGCTCTACGAATGACCGGCTTCGGTTAGCCAGACGTTCAGACCCGCAGGAATATACGACCGGTTTGTCTCAGCCCCAGTCTTTCCTACTCCGCCTTCCCGATGAGTGGACAATGGGTTTCCAACGGCTTGATCATTAAGCCATCGCCTCACCGCGATTGCGCTTGCCAAACAACGGCGAATGGCGAAAGAATCTCGGCCAATGCGCACCGACATCGACAATCTTCCTGCGGCGAAGCAGCGCGAGCTTGAGCGCATCGTCGAGATCATTTTCGAAGAGTTTCGCGACGCGATCGGGAATGCCACGGGCCCCCGGAAGGGCGCGCGCATCCTGAAGGTTGTCCTCTTTGGCAGCCATGCGCGGGGTGACTGGGTCGATGCGCCGCTGTCGGCAAACCAGTACAAGTCCGACTACGATATCCTCATTATCGTCAGTCAGAAGGAGCTGACCGATCGGGCGGCTTACTGGGCGAAGGCCGAGGAGCGGCTGATCCGCGCCTACACGATCGAGAAGACGCTGCGCACGCCGGTCAATTTCATCGTCCATTCGCTGCACGAGGTGAACGACGGCCTTGCCCATGGCCGCGTCTTCTTCATGGAAGTCGCCAAGGACGGGATTGCGCTCTACGAGACGGACGGCAGCGAACTGGCGACGCCCAAGCCGAAGACGCCCCAGCAGGCGTTCGACTCAGCAAAAGAATATTTTGAGGAATGGCTGCCGAATGCGGCTGGTTTCCAAAAGGTATTTCGCTTCTGCATGGCCGAAGGGGATTGGAAACGAGCTGCTTTCCTGCTCCATCAGGCGACTGAGAGCCTCTATCAGGGGCTGCTCCTTACCCTGACCTACTACACCCCATACAACCACAACATCGCCTTCCTGCGGTCGCTGGCCGAAGGGCTGGATCGCCGCCTCTACGGAATCTGGCCAGAAACCACGCGCCGCGAACGCGCCATGTTCCAGAAGCTGAAGGAAGCCTACACCAAGGCCCGCTATTCCCGGCACTACCGGATCAGCGCCGAAGAACTGGCGTGGCTCGGTGAACGCGTCGAGGAACTGGGCCGCGTCGTCCATCAGGTCTGTTCGGAACGGATTACCGAACTGGAAAGCGCAGTCGCTGGTAAATAGCGATCTCGCCAGACAGCTTGCCCGGATTCCTCCTGTCTGGCATATTCGGCGGCACGGGATGGAAGAACTGGCGGCCATCCCGGGGATAACCCTGCCAGGCATCATGTAGGTCCGGCCACTCCGGTCGGGCAGTTGCTGGAAGCCGCGATGGCGGCGCACAGTGGACACTGCTTGCACGATCCGCGCCCGAATGCGCGGACCGCCGGTGTGCGAGCTGCAAATGACACCCCCTACCGACGTTTACGCGCGCGAAGTCGTGATGGCGCGCGTCAATCATTTGGTCCGGCGCAAACAGAACGAGATCGAACGCATCGCGCGTATCATTCGCACCTGCTTTGAGCCCGAGAAGGTCCAGGCACCCCAGCCGGGGAAAATCAGGCGGATCATCCTGATCGGCCCCTATGCGCGCCGGTCCTGGTATGAAGACCGGCATACGATCCAGTTCTCGGATTTTGAATTCTGGATCGTCGTCAACCACCCTGCCTTCAAGGATGAGCGCTGCTGGCAGCAGGTGCGCGCTGTCATCGACAGCGAATTGGGCAATCGATGCGCGGTCGATATCGATATCTACGCCAAGGCCGACATCCGCATCGCCAGGATCGAGCGCGACACCTTCATCCTTGATCGCATCGAGGCGGGCATCACGCTCTACCGCGCCTCGCGCGACGCACCGTTGAATGAACGCGAACGTCGGGAGGCAAGGCAATGAGCCCCTCCCGTTCTACGGCAGCCTTCGAGGCACTTTACCGGGCAGAATATGCACGGGTTCTGCGTTTCTTCCGAAAGCGGGTGGGAGGGGACGATGCCCCCGATCTCGCGCAGGAAGTTTTCGTGAAGCTGTTCGCTGCGGGCGTTGTCGAACATATCGAAAATCCGCCAGCCTATCTCACCCGATGCGCGCGCAACCTTCTTATCAGCCGTGCGCGTCGTAGGGTGTCGGCACACATCGTCACCTGTCCGATCGACGAGGGTCGGGATGCACCGGCGCCTCCTGAGCAGACGTGGAGAATCGAGGAGGGAGACATCCGGAGGGTCTATCGGCGGACACTGTTGGCCATGCCTCGCAAGACCCGCCGCATCTTCCTGATGCACCGGCTGAAATGCATGACCTATGCGGAGATCTCCGAGCAGGTCGGCATCGGCTACGGTGGCGTCGAATATCATATGACGCGCGCCCTGGCACGGTGCCGCAGGACGGCTTCTGTGCATCGATTGTAGAATGGCTTCCTAGGCTGGCGATTGAGCGCCGCCAGCGGCGCAATCTTGCCACAGTTCTGGAGGGAGAAAGAGGCTCTGCCTCTCTCTCCCTGCAAGGTGCCGCTTTGGGGCCGTGGCTCGCTGCGCTGCGCCCGCACCACCCCCGGCACCGGACCTTGCCCCCACTCTCTCCGCCCCTCGCCGGGTCGGCAGGGGTCATGCGCGGCATGACCCGCTGCGCGGATTGGAAGGGAGTAACAGCAATGACCCAGAACACCGGCAAGCAAGACCCTCACAGCCGTATCACCGACCGCATCCTGGCCGAGCTTGAACAAGGCACCCGCCCCTGGATGAAACCGTGGAGCGGCGGCGACATCGCCAAGTCCGGTCAGGCTCGCCCCTTGCGCGCCACCGGCCAGCCCTACCGTGGGATCAACGTGCTTCTCTTGTGGATCGAGGCGCAGGCATCCGGTTTCGTCAGCCCGTCATGGATGACCTACAAGCAGGCGCAAGCCTTGGGCGCGCAGGTGCGCAAGGGGGAGCATGGTGCGACCGTGGTGTATTATGGCGACGGCACCAAGACCGTGCATGACGATGCCAGGGGGGAGGATCGGGAACAGGGCTTCCGTTTTCTGAAGACCTATACCGTGTTCAACGTGGCGCAGATCGACGGCTTGCCCGAACGGTTCCATATCATACCGGAGCCCGCGCCGGAGATGGAGCGCATCGAAGCCGCCGAGACATTCTTTGCCAGCATCCCCGCAACCGTGAACCATGGCGGCGACAAGGCCTATTACATCCCATCAGCCGACCGCATCCAGCTTCCACCTTTCGCCGCCTTCCATGATGTCCACGGCTATTACGCCACTAGGGGGCATGAAACTGTCCACTGGACTCGGCACAAGAGCCGCCTTGATCGCTCATTCGGGCGCGAGAAGTGGGGCGATGAAGGGTATGCACGGGAGGAATTAGTGGCGGAACTAGGCGCTGCCTTCCTGGCCGCCGATCTTGGGCTTTGTATCGAGCCGCGCCCCGATCATGCCAGCTATATCGCAAGCTGGATCAAGGTGCTGCAAAACGACACCCGCGCCGTCGTGCAAGCCGCCGCCCATGCCGAACGCGCCGTTGCCTATCTGCACCAACTGGCGGCCACAGAAGCGATCGAGAAAGCGGCGTAGATTATTTTGATGAGGCCGCCCCAAGAAGGGGCGGCCCCTTCGCTTTTCCCACCCATCGACCCTATGCGCGGCCGCTCCCTTCGATCGCGGCTAATTGGTTTCAGGCAGCAAGCGTTGATATCGAAGCCCGCTTTCCACCCGCACGCGGCGCGACGGAAATCTTCACCCGAACGTCCCGGTTGAGCCGGTCGAGAATCCGTAACAGCCGGTCGATGGTGAATCGCTCCAGTTTGACCTGGCGGATACGCGAAAAATCGGCGGCCGATATACCGGTGCGCGCTTCGGCATCCCGAACCGTCAGCCGCTCGGCATCGAGCGTTTTGACGATTTCAGCGGCAAGGATCGCACGAAACTGGCGAATGCTGGCATCGGGCTGATCGAAGTCGGCAAAGACATTGCCCGAACCGCGAACCAGTTCGAAATCGTCATCATGGTCAGCCATTGAGCATCTCCTTCAGCCGCTTGATCCGCTCGCGCACGAGATCAATCTCGTGGCGCGGCGTCGCAATTCCCTTGGTCGATTTCTTCTGGAAGGCATGAACCACCCAAATGTCATCGCCCATTTGCAGCGCATAGACGACCCTAAAGGCGTCGCCGCGCTCTTTGATCGCCAATTCCCACACACCGGCACCCAGACCAGTAAGCGGCTTGGCAATGTCCGGCGTTCCGCCATCGGCGACCACGGTCAGGGCATCCAATGCCCGATCCATGGCACGCGCAGGGAACGCCTCAAAATCTCTTCGCGCCGCCTTGATCCAAGAGACAGTGCGGAGCGTGTTACGTGATTTCGCCATGTGTAGTCAAATCTGCCAACAAGGTCAATCCGCGTGCAGGATCATGCTGCCGCTGCAAATGGCGAGGTGCTGACCAGCACTTCCACGGCTTTCAGCTTATGTTCGGGCGCGAGATGGGCATAGCGCAGCGTCATCGCATAATCGCTATGCCCAAGCAGTTCGCGCACGGTGTTGAGATCGACCCCGCCCATTACCAGCCGCGAGGCGAAATGGTGGCGCATGTCGTGCCAGCGGAAGGCGGTGATGCCCGCATCCTTGAGCAAATGTCGCCACGAGAAATTGACGCGATCAAACCGCTGGCCCGCGTCGTTGACAAAAACCAGCCCGTCGGTGCTTTCCACTTGCGCGCGCCAGCCCTGCAAAACGAACATGGCCTCGCGATTGAGCGGAATATGGCGCGTTCGCCGCGATTTCGCGGTCGCACCCGTCACGGTCAGAATACGCCGGTCGAGATCGACATTAGCCCAGGTGAGATCGAAAAGTTCGCCGCGACGGCAGCCCGTGTTGATCGAGAGCAGAATCAGCGGCTTCACATGGTCGGTAAAGGCCAACTGCCGCAGGCTCGGCAACAATTCATACCCGCGTTCGCTCCGCCAACGGTTAGCCGAATCGCGCTCGGCGCAGCGGCGCTCTTCGCGAGCATCGAGGGCCGCTCGCAAGCGGCCCTCTTCGTCGTAGGAGAGATAGCGAACTTTGGGGCAATTGTCGGTGCGCGATTTCTTGACCTTGGCGAGTGGATTGGTCCCAAGCAATTCCCATTCCACCGCGCGGTTGAACGCGGCCTTGATTGAGGAAATATCCCGGTTAATGGTTTCGAGGCTCAACCCGCGTTCCACCTCGCCTCCACGCCAGCGTTCGACATCCAGAGCGGTGATTGCATCGAGGCGCTTGTCCAGCAGGACCTTGAACGCAGTCGCAAGCCGGTTGAGGTTTTGCTTATGCGCTTTTTGATTTGCCTTGGCCCAAAGCCCATAGTCGCCATCGAGGAAGGCGCGGAAGGTCGGCACCTCCCGCTTGGGCTTGCGCGCTTCGATGGGATCAATGCCGCGATAGACTTCGGAAAGAATGACCCGGGCGCTCTCCCGGGCCTCGGACAAACCCACCGCATCGGCCCTGCCCAGCCACACCCGCTTGCCCCGCGCATATTCGCAATAGAAAGACTTCACCCCGGCGGGCGTTATGCGCAGGATCAAGCCTTTAAGCCGGGCATCCCTATAATCTTTGACTTTAACCGATATGGGAAACTTATCGACCATGGATTGTGTCAAAGCAGTTCGCATTATTCCGGCCTCGTCTGCCAAAAATTTGATCCCGAATCGCATCGTTCTGGTGGTGCACTGGTGGTGCAACTTGCTGCAACAGAGCGGAACATAACGGGACAATCTGCACCACCAGAGATGTCAGCAGACTGGCAGAAAAGACCCCATTTTTCAAGGTTTATCGTTTAATTTCGGAGCATTAGGAACCATCAAAAAGGCGGGCTGGGGGTGTGGGGGTCGGAGGTTCGAATCCTCTCGTCCCGACCAAATGGTCCAAGGCCCGGCACCGCCGACGGCCCGTGACTGATTTTCCCCATCTTTCCTTTGACACATCGCCATTCAGGGCGGTTTTTGCTGTCCTACAGCGAACCAAATGGGATAAGTGGTCCGCCTTCACTGGACAAGGAAGGCGTTTCATGGACATTTCCGGCTTGATCGACGAATTGATCGCGCGCGAAGGCGATTTCATCCATCACCCCGCGGATCGCGGCGGCCCGACCCGCTTCGGCATCACCCAGGCGGTCGCCCGCGCCCATGGCTATCCCGGGGAAATGCGCGGCCTGCCCCGCTCCACCGCCGAGGCGATCTACCGCCGGCTATATTGGGAACAGCCGGGATATGCCTTTATAGGAGACATCGCGCCGGCGATCGCGGCGGAACTGTTCGACACCGCCGTCAACATGGGCCCGTCCATTGCGACCGGCTTTCTCCAGCGCGCGCTCAACGCCCTCAATCGCAACCAGCGGGACTATGCCGACATCAAGGTCGATCGGCAGATCGGCGCCAAGACGCTCAACGCGCTCTCGGCTTTCCTGGCGCTGCGTGGAAAATCGGGCGAAACGGTGCTGCTCCGCGCGATAGAGGCGTTGCAGGGCGAACGCTATCTGGCGCTGGCCGAACGGCGGCCAGCCAACGAAGCCTTTCTCTATGGCTGGCTCGCCAACCGGATCGGCCAGGGAGGGCAGCCATGACGACGACGCGAAGCGGGCGCGATCTTTTGGCACCCAGGGCGCGGTCGGCTTTTCTGCTGGTGATGTATGCGCTGTTGCTCTGGTCGGTGCCGCTCGGCCTGATCGGCGGCGTGTGGCCCGACATGGCGGCGGCGATCATCCGGTCGATGCGCGCCTATTTCGAGGCGCTGCCCGAACCGCTCTATGCCTTGTTCGGAACGGGCTATCTTGGCTACACGGCGGCACGGACCTGGGGGAAGGTCAGGGGCGTGGAGCGATAAGGACGCTCGACCGCTCCGACCCACCCCGAACGGGATAACGACATCGCCAAAAATGAGAGGGGCCGTCGGGCAGATAGATCCCGACGGCCCATCATTGACATGGTCAGCGGCCGGAAGTGCCGCCCAAAAGGAAACGTTTTTCGCGCTATTTCGGGAAGACGAGGGCCCGCGTCGCGCCGGAGCGCCACACCATGCCCAATTGTCCCGAAATCGACGTCAGGCGTCGCTCAGCGGCGCGTTTCCCGAATGGACTTGACCGACCCCATTGCTGAACCATGAGACATCGGATCACCTCCTTTCGCTAGTTTGAGCCCCGCGCGACCCTGTCCAGGAACCTGTCCGAGAGAGGACCACGAGAGGGACTGTGAATCAGACAGGTCGAACGATCAAGACTTGTAAAAATCTTTTTTCGAATCATACTTGTTCGTCCGCTGCGCACCCGTACCTGGCCCGCATCTGGGGCGTGAGACTCTGATCCGCCACAAGATATGGCGAGCGGACAGATAATGGCGGTCAGCGACGGCAGTCCTCGATCACCCGCGCGACCTCGGCCCAGGCCGGAAGGATGAGCGTTTCCAGGCCCGCCACCTCCACCGCGAAATGTCCCCGACTGTAGGCGATCTGGTCGAGCACCCCATCGGCGACCGCCCTGGACGCGACCAGGCGTCCCGCACCGTCCACCGCCATCGGCCAGCTGACGGCGCCGTAGGTGGTGCGTACCGTCATCGCGCCCTGCGCCGCGCCGGCGCGGGCGAAGCTCACGCGACCCGCGGACGGATCGCAGCGCACCGTCAGCATCGGTCCGCCCGCTGGACCGGCGAAGGTCGCGATTGAGCCGTTTCCTTCGGCGCGGTAGGTCCAGTTGCCCGGCGTCGCCGTCCTATCCTGCCACCCCGCCGGAGCGGGTGGCGGCGGGGGCGTCGGCGCAGGCACAGGCGGGCGGGCGGAAACCGGCGCGGGCGACCGCGGCTGTTCAGGCGCGCCGACGCAGGATGGCAGCAGTAACGGCGCAAGCGCGGCAAGGGCAGGATGAAGTCGCATCCCGCCTCCATGCCCGACGCGGGGGGGCAGCTTCAACCGAAAAGGGGGGAGCCGGGCGGCGGAACGGGGGGCCCGCGGCTCCTTGACAGTTTTCGGCCGAATCGCTAGGGGCACAGCCATCCCGACACGCTGGTGAGCGGCAGTGCATGGCACTGGCCGTCTTTTTTGCGTCGAGGGGCTGATCGAATCGGCCGATGCCCTGCCAGGGCTCCCGGCCCGTACGCTTTGAGATGGGGTGGCGCCAACCGCCCTGTGGAGCAGGAGTAAAGAATACCATGGCACGTATCGCGGGTGTCAATATCCCGACCAACAAGCGCGTGATCATCGCGCTCACCTACATCCACGGCATCGGCCGCAAGACTGCCGCCGATCTTGCCGACAAGCTGGGCATCGACCACAGCCGCCGCGTTCAGGACCTGTCGGACGCCGAAGTCCTGCAGATCCGCGAAGCCATCGACGCCGACCTCACCGTTGAAGGTGACCTGCGTCGCGAAACGGCGATGAACATCAAGCGCCTGATGGACCTCGCCTGCTATCGCGGCCTGCGTCACCGCAAGGGCCTGCCGGTTCGTGGCCAGCGCACGCACACCAATGCGCGCACCCGCAAGGGCAAGGCAAAGCCGATCGCTGGCAAGAAGAAGTAATTCGTCCGGGGGACGGATTACGCCGCCGGAGGCAGCTCTCCTCGAAGGAAGACGCCTCCAGCATCACAAGTTTCAGTAGGATAGAGCAAAATGGCACGCGAACCCCAGCGCATCAAGCGCCGCGAACGCAAGAACATCTCGGCCGGCGTCGCGCACGTCAACGCCAGCTTCAACAACACCATGGTGACCATCACCGACGCCCAGGGCAACGCGATCAGCTGGTCCTCGGCCGGCATGATGGGCTTCAAGGGCAGCCGCAAATCGACGCCGTACGCGGCGCAGGTCTGCGCTGAAGACGCTGGCCGCAAGGCTGCCGAACATGGCGTGCGCACCCTCGAAGTCGAAGTGAAGGGCCCCGGTTCGGGCCGCGAATCGGCCCTTCGCGCGCTGCAGGCCGTGGGCTTCCACATCACCTCGATCCGCGACGTGACGCCGATCCCGCACAACGGCGTGCGTCCGTCCAAGCGCCGCCGCGTCTAAACCGGCCGCCAGTGACGTGCGGGCGACGGACGCGTCGCCCGTTTACCCATCTGCATCGGCCGGAACGTCCTGTTGGGAACAGGGCTATCAGCGTTTCGGCCTCATCCCCAGGGGAAATACATGACTGTCAACATGAAGAACTGGCAGGAATTGAAGAAGCCCAACGGCCTTGAGATCAAGGTGGCGGGCGACGGCAGACGCAAGGCGACCTTCGTCGCCGAGCCGCTGGAGCGCGGTTTCGGCCTGACGCTCGGCAACGCACTGCGCCGCGTTCTTCTCTCCTCGCTTCAGGGCGCGGCGGTCACCTCGATCAAGATCGAGAACGTCCTCCACGAATTCTCGTCTCTCGCCGGCGTGCGCGAGGATGTCACGGACATCGTCCTCAACATCAAGCAGGTCGCGCTCAAGATGGAAGGCGACGGTCCCCGCCGTCTCCAGCTCGCCGCCACCGGCCCAGCCGAAGTGAAGGCCGGCGACATCATGACCGTGGGCGACATCGAAGTGATGAACCCCGATCTGGTGATCTGCCACCTTGACCAGGGCGCGACGCTGAACATGGAACTGACCGCTGACATCGGTAAGGGCTATGTCCCCGCCGTCGCCAACCGTCCGGCCGACGCCCCGATCGGCCTGATCCCGATCGACGCGCTCTACTCGCCGGTGCGCCAGGTCGCCTACAAGGTCGACAACACCCGCGTGGGCCAGGAACTGGACTATGACAAGCTGTCGCTGACCGTCGAGACTGACGGCACCGTCACGCCGGAAGACGCGGTCGCCTATGCCGCGCGCATCCTGCAGGACCAGTTGCAGCTGTTCGTCCACTTCGAGGACGCGCTGCCCGTCGCGGCACCCGCCACGGGCGCCACCGCCGGCACCTCGGCTGCCGACGGCGAGAGCGACACCAACCAGATCAACCGCTATCTTCTCAAGAAGGTGGACGAGCTGGAACTGTCGGTCCGTTCGGCGAACTGCCTCAAGAACGACAACATCATCTATATCGGCGACCTGGTCCAGAAGACCGAGGCCGAGATGCTGCGCACCCCCAATTTCGGCCGCAAGTCGCTGAACGAAATCAAGGAAGTGCTGTCGTCCATGGGCCTGCGCCTGGGCATGGACATCCCCGGCTGGCCGCCGGAAAATATCGAGGAAATGGCCAAGAAGCTCGAACAGGAGCTGCTGGGCTGATCCCCCTGCCCTTCCGGTTTCGGCCGGAGGGGCGGCGGACGCTGAAAGGGCGCGGATTTGCGTGCTCTTTAACGGTGTGAACTTCGCCCTCTTTCAGGGCACGGGCTATGGGGCGGTGGCCCTAAACACCGCCTGGTCTGGGCTACCTTACACGGGCCCTTAACGAACGAAGGAAACGAACATGCGTCACAAGGTCGGTCATCGCAAGCTGCAGCGCAGCGCCGGGCATCGCAACTCGCTGCTCCGCAACCTCGCAGCATCGCTCATCAAGCACGAGCAGATCCTCACCACCACGCCCAAGGCCAAGGAACTGCGTCCCTACGTGGAAAAGCTGATCACCCTCGCCAAGAAGGGTGGCCTGTCGAACCGTCGCCTGGCCCATTCGCGCCTGCAGGACGACGCGCAGCTCGCCAAGCTGTTCGACGTGCTGGCCGATCGTTATGCCGGTCGCAACGGCGGCTACACCCGTGTGATCAAGGCCGGCATCCGCGCGTCGGACGCGGCTCCGATCGCGATCATCGAACTGGTCGACCGCGACGTCGATGCCAAGGGCAAGGATTCAGGTCCGGTCCAGGGCGCCGACGCGGACGAGCTGGAAGCGGCCTGATCGGCTGGACCGTCTGTGCCAGGGCGGTCTCCTGCATGAACTGACAGGCTGCGGCTTCATCGCGAAGCCGCAGCCTGTTTCCATTTCCGGATAATGAGCTGGCAGAGGATGCGTGTTTTTCGCCTGGTTCTGGCAGGGCTTCTGTTGCTGGCCGGGGGTCCCGCGCCCGCCCAGCCCGGCAACGGGGCGCCGCACCCGCAGGAAGCGGTCGAAACGGCCCGGCATTACCCGCCTGCGCCGCGTCTCGACCTGGTCGAGGATCATTTCGGGATCAAGGTCGCCGATCCCTATCGCTGGCTGGAAAAGGACATTCGCGCCGATGCCCAGGTGCGCGACTGGGTCGAGCGTGAAAACGCCCTCACCCGCCGCGTGCTTGATGCTCTTCCCGCGCGCGAAATCCTGCGCAAGCGGATGCAGGCGCTGTTCGCTCACGGCCGCTACACCCTGCCCCGCAAGGCGGGCGGCCGCTATTTCTACGGCTATAATTCAGGACTCCAGAACCAGACTCCCCTCTATGTCCGGGACGGGCTGAACGGTTCGCAGCGGCTGCTGATCGATCCCAATGACTGGGCAAAGGATGGCAGCGCCGCGCTGGCCCAATGGGCGCCGTCGCCCGATGGTCGCCTTCTGCTCTATGCCGTGCAGGAGGCGGGAAGCGACTGGCGCACGTTGCGGCTGCTCGACGTCGACAGCGGCCGCCTCCTCCAGGACCGGATTGAGTGGGTGAAATTTTCCCAGCTCGCCTGGGACGGGCGTGGCGAGGGCTTTTTCTACGGCCGCTTCGCCGCGCCGACCGAAGGCCAGACATTCCAGACGAGCGCGGTGGACCAGCAGATATATTATCACCGCCTGGGTCAGCCACAGGCCCAGGACCAGCTGATCTACGCGACACCGGGCCGGCCGAAGCTCGGCCATATGGCCCAGGTCACCGGCGACGGCCGCTGGCTGCTGATCAGTTCCTTCCAGGGGACCAATCCCCGCCGGGAGCTGCATGTCGCCGAACTGACCGGAGCCGGCGTGCGCGTGCGAACGCTGGTCAAGGGCATCTCCTTTGACTGGCAGCTGATCGGCAATCAGGGATCGACGCTCTACTTCATCACCGACTGGGGCGCACCCAATCTGCGCGTGGTCGCGATAGACGCGCACGGACCGCGCCGGGGGTGGCGGCAGGTCATCGCCGAGCGACCCGCCCCCCTCGCCGGCGGCGCGCTGGTCGGCAACCGGCTGATCCTCGCCTATGCGATCGACGGGCAAACCGTCGCCGAACTCACCGAGCTGGACGGCCGGCGCGTCGGTGAGGTGCCGCTGCCCGGCATCGGCGCGGCGGCGGGCTTTGCCGGACGAAGCGGCGACCCGGAAACCTTCTTCAGCTTTTCGGGCTTCGTCAGTCCCGCAAATATCTACCGTTTTGACACGGCAACGCTCAGCTTCAGGCTGTTCGCGCGCCCCGACCTGCCGTTCGACCCCGAACAGTTCGGCATCGAAGAGGTGAGCTACCCGTCGAAAGACGGGACGATGATCCCGATGACGATCATCCGCAAACGGTCGCTGGCGCTTGCGAAAGCGCCCGCCCCGACCATCCTCTATGGCTATGGCGGCTTCAACATCTCCCTGACCCCAGGCTATTCGCCGCCGCGGGTCGCCTGGCTGGAACAGGGCGGCGTCTATGCGATCGCCAATCTGCGCGGTGGTGGTGAATATGGCCGCGCCTGGCATGACGCCGGCCGGCTCGCCAACAAGCAGAATGTATTCGACGATTTCATCGCCGCTGGCGAGTGGCTCAAGGCGCAGGGCTATACCAGCAAGGACGGCCTCGCGATCGAGGGGCAGTCCAATGGCGGACTCCTGGTAGGCGTGGTGGTGAACCAGCGACCCGCCCTCTTCGCCGCAGCGCTGCCCGCGGTAGGCGTGATGGACATGGTGCGGTTCGACCGCTTCACTGCCGGCCGCTACTGGATCGACGATTATGGATCGCCGGACAAGAAGGAGGACTTTCAGCGCCTGCTCGCCTATTCCCCCTATCACAATATCCGCCCGGGGCGGGATTATCCCGCCGTCCTGGTCAGCACCGGCGACACCGATGATCGCGTGGTGCCGGCCCACAGCTTCAAATATGCCGCCGCGTTGCAGGCGGCCGATCTGGGCGCCAAACCCCGCCTCATCCGGGTCGACACGCGTGCGGGCCATGGATCTGGCAAGCCGGTCGACCAGCTGATCGACGAATATGCCGACCGCTATGCCTTCGCCGCCCGCTACACGGGCCTCAAGGTTCGCGACGAACCGTAAGGCGCGTTCAGCCCCGCGACAGCCGGACGCGCGTATCGAACGCGCCCGATTGGATGAGGAGCTGGAAGGCATGATGGGCAATTCGCCATGGATGAGGGGATCGCTGCTGGGCATGATGCTGCTGATGGGCGGCGGTGCGATGGCACAGACGCAGCCGCGCTACGATGCCCCGCCCGTGGGAACGGGCCAGGGCGACGATGATGCCTATCATGATGAGGATCTGGCGCGACCCGATCAGGACAGCCAGGCCAGGCCATCCGGACGGACGCGGGCGGAGGATGATTTTTCCGACGTCCTCGGCGCCGAGCAGGACCGGCAGCCGCCTCTCCCGACCGACGACGGCGACCGGGCGAGACCGCCGCTCGCCGGCAACGACGAAAACGACGCGCTGACGAACGATTGCGCGATCGCGGCCCGCGAAGAGGCGGAGCGCAACGGCGGCTATGCCGAGATACGCCAGATGGAATCGCCCCGTGAAACACGCAGCGGTTTCAGTATCGATGGCGATGTCGAACGACGCAGCAGCTGGCGCGCTCAGGATGGGCGGTTGCGCCATTTCACCTGCACCGTCGTCAACGGGCGCATCCAGGAAGTCTATTTCCGGCGGGATCGGGCGGACCGCTGACGTTCACCCTGTTTTTCCGATCCGCCCGGCAGGCATGATGCGGCATCACGCCATAAAGGTTTGATTTCCGCGCTTCTCCTTGCTTCCGAGAGGCTTTAGGCAGGAGCGCCGATCAGGAGCGCTCCCGCCACCATGTCCCTGCCCTTTCCCCGTCGTCGCACCGCTGCTGTCGCGTTCATCCTGGTGACCGCGCTGCTCGATGTCATGTCGATGGGGATCATCATCCCGGTCCTGCCGCAACTCATCGAGCAGCTTGCCGGGTCGACGACCGCGGCGGGCCTGTGGAATGGCCTGTTCGTCGCCTTGTGGGCAGGCATGCAGTTCCTCTGTTCGCCGGTCATCGGCTCCTTGTCCGACCGCTTCGGCCGGCGGCCTGTGATCCTGATATCCGTCGCCGGACTCGCGCTCGACTTCCTGCTGATGGCGCTGGCGCCCAATCTCTGGTGGCTGGCGGTCGGGCGCATGCTGGCGGGGGTTACATCGTCAAGCTTCACCTCGACCTTCGCCTACATGGCCGACATAACCCCGCCCGAAGGCAGGGCGCGCGGCTATGGCCTGGTCGGCGCGGCATTCAGCGGCGGCTTCGTGGCCGGGCCACTGCTGGGCGGGGTGCTGGGCGAAATCTCGCTGCGCGCGCCTTTCTGGGCAGCGGCAGGGCTCTCCGCTCTTGCCTTTCTCTACGGGCTGCTGGTGCTGCCGGAATCGCTTGAACCCGCCAAGCGCATGGCCTTTTCGTGGAAGCGGGCCAATCCCTTCGGCGCGCTGAAGCTGCTGCGCTCGCACCCAGAATTGTCGAGCCTTTCGATCGTCAATTTCCTGCTCTATTTCGCGCATCACCTCTTTTCAGCCGTGTTCGTCCTCTACGCCGGCGACCGCTATGGCTGGGGTGCGTGGCAGGTCGGCACGCTGTTGGCGCTGGTCGGCCTCATGGACATGGGCGTGCAGGGGTTGCTGGTGGGGCCAGTGGTCAAACGGCTGGGCGATCGCCGGACGATGGTGACAGGACTCACTTTCGGCGCAGTAGGTATCGCCGCAATGGGTCTCGCGCCCAACGGCTGGCTGTTCGTCGCGGCGATGCTCCCCAATGCGCTCTGGGGCCTGGCCATGCCCACCATCCAGTCGTTGATGACGGCGCGCGTGTCGGAATCCGAACAGGGACAGTTGCAGGGTGCGAACAACAGCGTCGGGTCGATCGCTGGCATCATCTCCCCGCTCTTCTTCGGCGCCATCTATTCAATGTCGGTGGGCGACCACCCCCTTCTGCCTCTCGTCGGCAGCGCCTTTCTGATCGCGGCCGCCGTCTTGGCAGGGGCGGCGCTGCTCGGCTGGGCGGCGGAGCGCGAACCGCAGGGGGAGGCAGTGCTGTGAGGCGGTGGCGTCCCAAGCCAAACTGGACATATCCCGGCGCTGCGACTAACCGCGCCCCATCCCTCTTCTTCTGGCTCATAAAGGCGATTCGATGACGCTGCCCCTTCAGGATTCCATTCTCATCGTGGATTTCGGCAGCCAGGTGACGCAGCTGATCGCGCGCCGCGTCCGGGAGGCTGGGGTCTATTCGGAAATCGCGCCGTTCAACAGCGCCGCCGAAGCCTATGAGCGGCTCAAGCCCCGGGGCATCATTTTGTCGGGAGGCCCTTCCTCGGTGATGTGGGAGGACAGCCCGCGCGCGCCGCAGCATTTCTTCGACGCGGGCATTCCGATCCTGGGCATCTGCTACGGCCAGCAGACGATGATGCAGCAGATGGGCGGCCATGTCGAAGGCGGCGAAAGCGGCGAGTTCGGCCGCGCCTTCATCGAAGTGAAGAAGCGCTGCGCCCTGTTCGACGGTCTCTGGTCCGAAGGTGAGCGTCACCAGGTCTGGATGAGCCATGGCGACAAGGTGACGAAACTCGCGCCGGGGTTCGAAGTGGTCGCGGTGAGCGAGGGCGCGCCCTTCGCGGTGACCGCCAATGAAGCCAAGCGCTTCTACGCGACCCAATTCCATCCCGAGGTCGTCCACACGCCCGATGGCGCCAAGCTGCTCGCCAATTTCGTACGTCATGTCTGTGGCCTCAAGGGTGACTGGACCATGGCGGAGTTCCGCGCGACCAAGATCGCCGAGATCCGGGAACAGGTGGGCAGCGGCAGGGTGATCTGCGGCCTGTCGGGCGGGGTAGACAGCGCGGTCGCCGCCGTGCTGATCCATGAAGCGATCGGCGAACAGCTGACCTGCGTCTTCGTCGATCATGGCCTGATGCGCAGCGGCGAGGCGGAACAAGTCGTCTCGCTGTTCCGGGGCAGCTACAATATTCCGCTTGTCCATGTGAACGCCGAAACGCTGTTCATGAAGGGGCTGGAAGGCGTCACCGATCCCGAGGCCAAGCGCAAGTTCATCGGCAAGACCTTCATCGACGTATTCGAGGCCGAAGCCAGGAAGATTGGCGGCGCGGCCTTCCTGGCGCAGGGCACGCTCTATCCCGACGTGATCGAAAGCGTCAGCTTCACCGGCGGGCCGTCCGTGACGATCAAGAGCCACCACAATGTTGGCGGGCTGCCCGAGCGGATGAACATGAAGCTGGTCGAGCCGCTGCGCGAACTGTTCAAGGATGAGGTTCGCGCGCTGGGCCGGGAACTTGGCCTGCCAGAGGTATTTGTCGGACGCCATCCCTTCCCTGGCCCTGGCCTCGCGATCCGCATCCCCGGCGAGGTCAGCAAGGAACGCTGCGACATCCTGCGCAAGGCCGACGCCATCTATCTGGAGGAAATCCGCACCGCCGGCCTTTATGATGCGATCTGGCAGGCCTTTGCGGTGCTGCTCCCCGTCCGTACCGTAGGCGTGATGGGCGACCACCGGACCTATGACAGCGTCTGCGCCCTGCGCGCGGTAACGTCGACCGACGGCATGACCGCCGACATCTACCCCTTTGACGCCGCCTTCCTCAGCCGGGTGGCCACGCGCATCATCAACGAGGTCAAGGGCATCAACCGCGTCGTCTACGACTATACGTCAAAGCCGCCCGGCACGATCGAGTGGGAATGACGGCGGCCTGGCCTTGCGCGAACGGCGTTCCGTTCCCGCCGGCCACTGTCGGATAATCAGGGGGGCTGTACTCGGGGCGCTCTGCGGGATACGCGCTTGTGCATGATCACCGCCCCTTTCGGCCACCCGGTCTATCGGGACATGCCGCCCACGATCTTTGAAAGCATGTCGGCCCGCGCGCGGCAAAGCGGCGCAATCAATCTGGGCCAGGGTTTCCCCGACGCGCAAGGCCCAGAGCCGCTTTTGCGCGCTGCGGCCGACGCGTTGATCCACAGGTCCAACCAATATCCCCCCAGTGGCGGAATACCCGAACTGCGGGCGGCGGCGGCGCGGCATTATCGCGACCATCAGCAAATCGACTTCCAGCCCGACGAAGTCATCGTCACCTCGGGCGCGACGGAGGCGATCGCCGCCAGCCTGCTCGCCTTGATCCGGCCGGGTGACGAGGTGATCCTGTTCGCGCCGCTCTACGATGCCTATCTGCCGCTCATAGAACGCGCCGGCGGCGTCGCGCGTGTGATAGCCTTGGCGCCCCCTTCGTGGCGCATCTCCAAGGATGATCTGGACAGGGCGGCCACACCGGCGACACGCTTCCTGCTACTCAACAATCCCCTGAACCCGACCGGCACGGTCATGCCGGCCGAAGATCTTCGGCTGATCGCGGAATTTTGCGTCGAACGGAACCTGATCGCCATCTGCGACGAAGTCTGGGAACATGTCACCTTCGACGGCATCACACACCGGCCGCTCATCACCGTTCCGGGGATGCGCGATCGGACGGTCAAGATCGGCTCGGCGGGCAAGATCTTCGCCCTCACGGGCTGGAAAATCGGATGGATGTGCGCGACAGAGCCCCTCGCGAAGCTGCTCGGACGGGCGCACCAGTTCCTGACCTTCACGACCCCGCCCAATCTTCAATGGGCCGTGACGGAAGGGCTGGCGCTGCCCGGTGACTGGTTCGCCGCCATGCGCGCCCACTATCAGGCATCGCGCGATCGGCTGGTGAACGGGTTGCGGTCCGGCGGCTTCGTGGTTCGGGAAGGCGGCGGCACATGGTTCGTTATCATCGACCTTTCAGCTTCGGCGATTGCGCTCGATGATGTGACCTTCTGCGACCGCCTCCTCGAAGAAGCGGGCGTGGCGGCAATCCCCGTTTCCGCCTTCTATCCGGACCATTCGGTGCGGCATCTGGTAAGGCTGTGTTTCACGAAGGCGGACAGCGTCCTGGACGACGCGGTCGCGCGCCTTGTCGCTTTCCGCGCCACACTGACGTGACGAGGGTTGCGACGCTGGCGCCGGGCGGCTAGATTCACCTTTCGTTCTTGAAAGGGGCAGCGATGGACAATTTGGCCGTCATTCTCATCCTGATATCGCTGCTTGCCGGGATCGGTGTCGGTTGGCTGCTAAGGGGCAGGGCGCTGGCATCGCTCGCCGCCGAACGGGCCGACCTGCTCTCCCGCCTCGAAGGCGTCACGAACCAGCGCAACGGGGCGCTCCAGGAACTTGTCGTGGCGCAGGAGCGCGCGGCTCAGGCCGGTCAGTTGTCGCAACGGCTGGAGGATGAGCGTGCCGCTCGCGAACTGGCCGTTCGCGAACTGGCGGCGCTGCGTTCCGACACGCGGGCGCGTGCCGAGGCTTTTGAGGCGCAGATCGCTGCTCTTAAGGACGCGAAGGAACAGCTTTCCGCCCAATTCAGCGAGATTGGCGGCAAATTGCTCCATCAGGCGCAGGCCCATTTCCTGGAAAGGGCCGACCAGCGCCTGTCGCAGGCGCATGAGAAAAGCGAGGCGCAGCTCAAGCAGCTGCTGCATCCGGTGAACGAGACGATCCAGCGCTACGACCAGAAGATCACCCAGATCGAACAGCAGCGCACCGAAGCCTATGGCATCCTGCGCGGCGAGATCGAATCGATGAAGAGCGGCCAGGAAGCGGTGCGCGCCGAGGCGCAGCGGCTGGTGGACTCGCTGCGCCATGCCCCCAAGGCGCGCGGACGCTGGGGGGAACAGCAGCTGCGCAACGTGCTGGAGACGTGCGGCCTCAGCGAATATGTCGATTTCCACACTGAGGTCAGTGTCGAAGGCGAGGATGGCAGGCTGCGCCCGGACGCGATCCTGCGGGTGCCGGGCGGCCGATCGCTCGTGATTGACGCCAAGGTGTCACTGAACACCTATCAGGATGCCTATGGCGCAGAAGGGGACGAGGACCGCAAGCGTCTCCTGTCGGCTCATGCCGCGGCGATGCGGGCGCATGTCGAAACCCTGGGACGCAAGGCCTATGCCGACCAGTTCGAAGACGCGCCCGACTATGTCATCATGTTCGTGCCCGGCGAACATTTCCTGTCGGCCGCGCTGGAACATGATCCGCAGCTCTGGGACCATGCCTTTGGCAAGCGCGTCTTGCTGGCGACCCCGACCAATCTCATCGCGATCGCCCGCACGGTCGCGGCGGTATGGCGTCAGGAAAAAATGGCGGACGAGGCCAAGCGCATCGGGGCGCTGGGCAAGGAGTTGTACGAGCGCCTGGCGGCGGCGGCGGCCTCGCTCAAGAAGCTTGGCAATCGGCTGAACGGTGCGGTCAGCGACTATAACAGCTTCGTCGGCAGCTTCGAAGGCCGGGTGCTGGTGACCGGCCGCAAACTGCGCGACCTCAATATCGAAACCGGCGGGCGCGAACTAGAGCAACTGGAACCGGTCGAAGCCCTCGTTCGCGAACCCGCCTCGCCCGAAGCGCTCCGGATTCTGCCCGGCGCGATCTCCGAAGCAGCTGAGTAGAGCTTGGCCCCTTCCCACTTCGGGTGACACGCCGGCCTTGTTAGTTGGCTAACTATCATGGAGCCGGAACTGCGGCATTGCGCGGCGCAATGGCAACTGGCATGCGCATGCCATGGCACGCATCGGCCTCCTCGGCGGCTCCTTCAATCCGGCGCATGGCGGGCATCGCGCCATTTCATTGTTCGCGGCCAAGGCTTTACGGCTCGACGAGGTCTGGTGGCTGGTGTCCCCCGGCAATCCACTGAAGCCCCGGGCAGGCATGGCGCCGCTCGGTAGCCGGCTGGCGCGGGCGCGCCACGTCGCCCGGCGCGCGCCGATTCGCGCGACCGCGATCGAACAGCATCTGCGGACGCGCTATAGCGTCGACACGATCACCGCGATCCAGGCGCGCTTCCCGCACAACCGCTTTATCTGGCTCATGGGCGCCGACAATCTGGCGCAGTTCGGCCAGTGGAAGGACTGGCGCGGCATCGCGCGGCGAATCCCCATTGCCGTGATTGCCCGGCCCGGTTATGATGACTCTGCCCGTGGCTCTGGGGCCATGGCCTGGCTGCGGCGTTTCGTCCGGCCCGCGCGCCAGAGTGCTGACTGGACGGATTGGAGACCGCCGGCGCTTGTGCTTTTGCGCTTTCGCCCTGATCCGAGATCGGCAACCCTGCTGCGGCAGGCTATTCCCCTCTGGCATCGCGAATATGAACATGTGCGTGTGCGCGACCCGCTCACGCGCCGGCTGACTGTCTAGAATGGAGCATCTTTGACCAGACCCAACCCCGCCAACGACACGGCCCCTGGTGCCGAAAGCGTTGCCGCCCTGCATGCCCTTGTCCTCCAGTCGCTCGACGACGACCAGGCGCAGGAAACCATCTCCATCCCCCTCGAAGGCAAGAGCAGCATCGCCGACCACATGGTGATCGCCAGCGGCCGTTCGTCGCGCCAGGTCGCCTCGATGGCGCAGAAGCTCGCTGACAGGATCAAGGCCGCGACCGGCCGCTCCGCGCGGGTCGAAGGCCTGCCGGTGGCCGACTGGGTGTTGATCGATGCCGGCGACGTGATCGTCCACCTGTTCCGTCCGGAAGTGCGCAGCTTCTACAATCTGGAGCGGATGTGGGGCTTTGTGGACGCGCCGGTCGCCGGAACCGCCTGACCCGCCACCGCCGGGTTCGGGCCAGCGCGCGACCCGTGGCGGCTGACGAGTGCATCTGAAACCTGTCTGGGCCACGGCTTGAGGCGAACGGAGAGTGACGTGCTCCTCCACATCATCGCGCGCGGGAAGATCGGCCGATCGGCCGAATCGGAGCTGGTCGAGCGTTACATGAAGCGGCTCACCATGCCGCACCGCGTCACCGAGCTGCCTGACAGAGGCGGCAAACTGCCCCCCGCCGCGCCCGGCACGGTGACGGCAATGCTGGACGAAAAGGGGCGGCAGCTCAATTCCATGGATTTCGCGAAGCGGATCGAAGGGTGGCGCGACAGCGGCATCCGCGAATGTCGCTTCCTCATCGGCGCGGCCGACGGCTTCGATGACGACGCGCGCGCTGACGCCGACCTGCTCATCGCCTTTGGCGCCATGACCTGGCCGCACATGATGGCGCGCGCGATGCTGGCGGAACAGCTCTGGCGCGCCTGCTCGATCCTGGCGGGCCACCCCTATCATCGCGAAGGATGAGCACGCGCGCCGGCGTCCGGTCCATGCTCGACACTCACGCCCATTTCCGCCTAGTCAGGACAAGGCGGGCCAAGGCGCCGGCCGACGGGGGATCAGCGTGAGGCGGATTGCGATCAGCGTGGCGATTGTGGGGGGACTGGCAGTCCTCTGCGGCAGCCGCCTGCCCGCCGCTGATGGTCCGGGCGCGATCCTGGGAACCGGCGGCACGAGCCTCCAGCAGGAGCAGGCCGCGCTCAAGGCCGCGCGGCTGCAATCCGAACGCGCGCGCGACCGGTCGGAAAGGCTGGAACAGCAGGCGACCGCCGCGCGGGATGAGGCCGAACAGGCGCGCCGCCGCGCCGCCGCCCTCGCCGCGCGCATCCAGCAGTCGGAAGCGGAGATACAGGCGGCGCAGGCGCGAATCGCCA
The DNA here is from genome assembly GCF_037860795.1 of Sphingobium mellinum. Taxonomy (NCBI): domain Bacteria; kingdom Pseudomonadati; phylum Pseudomonadota; class Alphaproteobacteria; order Sphingomonadales; family Sphingobiaceae; genus Sphingobium; species Sphingobium mellinum. The sequence continues at coordinate 147,862 of NZ_JBANRK010000004.1, read as the reverse complement.
TCATCGCCCGACTGCAAAGCGCGCAGGCCGCGCGCCTTGCCGCGAAGCAGGAGCCGGTCGTGCGCCTCACCGCCGCCCTGCAAATGATCGCGCGCCGCCCGCTGGCGCTCGCCCTGGTGCAGCCCGGCAGCGTCAGCGACGCGGTCCACATGCGCGCGGTGCTGGGGCAGGTGCTGCCCGTGATCGAGCAGCGCACCGCCGGCATGCGCGCCGATCTGGATCGCAGCCGCGCCCTGCGCCACAGCGCCGAACAGGCCGCCGCCTCGCTGGCGCAGGGACAGGCCGACCTGCGGAACCGGCAAACCGCCCTGGCGCGGCTGGAGACGCAAAAGCGCGTTGCCGAACGGGGCTATCGCGCCAATGCGGACCTTGAAAGCGAACGCGCGCTGGCATTGGGCGAACGGGCGCGCGACATTGTCGACCTGATGGACCGTCTGGAACAGGCGGGCGACCTGCGCGACGAGCTGGCGCAATTGCCCGGCCCGGTGCTGCGGCCGGCGCGTCCCGACCTGGCCGCCGCACCACCTCCCACGCCAGAACGCGACGCGATCGGCACGCCTGCCTATCGCATGCCGGTGATGGGTCAGCTGGTCACCGGCATGGGCGAGCTGTCGGACAGCGGCGTGCGCTCGCGCGGTCTCACGATCGTCACGCAGGCAGGCGCGCTTGCGGTGGCGCCGACCGCGGGCCGGATCGTCTTTGCCGGGCCCTATCGCGGCTATGGCCAGATCCTCATCATCGATCACGGCGGCGGCTGGACGACATTGATCACCGGCCTGCTGCGCTTGAGCGCGGCGGTAGGCGAGACGGTCCGGCAGGGCGATCCGCTGGGCAATGCCGGGCCGGGCCGTCCCAGCATCACCATCGAATTGCGGCGCAACGGCCGGCCGGTCGATATCGTGCCCCTCGCCGGGCTTTGAAGGGGGACAGGATTCTCGCCCCGCCCCTTTTGCTTATCCCCGACGTTGCGCCTATACAGAAAGCTAGATGCCAGGACTCAGGACAGCGATGACTTCCAATTTCTTCCGGGGCGCCGTTGCCCTTGGCGCGCTCGCGCTCATCCCCGCCACCACCGCTGCCCTCGCCGACGGGGAAGCAAGCAGCTACAAGGCGCTCGACGAATTCATGGACGTGTTCCAGAAAGTCCGCAGCGACTATGTCGAAAAGGTCGACGATGAAAAGCTGATCAAGGGCGCCATCGACGGCATGCTCGCCAGCCTTGACCCGCATTCCAGCTTCCTCGACGCGCGCGACTTCGCCAATCTGCGCACCCAGACAGAGGGCAGCTATGGCGGCCTTGGCCTGTCCGTGACGCAGGAGGATGGCGCGGTCAAGGTGATCGCCCCGACACAGGACACGCCCGCCTGGCGCGCGGGCATCAAGTCCGGCGACTATATCACGCATATCGACGGTCAGCTCATCTATGGCGGCACGCTCGACGAAGCGGTCGACAAGATGCGCGGGGCGCCTGGCACCGTCATCAAGCTGACGGTCGTCCGGCCCGGCCGCGACAAGCCGATCGACCTGACCCTCACCCGCGAGATCATCCAGCTCAAGCCGGTGAAGTGGGAAGTGAAGAACAATGTCGGCGTGATTACCATCGTCAGCTTTTCCGCCAATACCGGCGCTGATCTGCGGCAGGCGATCCGCAGCATCGACAAGAGCCTCGGCCACAAGCCGGTCGGCTATATACTGGACCTGCGTTCCAATCCCGGCGGCCTCCTCGACGAAGCCGTGTCGGTCAGCGACAGCTTCCTGGAACGCGGCGAGATCGTGTCGCAGCGCGGCCGCAACAAGGGCGATGTCGAACGCTATTATGCCAAGCCCGGCGACGACGCGAAGGGCCTGCCGCTGATCGTGCTGGTGGACGCGGGGTCGGCTTCCGCATCCGAAATCGTCGCGGGCGCGTTGCAGGACCAGCATCGCGCGCTGGTGATGGGCGAGCGCAGCTTCGGCAAGGGCAGCGTGCAGACCATGCTGCCGCTCACCAACACGACCGCGCTCAAGCTGACCACTGCCCGCTATTATACGCCCTCGGGCCGATCGGTGCAGGAAGGCGGTATCGATCCTGACGTCAAGGTGCCGCAGTTGTCCGATCCGGACTACAAGAACCGCCCCAAATTCCGCGAAAGCGATCTGCGCCGGCACCTCATCAATGAGATCAAGACCGACAATGCGGCGCTGGAAGAGGACGTGAAGGACGATCCGCGCTTCACCATGACGGCTGAGGAATTGAAGAAGAAGGGGATTGAGGATTTCCAGCTGGACTATGCGTTGAAGACGATCGCGCGACTGGCCGGCAAGCCCGGGGCGATTGTCGCGCAGGCCGATACCCCGGCGCGCAAGACCGCCAGACCCTGAAAGAAGGCACAGGGCGGGGCGATGTTCGCCCCGCCTCCCCCGCCGTTGAAGCACCACGCCGCCCGGCGCCTTTTCCCCCCTTGTGTTCCGGATCAGTCGGGCCTAGACGCCGCTCGTCATCTGGGGAGTAGCCAGCCGTCCGCATGAAACGGGCGGGCCGCATGTCAACATAATTGGCCGAGAGGTCGTGGCATGCGGGATCGGAACTGTGCGTCATGCGCGCACTTTCCGTCAGGCGAGACCAATGGCACCGGCTTTTCGTTGTCCGGCCGGGCGCGAGAAGGCGGTGGCATTGCGTCTTCAACCCTTCGCCCGGCCCCCGGATTGCCGCATGGAAGCTCTTCTTACCTCCACCGCCCTGGTCGCGCTCGCCGAAATGGGCGACAAGACGCAATTGCTCGCGATGTTGCTCGCTACCCGCTTCCGCAAGCCGTTGCCGATCATCCTGGGCATATTTGTCGCGACCATGGCCAATCATTTCCTGGCCGCGCTCGTTGGTCATTCGATCGCCGGGGTTCTGACGCAAGGCTGGTTCCGCTATGCCGTGGCGGCCAGCTTCATCGCCATGGCCTGCTGGACGTTGATACCCGATAGGTTCGACGAGGATGAACCGCTCAGGGCGCCAACCAGGGCCGGCGTGTTCGTGACGACGCTTGTTGCCTTCTTCCTGGTGGAAATGGGCGACAAGACCCAGATAGCCACGGTGGCCCTGGGCGCCCGGTTCGACAATGTCTTCGCGGTGACCGCCGGCACCACGCTGGGCATGATGATCGCCAATGTTCCTGCCGTGCTGTTCGGCGAGGCGCTGGCCCGGAAGGTGCCGATGCGGGCGCTTCAGGTCGGCGCGGCATTGCTTTTCCTGGGTCTTGGCCTGTGGATGATCGCCGATCTCCAGGGGTGGATCGGCTAAAAAGGACCGTTGCCGCCGCTGGAGCGGTTGCCAGCGGGCGGCGGCTGTTGCAAGGGGATGGCACGACATTCCCCAAGCAGGACAGGCATGGATCGCGTGATGAAGAACAGTCTGGTAACGGTGTTCGGCGGCGGCGGATTCCTGGGCCGCCAGGTGGCGCAGGAGTTGATGGAGCGCGGCGCGCGGGTGCGCGTGGCCCAACGCGACCTGGCATCGGCGGTGCGCGTGCAGCCGCTGGGCGCCCTGGGCCAGAAGCAGCTGGTCGCCGCCGACGTCCGCAAGCCGCAGAGCGTCGCTCGCGCGGTGGCCGGCAGCGACATCGTCATCAATCTTGTCGGGGTGCTGAACGGCGACTTTGACGGCACGCACCGGGAAGGCGCGGCCAATGTTGCACGGGCTGCGGCAGAGGCGGGCGCCAGGGCGCTGGTGCATGTCTCCGCCATCGGCGCGGACGCTCGCAGCGCCTCGGGCTATGGCCGGTCGAAGGCGGCGGGCGAGGCGGCCGTCGTGGCGGCCTTCCCCACCGCGACGATCATCCGCCCGTCCATCATCTTCGGGCCGGAAGACCGCTTCCTCAACCGTTTCGCCGAAATGATCGCCCGCCTGCCGGTGGTGCCGGTGATAAGCGCCGACACGAAGTTCCAGCCCGTCTATGTCGCCGACGTGGCGAAGGCGATCGCGGAAGCGGCGGCGAACCCGGACAGTCACGGGGGCAAGACCTACGAACTGGGCGGTCCCAGGCAGCTCAGCATGATGGAGCTCAACGCCTGGATCGCGCGCGCCATCGGCCGTGAACGCAGCATGGTGGCGGTGCCCGGCTCCCTCGCATCCCTGATCGCCAGTTTTGGCTGGCTGCCGGGCGCGCCGATTACCCGCGACCAGTATGACATGCTTCAGCAGCACAATGTCGTGGCGCCGGGCGCGTTGGGTCTGACCGACCTCGGCGTCGCGCCCACGCCGATGGAGGCCGTCGCGGAAAGCTGGCTGGTGCGGTATCGCCGGCACGGCCGCTTCGCCGGTCGGGTGAAGGCCTGAACCGCATGAGGCGGCAGGGCGACAGACGCCTGCGACTGCCCGTGCCCTCTCCCGCATTGCGCCGCTCTTTCGCATCTGCTCAATAGGCGCGGCCAGCCCAGGCCTTGCCCGTTCGGGGCGGGCCTTTTCCTTATGCGAGGACTGCAACGCCCATGGACCTGCATTATCTCACGGTCATCCTGCTCGGCATCGTCGAGGGGCTGACCGAATTCCTGCCTGTATCGTCGACCGGCCACCTGATCCTCGCGAGCGAACTGCTCGGCTATGATGCGGCCACCTGGTCGATGTTCAACGTCGTCATCCAGCTGGGCGCGATCCTGGCGGTGGTGGTGCTCTACTGGCGGACCTTCTGGGCGGTCGGCATGGGGCTGCTGCGAAACGAGCCGACGAGCTGGCGCTTCCTGCGCAATCTCCTTGTCGCCTTCATTCCGGCGGCTGTCATTGGCCTCGCGCTGCACAAATATATTGAGGAGCTGCTTGGCGCGCCCAAGGTCGTGGCCTGGGCGCTGATCGTGGGCGGTGTGGCGATCCTGGCGGTCGAGCGCATGGTCAAGGAAAACCGCTTCCATGGCATTGCCGACATCCCGCTCTTCCGCGCCATCGGCATCGGCCTGATCCAATGCCTTGCCATGATTCCGGGCGTCAGCCGCTCGGGCGCGACAATCATGGGCGCGCTGACGTTGGGGGTGGAACGGCGCACCGCCGCCGAGTTCAGCTTCTTCCTCGCGATCCCGACCATGCTGGGCGCGACGACGCTGGAGCTTCTGAAGAAGGGTGACCAGATCACCTCCGCAACGGTCGGGTGGAGCAGCATCGCGCTGGGGTTCGTCGTCGCATTCATCGTCGCGCTGATCGTGATTCGATGGTTCGTGGGTCTCGTCTCCAGGCACGGCTTCGTGCCCTTCGCCTGGTATCGAATCGTCGCGGGACTCGGCGCCCTACTGTGGCTTTCGCTGAGATAAGGCCGTATCGGCCCTTTATTTCGCCCTTTTGCTGCCGCTATCGCCAAGGCGTTGCAAAAATAGTCCGAATATAGGTCACCCTATATAACCTATCTGTCCGAATCCCCGTGACTCGGCCGGTTTTTCTGCTATGGAAATTTCCTCTTCAATTGGGGAGTTCGTTCATGGCTGACAATCCGATGCTGAAATTCGTGGGGACCGGCCAGGCCTATCCGGACAAGCGGGCCGCCGACGATCGCGCTGACGACTTTCTCGAAATCAGCCGCAGCTTCCTGCTGGAAAGGGCGGAGGAGCAGGCCTCGCGCTGCTCGCAGTGCGGCGTGCCCTATTGCTCGACCCATTGCCCGCTCCACAACCATATCCCGGACTGGCTGCGCCTGACGGCGGAGGGCCGGCTGCGCGAAGCCTATGAACTGTCGAACCTGACCAGCACGATGCCGGAAATCTGCGGCCGCATCTGCCCGCAGGACCGCTTGTGCGAGGGCAACTGCGTCATCGAATTTTCCGGCCACGGCGCCGTCACCATCGGCAGCGTCGAAAAGTTCATCACCGACACCGCCTGGAGCGAAGGCTGGGTGGAACCGCTGGTGCCCGGCCAGCCGCGCGGCCAGTCAGTCGGCGTCATCGGGTCGGGACCAGCGGGCCTGACAACCGCGGAATATCTCCGCGTGGCGGGCTATGACGTCCATGTCTATGACCGGCATGATCGCGCGGGCGGGTTGCTGACCTACGGCATACCCGGCTTCAAACTGGAAAAGGATATCGTCATGCGCCGTGTCCAGCGGCTCAAGGACGGCGGCATCATCTTCCATGACAATTTCGAGATCGGCCGTGACGCCAGCCTGGATGATCTGCGCGCGAGGCATGACGCTGTCCTGATAGCGACCGGCGTCTACAAGCCGCGCGACATCAAGGCCCCTGGGGTCGGCGCCAGGGGCGTGGTCAAGGCGCTGGATTTCCTCACGGCTTCAAACAAGGCTGGTTTCGGGGATGTCGTGCCCGAGCATGAGGACGGGTCGCTGCACGCCAATGGCAAGAAAGTCGTCGTCATCGGCGGCGGCGACACGGCGATGGACTGCGTCCGCACCGCCATCCGCCAGGGCGCGACTTCGGTGAAGTGCCTCTACCGCCGCGACCGGGAAAATATGCCAGGTTCGCAGCGAGAAGTCGCCAATGCCGAGGAGGAAGGCGTCGAGTTCGTCTGGCTCTCCGCGCCCATTGCCTTCGACGGCACGGAACAGGTGACGGGCGTCAAGGTCACGAAGATGCGCCTGGGTCAGCCCGACGCGTCTGGTCGCCGCGCGCCCGAATCCGATCCGGGCAGCGAATTCACGCTGGAGGCAGACCTGGTCATCAAGGCGCTGGGCTATGATCCGGAGGAACTGCCCAGGCTGTTCGGCGCGGAAGATCTGTCCGTCACGCGCTGGGGCACCCTGCGGGTCGATCACAAGACGATGATGACGTCAGTGGACGGCGTGTTCGCCGCCGGCGACATCGTCCGCGGCGCTTCGCTGGTCGTCTGGGCGATCCGCGACGGCCGCGACGTGACCGAACATATGCACCGCTATTTGAAAGCGAAGGCCAAGGCAGCGGCAGGCCAGCAGGTCGCCGCCTAGGACACCGGCCCATTCCCACCCGTTCAGTTCGAGCTTGTCGAGAACGGGGCGCAGGCATTCTCGGCAAGCTCGACCCGAACGGAACGACGAGGAGGCATTCATGGCCAGCACATCTTATATGGCGAGCCCCCAAGAGCGCGCGCGCCTTGCCGCCGAGGGCATGTATCACCCCGAAATGGAAGGCGACGCCTGTGGCGTAGGCTTGGTCGCCGCGACCGATGGCCGCCCGAGCCGCCGCGTCGTCGCCAGCGCGATCGATGCGCTCAAGGCGGTGTGGCATCGTGGCGCGGTCGATGCCGACGGCAAGACCGGTGACGGCGCGGGAATCCATGTCGACCTGCCGGTGCGCTTCTTTGACGACGCCATCGCTGATTCGGGCCACAAGCCGCTGCCCAATCGCCTTGCCGTCGGCATGATCTTCCTGCCGCGCACAGATCTTTCGGCGCAGGAAACCTGCCGCACCATCGTCGAGAGCGAGATCATCGACGCGGGCTACACCATCTATGGCTGGCGGCAGGTGCCGGTCGACGTCTCCGTCATCGGCGAGAAGGCGCAGCGTACGCGCCCCGAGATCGAGCAGATCATGATCGCCGGGCCAATGCCGGAGGAGCGCGATCAGGCCGAGTTCGAAAAGGACCTTTATCTCATCCGCCGCCGGATCGAAAAGAAGGTGATCGCCGCGCAGATCCAGGATTTCTACATCTGCTCGCTGTCGTGCCGTTCGATCATCTACAAGGGCCTGTTCCTGGCCGAATCGCTGTCGGTCTTTTATCCCGACCTTCAGGATGACAGGTTCGAGAGCCGCGTCGCCATCTTCCACCAGCGCTATTCGACCAACACCTTCCCGCAATGGTGGCTGGCACAGCCCTTCCGCACGCTCGCGCATAATGGTGAGATCAATACCATCCGGGGCAACAAGAACTGGATGAAGAGCCACGAGATCAAGATGGCCTCGCTGGCCTTTGGCGATTATTCGGAGGACATCAAGCCTGTGATCCCGGCGGGCGCGTCCGACACCGCCGCGCTTGACGCCGTGTTCGAGGCGATCTGCCGGTCTGGCCGCGACGCGCCGACCGCGAAGCTGATGCTGGTGCCAGAGGCATCACAGGCGGCAAACGAAACGCCGCAGGCCCATGTCGACATGTATGAATATCTCGCCTCCGTGATGGAACCGTGGGACGGCCCGGCCGCACTTGCGATGACGGACGGCCGCTGGGTCGTGGCCGGCGTCGACCGGAATGCCCTGCGTCCGCTGCGCTACACCCTGACCGGCGACAACCTGCTGATCGTCGGATCGGAAACCGGCATGGTCGTCGTCCCGGAGACCACGATCGTCAGGAAGGGTCGCATGGGTCCGGGCCAGATGATCGCTGTCGATCTGTACGAAGGCGAAATCTACGACGACCGCGCGATCAAGGATCGCATCGCGGGCGAGCGACCCTATGCCGAGCTGATCAAGGATTTCATGACGGTTCAGGACCTGCCCCAGGCCAGCAGTGCCTTGCCGGCATGGGACAAGGCAGAGCTGACGCGCCGCCAGGTCGCCGCCAACATGACGCTGGAGGATATGGAGCTTATCCTCAGCCCGATGGTGGAAGATGCCAAGGAAGCTGTCGGCTCCATGGGCGACGACACCCCGTTGGCCGTCATTTCCGACAAGCCGCGCACCGTGAGCCATTTCTTCCGCCAGAATTTCAGCCAGGTCACGAACCCGCCGATCGACTCACTGCGTGAACGGCATGTGATGAGCCTGCGCACCCGATTTTCCAACCTGCACAACATATTGGAGCAGGACGCGCAGAACAGCCATGTTCTGGTGCTCGAATCGCCGGTGCTCACATCGTCGGAATGGGCGCGGCTCAAGGCCCATTTCGGCCCCGCCGTCGCGGAAATCAACTGTACCTTCCCGGCGGAAGGCGGCCAGGAACAGTTGCGCGCCGCGATCACTCGCATCCGTGAAGAAGCTGAGCAGGCAGTGCGCGAAGGCCGCACCGAAATCTTCCTGACCGACGAGCATGTCGGCGAGGACCGGATCGCGATTGCCGGCGTGCTGGCCGCGGCGGCGGTGCATACGCATCTCGTCCGCAAGGGCCTGCGCAGCTATGCCTCCATCAACGTGCGCTGCGCCGAAGCGCTCGACACGCATTATTTCGCGGTGCTGATCGGCGTCGGCGCCACGACCGTGAACGCCTATCTGGCCGAAGCGAGCATCGCTGACCGCCACGCACGCGGCCTGTTCGGCGATCTGGCACTGGACCAGTGTTTCGAGCGGTTCCGCACCGCGATCAACGAAGGCCTGCTGAAGATCATGTCCAAGATGGGCATCGCGGTCGTCAGCTCCTATCGGGGAGGCTATAATTTCGAAGCGGTGGGACTGTCCCGCGCACTGGTGAACGACCTCTTCCCCGGCATGCCCGCGAAGATTTCGGGCGAAGGCTATGCCTCCCTGCACTACAGCGCGAAGCTGCGCCATGACGCGGCCTATGACGCGTCGGCCGCGCGCCTGCCCATCGGTGGCTTCTACCGCCAGCGTAATGGGGGGGAGAGCCATGCCTATTCCGCGCAGCTCATGCACCTCCTCCAGACTTCGGTCGCGACCGACAGCTATTCGACCTATCTGCAGTTCTCGCGCGGCGTGCGTGACCTGCCGCCGGTCTATCTGCGCGACCTTCTGGAGTTCAACTTCGCGCGCGAAGCAGTGCCGATCGACGAGGTCGAGGCGACCACCGAGATCCGTAAGCGCTTCGTGACGCCGGGCATGTCGCTCGGCGCGCTCAGCCCCGAAGCGCATGAGACGCTGGCGATCGCGATGAACCGCATCGGCGCCAAGGCCGTGTCTGGCGAGGGTGGCGAAGATGCCGCGCGCTTCAAGCCCTATGAGAATGGCGACAATGCCAATTCGGTCATCAAACAGATCGCGTCGGGCCGCTTTGGCGTCCATGCCGAATATCTGGGGTCGGCCGAGGAGATCGAGATCAAGGTCGCGCAAGGCGCGAAGCCCGGCGAGGGCGGCCAATTGCCCGGCTTCAAGGTGACGGAGTTCATCGCCAAGCTGCGCCATTCGACGCCCGGAGTGACGCTGATCTCGCCGCCGCCGCACCACGACATCTATTCGATCGAGGATCTCGCGCAGCTCATCTACGACTGCAAGCAGATCAACCCCCGCGCGCGCGTCTGCGTAAAGCTGGTCAGTCAGGCCGGGATCGGCACAGTGGCGGCCGGCGTGGCCAAGGCCCATGCCGACGTCATCCTGGTTGCCGGCCATGTCGGCGGCACCGGCGCATCGCCCCAGACGTCTATCAAATATGCCGGCACACCCTGGGAAATGGGGCTTTCCGAAGCCAATCAGGTGCTGACGCTCAACGGCCTGCGCCATCGCGTCAAGCTGCGCACCGACGGTGGGCTCAAGACCGGGCGCGACATCGTGATCGCCGCGATCCTGGGCGCGGAAGAATATGGAATCGGCACGCTGTCGCTGGTGGCGATGGGCTGTATCATGGTGCGCCAGTGCCATTCGAACACCTGCCCTGTCGGCATCTGCGTGCAGGATGAGCGTCTGCGCCAGAAGTTTACGGGCACGCCCGAGAAGGTCATCAACCTCATGACCTTCATCGCCGAGGAAGTGCGCGAGATTCTGGCTCGCCTGGGCTATCGCAGCCTGGACGAGGTGATCGGGCGGACAGAATTGCTGCGGCAGATCAATCGCGGTGCCGAACATCTGGACGACCTCGATCTCAACCCCATCCTTGCGAAGGTGGACGCGCCCGATAATCAGCGCCGTTTCAGCCTGGACGCGTGGCGCAACGAGGTGCCCGACAGCCTCGACGCGCAGATGATGCGCGATGCCAGGGCCGTCTTCGAGCGGGGCGAGAAGATGCAGCTGACCTACACGGTCCGCAATACGCATCGCGCCGTCGGGACCCGCCTTTCGGCGGCCGTCACCGATCGCTTCGGCATGTCGACGCTGGCGGAAGGACACCTGACCGTACGCTTACGCGGCTCGGCGGGCCAGTCGCTGGGCGCCTTCCTGTGCAAGGGCATCACACTGGAAGTCTTCGGGGACGCCAATGACTATGTCGGCAAGGGACTGTCGGGCGGCAAGATCGTCGTACGCACGACCGTTTCCTCGCCGCTGACGAGCAAGGACAACACGATCATCGGGAACACCGTCCTCTATGGCGCGACGGCAGGCAAGCTGTTCGCGGCGGGCCAGGCGGGCGAGCGGTTCGCCGTTCGCAACTCCGGCGCGCAGGTCGTGGTCGAAGGCTGCGGCGCCAATGGCTGTGAATATATGACAGGCGGCACAGCCGTCATCCTCGGCCGGACCGGCGCCAATTTTGGCGCGGGCATGACCGGGGGCATGGCGTTCATCCTTGACGAGGATGGCAGCTTCCCGCAACGGGCCAATCCGGAAAGCATCATCTGGCAGCGGCTAGAAAGCGCCCATTGGGAGGCGCAGCTCAAGGCGCTGATCGCCGAACATGCCGTTTCCACCGACAGCAAATGGTCGAATACCATCCTTGACGACTGGGATCGCTGGCGCCGCTATTTTTGGCAGGTCTGCCCGAAGGAAATGGTCGACCGCCTGGCTCATCCGCTGAGCCATGCGTCCGCGCAAATGGTGGCGGCGGAATAAGCTGTGTCAGTAGGCGGCGAGAGAAGTCTCGCCGCCTCTACCGGTCCGACTTGTCAATATGAGCCTCCGGCCGGAAGGACGACATCGTCAATTACCCCACCTGGAGCATGGGCCAATTGGACAGGCTCCGGCGCCGCTGCATCGCCCGCCGCGAACCGCTCGACATTCGGTGACAAATGCCTTGGTGGCGGAACTGGCGTGGCATAGTCATCGGGCAGCAGGTCTTCCGGGCTGTTCTTCCCCTGAGCCATATACTCCTTCACCACCGGGTCATCATGCCCGTCCCATCCCCCCATCATCGATGCCATCTGCCGCTGTGCCAGCGTAGGGCCGCACCCGTTGCAGCTGACCTCAGTGGGTCCGTTGAGATCGGCCGAATAGCCTGGCGCGCCGCTGTCGCGCGTAGCCGGGAATGATATTTCCGCGTCGGGCGTGGCGTCGCGTGGCGGCGTAGTGGCATACAGGCCAAGTCCCAGTCCGCTGACCAGGGCCGCGCCGGCGCTTGCCAGACTGAACAACCAGAATCGCGCCGACATCGCAGCCCACTCCTTTCGCGGTCGGACGACCCGCTATCGTCTTCCCGCAAAAGGAACGCGCATCACGATAGGTTGTTGCATGGGAACAAAGCCTTTGCTAAGGGCCGGCTCCTGCCAGGTGCCGGCCCCGCCGGTTCCCCTTTGAATGTGCGGTCGTGGCGGAACTGGTAGACGCGCAACGTTGAGGTCGTTGTGGCCGAAAGGCCGTGGAAGTTCGAGTCTTCTCGACCGCACCAAACAGTCTGACAAGGTAGCTGATTTCGCCTTCGGGCGCCCTGTACTCGTGACGTGGCGCAGTTCCGCGCCCTTCATCTAGAGGCAACAGAGTCCCAACTCGGGGACGCATTGGGGCTGACGTCGGTACATGGGAACCGATCTTTCAAGGATCTCCGAACCGTTTGCATTCTGGCCGTAGCTGCACGGGCCATAAGGATGATCAATTAGACCGGCCGTGCATGGAAGAGCACGCTCGATCCCGCTTACCTTCAATTGGAGCGAACCTTGCCACTTATTGCGTAGAAGATCCAACCGGATCATATCCGTGATGCCATCGGTGAACAAACCATCAGGTCCGCCCGGCCGTCGGTTATCAGCCGACAGCATCGTCTGCCTTGAGCGCAGGAATGATCCTGTTCGCAATCAGTTCGAGGCTCTGCCAAGAAAATGTGGGATCGATGCCTGAGATCAGCGGATTTAATGCGATATGGCGGCCAAGGTCGCGTTGTTCGCGGCAATAGGTCAGGCCTTCGTCGGGGGTCAGGACCATATAATTGCCAGATTTGCGAAGCGCCTCCGCCGATCCGGCGGCTTTCTGATGAAGTGTCTGACCGGTTTTCGCCGCGTTTTCCGCATAGGAATTCGTTTCGTGAAGCGCATAAGGTGCGAGCGTGGCCCAAGCTTCGTCGGGATCCTCGGCAATGTGCAGGACTGTCGATCCTGCGCCATGGATCACCCGGCCCGGCGCCTTGCCGAACTCGGCGCAGGCGCGATGATATTCCTCCACGAAGTCGGTCCGATAGGTCATTGGATAATAACCATCGCCGAATCTAGCAGCCCGTCGCGCCGTGGCCAGAACCCCGCCGCCAATGAACAGTTTCGGACCGCCTTCCTGCACCGGCCGTGGTGTAACATGGATATTCCGTCCGTCATATTCGAACGTGTCGCCCTTCAGGGCGCGTCCAAGCGCATCCAACTTGCGGTCCATAAGGTCACCACGATCTTTCAGGCGCACACCGAACATCTCAAATTCCGACGGCATGTAGCCAAGCCCCAGCGTCACATCTAGGCGTCCGTTGCTGACGATGTCCACCATGATGCAATCTTCGGCGATCCGGATCGGATCATGGAGTGGCAGGATGATCGCGGAGGGCTGAAACCGGATGACCGAGGTACGGCTCGCCATCGCCGCGGCGATGATGAGTGGCGATGGATTGACATTGTCGGGCGTGCCGTGATGCTCGGTCAGCTCCACCTTGTGAAAGCCGTGCCTGTCGCCCCATTCCACCTGTTCGATGGCGGCACGCGCCAGATCGGTGGAGCCGACCCCGAAGGGGGGACTCCGCAGATCATATCGCAACCAGAACTCTAGCATGATGCGCTCTTTTCTAAAATATGATCCATCGGCAATAACTTGCGACGATCATTCCATAGGCGAAAAGGCCGCCCGGATTTCCTCGTCACTCATGCCGATCTCGTCTGGAGAATAGCAAGTCCTGCCGTGCTTGTCCCTCGGATTGCGATCTTCCCACGCCTGGATATTTGCCCGCGAGGCCTCGGAGAAATCCATCCCGAGGAAGTCGTAGATTTTCTGTACCGTGCCAGGGCCGTCCTGGGTCACTTCGCGAAAACTCAAATCGAGCACAGGAGCGTCAGGGTTCGCGTCACGCCATTTGATGTGCTCGATAGTCTGGTTGGAACAGGCCTTTAGCATTTCCGCGCCCAAATCCTGGCTGGTGTCCATGTTGGAATACGTTTTTTTGGCTAGCCATGATCGTGCGCGTGACCGAAGGCATGCACTTTACCGGATCGCACTGACGGGGAACACTGTCTCTCGGCGCATTGGTCGGGTTTGTGACGCTGCTCGGCATTGCCGCGCGCAACGCCATCCTGCTCCTGTCCCATGCCGACCATCTGGTGGAGGCAGAAGGCGCATTCTGGTCGATCGAGACGATCCTGCACTGGCGTTTCCCGCCATTGCCCTCCGCCCAGATTTAACTGCGGCTCTTGCGGCCCGACGCATTGCTTGCGAGAAATACCGTTACGCCAGGGGACCGCGTTGCAGAGGATGTCCGAACATGCAGGGACGTGATGCCATCGTCGGGCTGTCGCTCGCGGGGCTCATGCTGCCTGAAGCGATCGCCTATGCCGGCATAGCGGGCTTGCCTCCACAACGCGCGATACTGGCAGCTATCGCCGGTGCGACCGCTTATGTGGTTCTGGGACGCAGCCGCTTTGCCATCATTTCCCCCACCTCGTCCTCGGCCGCGATCCTCGCGGCGGCGCTTTCAGCCCTTCCCCCGCAGGCGGGCGTCCATTCCGTCGCCACGACGCTCGTCGTTGCCATGGTCGGCGCTATCTTCTGCCTTCTGGCGGGAGCACGGCTGGGCGGCCTCGCCAGCTTCATATCGCGGCCGGTGCTCCGGGGCTTCGCCTTTGGTCTCGCGATCACGATCATCATCAAACAGTTGCCGGTCATTGTCGGCCTGCCGATTCATCAGTCAAGCGTCGGCGCGCTGCTGCTGGCCCTGTTCGCTTCCGTCGCGCACTGGGACATCGCCAGCATCATTACGGCGCTAGCCGCTCTGGCAGCGCTGCTACTGCTACGACGCATGCCATCCCTGCCGGGCGCTTTCATTGTCCTTGTCGGTGGAATCGGCGCCTCAGCGTGGCTCGATCTGCCCGCCCGGGGGGTGGCGAGCGTGGGCATGATCGACCTGATACCGCATTGGGAGGGCATCGTCCTGCCGAGCTGGGACCAGCTGTCCCGGATGATCCAGCTCGCAATTCCCATCGTCCTCATCCTCTTCGCCGAAAGCTGGGGCACGATGCGCACCCTCGCCCTGCGCCATGGCGACAGGGTGGAACCCAATCGCGAAATGGCTGCTCTGGGGCTGGCCAATATCTCTGCCGCCCTGGTGCAGGGCATGCCCGTGGGGGCAGGCTTTTCCGCCGGGTCGGCCGCCGAAGCGGCTGGGGCACAAAATCGCTGGACCGGACTGGCTGCGGCCGGCGCACTTGCTGCGCTGGTGTTCCTTGCCATGCCACTTGTCGCACGCCTGCCGCAACCGGTGCTGGCGGCGGTAGTCGTGGTTGCGTTGCTCCATGCACTCGATCCGACGCCGCTGCTCCGCCTCTGGCGCATCCGCCGGGATAGTGTTTCGGCACTGGGCGCGGCGGTAGGCGTTCTGGTGCTGGGTGTGCTCGATGGAATGCTTTTGGCCATTGCGCTGTCCCTGGTGCTGCTGATCCGGCGTCTGGCAGCGCCGCAGCTGAGCCAACTGGGCCAACTCGGGTCGGGCCATGATTATGTCGACCTCCTCCGTCATCCCGACGCGGCCAGTCCGCCTGGCATCATGATCGTGCGCCCCGCCGAGCCGCTGTTTTTCGCCAATGCCGAACGCGTACTCGGCCGCGTGGCGGAAATTCTGGCCGCGCAGCCCGAGCGACGCGCACTTGTCCTAAGCCTTGAGGAGAGCTTCGACCTGGACAGCACAGCCTTGGACGCGCTGATCGAATTCGACACGCTGATGAAGGCGCGCGGCATCGGCTTACAACTGGCGCGGGTTCGCGATCATGTACGCGACCTGATGCAGACTGCGGGCGTGGGCAATCTGATCGCGCGAAGCAGCTACAGCGTCGATGATGCGGTGAAGGCTCTGGGACAGGAGAAACAATGATGTCGCATGACAGTCCGGAACCCCTGCTTCATTCGGTCGAGCTGGCCGAACTGCGTCCGACACAGATGACCGTGGGCCTGATCGAGGTGGCGCGCAAACGCCATGAATGGAGCGTCCGCGCGGATCGCGACCGGCCAGATTTCCTGGGACGGCACATGATCCCGGTCGTTATCGGTCCCAAGGACAGACGCTGGATGGTCGATCACCATCACCTCGCCCGCGCCCTGCATGAAGAGGGCGTGATCCATGTGCTGGTCAGCGTAGTTGCCGACCTGGGGCATCTGAGCAGCACCGCTTTCCTGACCTATATGGACAATCGCAACTGGCTCCATCCCTTTGACGAAAAGGGGCGGCGGCAGGGCTATGACGCGCTTCCCAAACATATCGGCAAGCTCGCCGACGATCCCTATCGCTCACTTGCCGGAGAGCTACGGCGCGCGGGGGGCTACGCCAAGGTCGACATCCTGTACGCTGAATTTCTCTGGGCCAATTTTCTCCGGCAGCGGATAAGGCCCGCCCGTCTGCGCGATGGTCTCGATGCTTGCCTTGGCACCGCGCTGAACCTCGCGCGATCGAGGGAGGCGGCCTACCTTCCCGGTTGGGCAGGCCGCGCCGAATAACGATTTTCCTCGGAGACTTGTAGATCAACATATCGATGTCTTCGGCGGTGGTTCATGAGAACCAACAGTCGATTTGACGTCCCCGCTCGCTGAAGGTTCCGCAGAATATCAGGTGCCTTCCCCCTCATAATGGGGAATTCTACGCAGAAACCCGATGCCGTGAACCGATCCAAGAGCGCGATGCCTGAAGGCAGACCCCATCATGACCCCCGGATTTTTAGCGCCCGGCCAGCGCTCACGACAACCGACCCATTGTTGACCTTGCCCACATAGCCGGTGCCCTTTGGGGCTTTTTCATTCTGGCTCTTGCTCAGCGGAAAGATCCGCCTCCCGGATGACGTAAGTACATCTGCGGCCACCCTGGATGATGTGCTCCGCGCGATGGATCGACACGGTAGGACCGAGTGCGGTTCCGAACATTTCCAGTTCGGCGCTGCAGAAACGACCGCAAGCTGCTGCCACCGGGCTGATCGGGCAATGGTTCTCGATCAACAGGAATGACCCGTCGTCTTCCTCCCGCCAATCAGCCATATAGCCTTCCTCGGAGCGCAATGCGGCCAGAGCGGCTACCCGGTCGCGCAGCAGATGCTTGCCGCCCAGCGCCTCCAGATATCGGCGCTGCGTCCCGCTCTCACGGACATTGATGATCATGTCGAGCGCCGACTCGCCCATGTGGGTGCGGATGATATCGAGCAGCTGCTCCGTCAGGCTGGCGCAAGTGTCGGGAAACCGCGACTGCGCCGCGGCGGTCAGGTCCCAACATTGTTGCGGCCGACCAACGCCTCTGGCCTCGCTTGTTGCAACGACGAGCTTCTGCTCCGCCAGGCGCATCAGTTGCTGGCGAGCCGCTTCGCCGGTGATCCCGAGCTTCTTGCCGATCGCAGCCGATGAGAGGCGACCCTGCAATTTGAGAGCCATCAATATGCGGTCGCCGGGCGTCCGCGTTGACCAGCCTGAATATTCCAACGTGGAGCTTGACATATTTGACGGTTTGGTTTTCAAAGCCATGAGTTGGAAAATATCCAAACTTGTCCGCATGCGCAAGTGTGGCTGAGAGTTCTAAAAAAGGGGGATCTTGAAGGTGGATCTGAACGGCTCCGCACCATCCAAACCCGTCGTCAGCACGCTAGGCGGGAAGGCCGAAGCATGACGGACTCGCTTCACGATATCCCTCCTCCGCTTCCGACCTCGCGCCCGCAAGGTCAAACCATCATTCTCACCGTCATCGTTCTGGCAGCGATACTGGGTGGCCTGTTTCTCTGGCGCACGGTGAAAAGCGGCCAAGCCCAGCATTGGCAACAGCAGGCCGTCCCGGTCGCCGTTGCGGTCGTTGCTCCGCGCGACATGCCCCTGTCTTTGAACGCCGTCGGCACACTTGCGGCGGTTCGCGAGGTAACGCTCTCGAGCGAGGTCGCGGGCCGGGTGTCGGCCATAAACTTCTCGGCCGGTTCCAACGTGCGGGCCGGGGCGCTTCTCGTGCAGTTGTTCGATGGGCCCGAACGCGCCGATCGCGAGGCCGCAAAAGCCAAGGCGGCGTTCAGCGGCATACAACTGGCCCGCTCGGAGCAACTTGCCCCGACGGGGGCCGAGCCGCGCGAATTGCTGCAACAGCGGCGAGCCGAGCGCGACCAGGCGATAGCTGCGGTGCGGCAAATCGATGCGCGCATGATCCAGAAGCAGGTCCGCGCGCCCTTTTCGGGCGAGATCGGCATCCGCCGCGTCAATCTGGGGCAGTTTATCAACCCCGGTGATCCCGTCGCAACGCTGACGGCGCTCGACTCTCTCTATGTCGAGTTCGCGATTCCCCAGCAGGAACTTGCGCGTCTGAAGCCGGGATCGACCGTATCCGTCACCAGCGATGCTTTTCCGGGCCGCACTTTCACCGCGCGAGTCAATGCCATCGAGCCACAGGTCGGCGCGGATACGCGCAACGTCACCGTGCAGGCGATCCTGCCGAATAGTGATCGGACGCTGCGCCCCGGCATGTATGTGACGGCTGGACTCACGCTGCCACCGCAGCAAGCTGTTCTCGTCGTGCCGGCAACCGCGATCCAAGCCTCGGCGCAGGGCGACAGCGTGATCGTCATCCGGGGCAAAAACGCCCGCACAGGCGGCAAGGCGGAGATCGTGCCGGTCCAGGCCGGCCGCCGCGTCGGTAACGATGTCGTGATCGACAAGGGCCTCCGCTCCGGTGACGTCGTCGTCGCGGATGGCCAGTTGCGCGTGCAGCCAGGCACCACGGTCAAGGTCGTCCGGGCCGTCCCGGCAGGGGTTCGCTGATATGGCGTTCACCGACCTTTTCATTCGCCGGCCGATCCTCGCGATCGTGGTCAGCCTGCTGATCCTGCTCGCCGGCCTGAGCGCGCTGTTCAACCTGCCGATCCGCCAATATCCCGGCATGGAAAGCGCGACGATCACGATCGACACGTCGTTGCCGGGCGCTTCACAAGAGGTGATGCACGGCTTCGTCACCACGCCGATCTCGCAGGCGATAGCCACGGCGAACGGCATCGAATATCTGACCTCGACCTCCAGCCAGGGCAAGAGCCAGATCCGGGCCAAGCTGGTCCTCAACGCCAATGCCGACCGTTCGATGACGGAGGTCCTCGCGAAGGTCCAGCAGGTCAAATACCGCCTGCCCGCGGGGACCACTGATCCGGTGATCTCCAAGATCACCGACGGCGCGTCGGCGATACAATATGTATCCTTCGCCAGCGACACGCTATCCGCGTCGCAAATGGCCGACTTCGCGACGCGGGTCGCCCAGCCTCTCATCACCTCCGTTCCCGGCGTCGCTTCGGCGGCGATCACGGGCGGCGCGCCGCTAGCGATGCGCATCTGGGTCGATCCGGTGAAGCTCGCCGCGCGCGGCCTGACCGCAAGCGACCTTGCCAATGCGCTGCGGGCGAACAATGTCCAGGCGGCGCCCGGACAGCTCAAGAGCGAAAGCACCGCGATCAACATCACGGCCGGCACCGATCTGCGCAGCGTCGATTCATTCCGCCAGATGGTGCTCAAGACCGGCCGGGACAATGTGGTGCGCATCGGCGATGTCGCGACCGTCGAGCTGGGTGGCCAGAATTATGATGGCAGCGCCCTTTCATCGGGCCGGCCCGGCGTTTCAATCGCCATATCCCCCACGCCCGATGGCAATCCGCTGGAGATCGTGCGCGCGGTCAAGGCGCTGATCCCCGACATTCAGCGCGTGGCGCCCCCCGGCCTCAAGGTTTCGAGCGGGTTCGACGTCGCGCAGTTCGTCGATGCATCCATTCAGGAAGTCGAACATACGCTGATCGAGGCGATCCTGATCGTGATCTTCGTGATCTTCCTGTTTCTGGGCACCTTCAGGGCCGTCATCATTCCGGTGGTCACGATTCCCCTGTCGCTGCTCGGCACGGCGGCGCTGATGCTGGCCTTTGGCTTTTCGCTCAACCTGCTCACCCTGCTCGCCATGGTGCTGGCGATCGGCCTCGTCGTCGATGACGCCATCGTCGTGGTGGAAAATATCCACCGCCACATCGAAGACGGCCTGTCGCCGCTCGATGCGGCGCTGGTCGGCGCGCGAGAGATCATCGGGCCGGTGATCGCCATGACCATCACGCTGGCTGCCGTCTACGCACCGATCGGCCTGATGGGAGGGCTTACGGGGGCGTTGTTCCGCGAGTTCGCCTTCACACTCGCCGGGTCCGTGATCGTATCGGGCGTGATAGCGCTCACCCTGTCGCCGATGATGAGCGGCATGTTGCTCAAGCCCAAGATTGGCGAAGGAAAACTGGCCCAGGCCGTCGAGCGCACGATGCACCGGGCGACCGAAACCTATGTCCGGCTGCTCGACAAGACCTTGGCGGCGCGCACGGCCGTGCTGATCGTCGGCATCACGGTCCTCGTAGCGATCGGGGTGCTGTTTGCCGGCTCCAAGAGCGAGTTGGCGCCCCAGGAGGACATGGGTTACGTTCTCGTCCAGACCAAGGCGCCGCAATATGCGAACGCCAGCTACACGGCACGATTCAACGCCGAGGTCGAGAGAATCTTCCACCAATTTCCTGAATATGCCGCCAGCTTCTTCGGAACCGGTGGCGAACAGGGCGCCAATGGTGGCTTCGGCGTCATCGTGATGAAGGACTGGGCCGATCGCACCCGCAATGCGGACCAGATTCAGGCGGAACTGACGGGCCGCACCGGCGCTGTCACCGGCGTCTACGCGACCGCCTTTCAGGCCAGCCCGCTTCCCGCCGGCAGCGGCGGCCTGCCGGTCCAGATGGTGATCCGATCGGCCGACGATTTTCCCGAAATCTATAAAAGCCTGGAAGCCATCAAGGGCGCTGCTTGGGGCAGCGGCCTGTTCGCCTTCGTCGACAGCGACCTCGCCTTCGACAGCCCGGAAGCCCACATCAGCATCGATCAGGCCAAGGCCGGTGAGATGGGCGTGACCATGGCCGAGATCGCCGACACGCTGGCCGTGCTGGTCGGCGAAAACTACGTCAACCGCTTCAACTGGCATGATCGCTCCTACGACGTCATCGCCCAGGTGCCGCAAGGCAAGCGCATCACCCCAGACAGTCTGGGCGAATTCTACGTCAAGGCCGCGTCGGGCAAGCTTGTCCCGCTGTCCACGGTCGCGAAAGTCGAAATCCGGTCGCAGCCCAACCGGCTGCCGCAGTTCAACCAGATGAACTCGGCCACGCTTTCGGCGGTGCTGCTGCCCGGCGTTACCATGGGCCAGGCCGTCGACTTCCTCAAAAGCCAGCCCCTGCCGCCGGGGACGACGGTCGACTGGCTGTCGAACAGCCGGCAATATGTGCACGAAGGCAATCAACTGACGATATCCTTCGCCTTCGCGCTGATCGTGATCTTTCTGGTGCTCGCCGCACAGTTTGAGAGCTTCCGCGATCCGCTGGTGATCCTCGTGACGGTGCCGCTGGCGGTCTGCGGCGCACTGGTGCCGCTGTATCTGGGCTTCACGACCCTCAACATCTATACTCAGATCGGCCTCGTCACGCTCATCGGCCTGATCTCGAAGCATGGCATCCTGATGGTCTCGTTCGCCAACGAAATGCAGCACACGCAGGGATGGGGCCGGGCGGAAGCGATCCGTCACGCCGCCGCGGTCCGCATGCGTCCGGTGCTCATGACGACCGCCGCCATGGTCGCGGGTCTCGTGCCGCTCCTGTTCGCGGCGGGCGCAGGCGCGAACAGCCGCTTCGCGATCGGCATCGTCGTTGTGATGGGCATGCTGGTCGGCACCCTGTTCACCCTATTCGTGCTGCCGACCGTCTACACCCTGCTCGCCGGCGACCACCGCTCGAAGCCGCAAAACCAGCCACCGCCCACCGACCGGCCCACAGCCGAAGGAGGGCTGGCTCATGCGTAAGTTCGCAGTCCTAGGCTTGATCGCGCCGCTGCTGGCCTCCGCCTGCGCCGTTGGCCCCGATTATCAACCGCCCAAGATGGCTCCAGCCACGGCCACGCCGTTCGTGACGAAGGGCGCCGGCTTCGACCCGGCGGCTCAACTGCCCGACGACTGGTGGCGCCTGTACCGCGACCCCGCGCTGGACGCTTTGGTCGAGCGCGCCTTGGTCGCCAATGCCGATCTGCGCGTCGCTGCCGCGAACCTCGCGCGGGCGCGTGCGGTGCTCGGCGAAGCCCGGACCGCGCGATTGCCGTCCACCACGCTCAATGGTGGCGTCACTTATGGCGATGGGGTCCAGGGGACGGGACAGACGGGCGTTGCGGGCAATCAGGGCGACGCGCAATGGTCGCAATCGGGTGGGCTATCGCTCGCGTGGGAGGTCGATCTGTTCGGCCGCGTCAGCCGCGCCATCGCAGCTGCGCGAGCGGACACCGAAGCCGTCGAAGCGGCGCGCGATGCGGTGCGCGTGACCGTCGCGGCCGAAACGACGCGCGCCTATGTCAATGCGTGCGCCTATGCCTATGCGATCGATGTCGCGCGGCAATCCTTCCAAACCAGCAGCGACAGTTTGCGGCTCGTCACGGCGCAGGAACGGGCCGGATCGGTCGGCAAGCTCGACGTGGAACGGGCGGGCGCGGCGGCGGCGACGGCGCGATCGGCTATCCCGGCCCTTGAAGGCCAGCGCCAGGTCGCGCTGTTCGAACTGGCGGCGCTGATCGGCACGACGCCGGGCGATATTCCCGAGGCTGCCCGCACCTGTTCGCAGGCGCCCGAACCGGCGGCGATCCTGCCGGTCGGAGACGGCGCCACCTTGCTCCGGCGTCGGCCGGATCTTCGTCAGGCGGAACGGCAACTCGCGGCCGATACGGCGCGGATCGGTGTTGCGACGGCGGATCTGTACCCCAAGGTCAGTCTGGGCGGGTCGGGCAACTTCTTCCGCAACGATATGCTGAGGGGCGGAGATTCCTTCTCCTTCTCGTTGGGGCCGCTCATCTCGTGGAGCTTCCCCAATATCGCGGTCGCGCGCGCGCGAATACGCCAGGCACAAGCGCAGGGCGACGCGTCGCTGGCGACGTTCGACGGGCGCGTGCTCAATGCGCTCAAGGAAGTCGAGCAGGCTCTGACGATCGTCGCCACCGAGCAGGATCGGCTCGGGTCGCTGCGCGAGGCGCAGCTGCGCGCCGGCGAGGCATACAGGCTCGCCGACCTGCGATACCGCGCGGGGTCCATCGGCTATCTGGACCTGCTCATTGCCCAGGCCGACATGCTTTCCGCCCGCAGCGCCTATGCCGGTTCCGTGCAGCGGCTCGCCTCAGCGCGGGTGGACCTGTTCAAGGCGCTGGGTGGTGGATGGCAGCATGGTCTGGAGGCCGAGCAGGCGTCGGCGATCCATTGAATGACAGACCGGCTGACGCGGACAGGGCCAGGCCGATACCCGAAGCATCGGTGGCCCCTCACCTTTTCAGTCACGCTCTCGCCCGTCAGCACCCATATATAGCTCGCTGCCGGTCTGCCGGAATATTTCGCTCATCTGGGCCATCCCTTGTTCGGCATCCTCCGCCGCAATGAAGCTGTCGGCCGGCTGGTTCTGCTTGGCCGCGAAGTCGCGCACTTCCTGCGTGATCTTCATCGAGCAGAATTTGGGGCCGCACATCGAGCAGAAATGCGCGGTCTTGGCGCCTTCGGCCGGCAGCGTCTGATCGTGATATTTTTCCGCCGTGTCCGGATCGAGCGACAGGTTGAACTGATCGCGCCAGCGGAATTCGAAGCGGGCACGGCTCAGCGCATCGTCCCGCACCTTCGCCGCCGGATGCCCCTTTGCAAGGTCGGCGGCATGGGCGGCGAGCTTGTAGGTGACGACCCCGACCTTCACGTCGTCCCGGTCGGGCAGGCCCAGATGCTCCTTGGGCGTGACGTAGCAAAGCATCGCCGTGCCATACCAGCCGATCATCGCCGCGCCGATGCCGCTGGTGATATGGTCATAGCCCGGCGCGATGTCGGTGGTCAGCGGCCCGAGCGTATAGAAGGGCGCCTCGCCGCACGCCTCAAGTTGCTTGTCCATATTCTGCTTGATCTTGTGCATGGGCACATGGCCCGGCCCCTCGATCATGACCTGTACATCCTGTTCCCAGGCGCGCTTGGTCAGTTCGCCCAGCGTATAGAGCTCGGCGAACTGCGCCTCGTCATTGGCGTCCGCGATCGAGCCGGGGCGCAGGCCGTCGCCCAGTGAATAGGCGATGTCATAGGCCTTCATGATCTCGGTGATCTCGTCGAAATGCTCGTAGAGGAACGACTCCTTGTGGTGCGCGAGGCACCATTTCGCCATGATCGACCCACCGCGCGACACGATGCCGGTGACCCGCTTCGCCGTCATAGGGATGTAGGGCAGGCGCACGCCGGCATGGATGGTGAAATAGTCGACGCCCTGTTCTGCCTGTTCGATGAGGGTGTCGCGGAAGATGTCCCAGGTCAGTTCTTCGGCAATGCCGCCAACCTTTTCGAGTGCCTGATAGATGGGGACCGTGCCGATCGGCACCGGCGAATTGCGCATGATCCATTCGCGGGTGTCGTGGATGTTCCGCCCCGTGGACAGGTCCATCACTGTGTCCGCGCCCCAGCGGATCGACCAGACGAGCTTGTCGACTTCGCTCGCCACGTCGGAGGCGACGGCGCTGTTGCCGATATTCGCGTTGATCTTGACCAGGAAATTGCGGCCGATCGCCATCGGCTCGGTTTCGGGATGGTTGATGTTTGACGGAATGATCGCGCGGCCCCGGGCCACTTCGTCGCGAACGAATTCCGGTGTCACATAGTCGGGGATCGATGCGCCCCAGTCCTGTCCGTCGCGCACATATTCCGCGAGGCGAGCGCGGCCCAGATTTTCGCGCTCTGCCACATATTCCATTTCGGGCGTGATGATGCCTCGACGGGCATAATGCATCTGCGACACGTTCATGCCCGACCTGGCGCGAAGCGGCCGGTTGACCGTGTTGGGAAAGGGCTGGACGCCGGCCGAACGGTCGGGGCCTTTCAGGCCGTTATCCTCAGGCTTGATAGTGCGCGCGTCATATTCTTCGACATCACCGCGGCCAATGATCCAGTCGCGGCGCAGCGCCGGCAGGCCGGCCATGATGTCGATGCGGGCATCGGGGTCCGAATAGGGGCCGGAGGTATCATAGACGCGCACCGACGGTTCGCCGCTGCCGGGTTCCAGATCGATTTCGCGCATGGCCACTTTGAGCGGCCCGACATGGATCTTGCGCGATCCCCGGATGGGGCCTGTGGTGACGCGCATTTCGGTGCGGGCGGGAATGTCGGCCATATGCTTTCCTTTCAGGCGATGACGGTAGCGCGGCCGGTAAGGCCGGCGAGGAAGAGGAGGATGCCGAGCAGGATCGAGAGGATCGCCCAGGCGCGGGTGAAGTGGAGCGACCAATGGCCGATCTTGATCAGCGGACCTGGAACGGCGAGCAGCAGCGCGCCTTCGATCAGCGCGACATAAGCGATCAGGCTGATGACGATGGCGAGCGGGTCCGTCCAGATGCTGTGGACAAGGACCAGTGCGGTGCCTACGGCAAAGACGGCAAAGCCCATCCCCATGACAAGGCCCGGCGAGCGTTCCAGATCGTCCATCATCGCCCGCCAACGGTCGGCCGCAGTGAGGCCGCCAATACCGATGACGATCATGTAGAGGCCGATCGCTTCGGCAAGGCGCAGGGTCAGGACGGAAATGGTGGTCATGGCAGTTCCGTCCTCCTCTTGGCGCGGTGGCGGAGGATGGGGCCCGGTTTGCCTGCACAAGCCGTCCCTCCCTACGCCGGTCTTATCCGGATCAGGTTCAGCGGGTCGCGGCCACGTCAGCCGCCTCTCAACCGCTTGTGAGCGGTCCCCCGGGGATGCAAAGCCGTGTAGCCGATTATGCGCCCCGGCGAAACCCGTTTCCACGGCTGGACAAAGCAGCGGCTTTTCCGCTTGATGAGCGGCGATGAAGCATCATGATCTGACGACGAAGGACGGCCGCAAGGCTCACCGCCACGAGATGCGCATGATCGCGGTGCGACCGCGCCGCTGGGGGTTGTGGCTGCTGACAGCAGGGTTTCTACTGCTGCTGGCGCCTTCCGCGCTGAATGTCCACAGCCTGTTCGGATTGTGGCCGCCCATGCTGGGCGCGATGGGCGTGATCGCCGCCGTGCCGCTGCTGACAGCGAGCGTGATGCTCAAGCGCCGCTATGTACGGCAGAAGGCTGTAGGACAGGCGATGGTGGGGCGGGTGAAGGAATGATGCCATTTTCCGCCATTTTGCGCCGAAGTTCACACCATATGCGCGCGCGTGCACGGGCGCGCGTAGCCGTCTGCCTGAAGGTTCCGACATTTCAAATACGGGGCGAGGATAGGCAGGTCGGACGGATGTAGGACAGGATAGAATCGGGTCTGAACAGGCAATAGGATGGTTTGCGCCCTGACCGTGGCGCGAAGGTTACGGTTTATGGATCGGGCGCGATGCGGTCAGGACCTCTTCAGACATCAGCTTCATTCCCGTCCTCGGCTGTATCGTCAGACGGCTGGTCGGTTCGGTTCGAACCCGGCCGTCACCGGTGGCGGCTGGAATTATCATCCCGGCAAGGGACTGTAGCGGGGACAACTCTTGCGCTGCTTCGCGAAAGCGCCGAAGTGAGCGGCATGACCCACAAGCATGTTACCGTCGGACCGAAATCCGCTCCTGTGACGATCGGCAACGACCTGCCCTTCGTGCTGATTTCCGGCCCCTGCCAGATCGAAAGCCGCGATCACGCCTTCATGATGGCGGAGCGGCTGTCGGAGATGGCGGCCCTGGCCGGCGTGCCCTTCATCTTCAAATCTTCCTTCGACAAGGCCAATCGGACGTCGGTGTCCGGGCAGCGGGGCATCGGTATCGATGCGGGACTGAAGATCCTGGCCGAAATAAGGGCGGCGTTCGGCTGCCCTGTCCTGACCGACGTGCATGAGGCCGGGCAGGTCACGGCGGCGGCCCAGGCCGTGGACATATTGCAGATCCCGGCCTTTCTGTGCCGCCAGACTGATTTGCTGGTCGCGGCAGGGCGAACCGGCGCGGCCGTCAATGTGAAGAAGGGCCAGTTCCTTGCGCCTTGGGACATGGCGGCGGTGGCGCAGAAGGTCGCCTCCACGGACAATGAGCGCATATTGCTGACCGAGCGCGGCGCCAGCTTCGGCTACAACACATTGGTCAGCGACATGCGGTCGTTGCCGGTGATGGCGCAGTCCGGCTATCCGGTCGTGTTCGACGCCACCCATTCGGTGCAGCAACCCGGTGGGCTCGGGTCAGCCTCTGGCGGGCAACGCGAATTTGCCCCGCTGTTGGCGCGCAGCGCGGTGGCCGCGGGCGTGGCCGCAATCTTTGCCGAGGCGCATGACGATCCCGACCGGGCGCCGTCGGACGGGCCGGTGATGCTGCCGGTGGAGTGGGTCGGCCCCTTGCTGGAGAAGCTGAAGGCGATCGACGGGGCGGTGAAAGGCTAAGCCCCCTCACCTCCCCGTTCGCCCTGTATCAGGGCCGGGTCTGGCCTGTTCCGCGCACGAGCCACTTGTAGGTGGTGAGGCCTTCAAGAGCGACCGGCCCCCGCGCATGAAGCCGGCCGGTGGAAATGCCAATCTCTGCCCCCAGGCCGAATTCCCCGCCGTCCGCAAACTGGGTGGAGGCGTTCCACATGACGATGGCGCTGTCGACCGCGTTCAGGAACCGCTCGGCCTTTTCCGCATCCTCGGTGATAATCGCGTCGGTATGGTGGCTGGCGTGGGCTGCGATGTGCGCCAGCGCTTCGTCGATGCCGTCGACCTGGCGGACCGAGACGATGGCATCGAGATATTCGGTATCCCAGTCTTCCTCGCTGGCCGGCTTTACGCGCGCGTCCATCGCCTGCACCGCGTCGTCGCCGCGGACTTCGCACTTCGCGTCGAGCAGAGCCTTCACGATCGCGGGCGCGTCCGAAAAGCCCCGGTCGATCAGCACCGTTTCGGTGGCGCCGCAAATGCCGGTGCGGCGCATCTTGGCGTTGACCACCAGCTTGCGCGCCATGTCGGAATCGGCCGCGCCGTCGACATAGCTGTGGTTGATTCCGTCCAGATGGGCGAGCACGGGAACGCGCGCTTCTTCCTGTACGCGCGCGACCAGGCTCTTGCCGCCCCGCGGCACGATGAGGTCGATATATTCGGCCGCCTTGAGCAGCGCGCCCACCGCGGCGCGGTCCGTCGTGGGGACCAGTTGCACGACATCGGCCGGCAGGCCGGCTGCGACGATTCCTTCGACCATGGCGGCGTGGATCGCGCGATTGCTTTCCCTGGCCTCGCTGCCGCCGCGCAGGATCACGGCATTGCCGGCGCGCAGGCAAAGGGCGGCGGCGTCGGCGGTCACATTGGGACGGCTTTCATAGATGATGCCGATCACGCCCAAGGGCACGCGCACGCGCGACAGTTCCATGCCATTGGGGCGGACCTGCCGGTCGATCACGCTGCCCAGCGGATTGTCGAGCGTCGCGACCTGGTCGACGCCTGCCGCCGTGGCGAGCACCCGGTCCTCGTCCAGCCGCAGCCTGTCGAGCAAGGCTGGCGACAACCCGTTGGCGGCCGCATTTTCCATGTCGCGCGCGTTGGCGGCGATGATCTGCGGCGCCTGATCCCGCAGGGCCTGCGCCGCCCGATGCAGCGCGTCAATCTTTTGCGCGTCGCTCGCGGTTGCCAGCACCAGCGCGGCCGCGCGGCCGCGGGCGCCCAGCGTAGCGATCAGCATTTCGGGGGTCTGGGCCAGGTCGTTCATGGGATCAATGCCTTTCGCCCGCGCCTTTAGCATGAAAGGGATGCACAGCGAAACGGCCAGATCGGTTCGGCTGGCGTTGGAACCCTCCGATCAGGCCGCCTGCGCCAGCGATTCCCTTTTTACCGCGCGAAAGATGCGGCAAGGCGGGATATTGCGCCACTCCATGCGCTGGTCGACAGCATCGAAATTGCCCAGCAGAAACTGGCGCACATAGGCGGAATATTGATAGACAAGGAAAGCGCCGTCGGGGCGCAGCGCCGCGCGCGTCTCGCCGCAGATATGCTCGCCAACGCCGTCGGGCAGGGTGGAAAAGGGAATGCCGGACAGGACATAATCCGCCTGCCTGTGCCCCGCTTCGGCGATGAACCGCCGCACATCCGCCGCCGACCCGTTCACCACCTTAAGCCGTGGATCATCGATCTGCGCTTCGAGAAACGCGACGAAATCAAGATTGAGGTCAATGGCGAGCAGGGTCGCATCCGGATGCAACCGGTCGAGAACGGGCCGAGTGAAGGTGCCAACGCCCGGGCCATATTCCACGAACAGGCGCGTATTATGCCAATCCACACCGTCGAGCATGCTCTCAACCAGGCTGGTCGAGGATGGGATGACCGATCCGATCATCCCCGGATGCTTGACGAACTGGCGGAAGAACATGGTCCACTGGGTCAGGAATGACGCCGACCGATCCTTATCACGCCGGCCTTGTTCAGTCTTCTTCACGGGAATGGAGGCCATCAACTCTCGCCTGTTTGCCTTGATCTGCGGGCGTTGCAAATAACCGCCCGCCTTGCAAGCCGCTTTGCAAAAAGGACCGAACGCCAAAGGCTCGATCCGGCAAACGAACGCACGAACAGGCGGATGGGTTCATCCGCCTGTTCGCCAGCCTTCGTCAGGATTCGCGCTCGCGCGCCCGCAACATGCCGGGCGACACGAAGCCGATCGGATCCATGCGCATGGCGCTCTGCTTCAGTTGCGCCTGGATCTGCTCATATTCACGCTCCATCTCCGGCGTGACGGATGCGCGAGTTTCCTCCAGAGCGGTCTCGAAATGCGCCTGGTTGACCTTTTCGACGGACAGCGACTGGCGCAGCGCGATCAGGCCGGCGCGGCGCACCAGGTCCTCAAGGTCCGCGCCGGTGAACCGTTCGGTCCGCTCCGACAGGATGTCGAGGTCGACGTCATCCGCCAGAGGCATCCTGCCGGTATGGATCTTCAGGATGCGCAGCCGCCCCGCGCGATCCGGAACTGGGACATAGATCAGTTCGTCGAAACGCCCCGGCCGCAGCAACGCCGGATCGATCAGCGTCGGCCGATTGGTAGCGCCGATCACGACCACCGATTGCAGTTCCTCCAGCCCGTCCATCTCGGCAAGGATCGTGTTCACAACCCGCTCCGTCACCGCCGGTTCACCCAGGCCACCGCCACGCGCCGGCACGAGGCTGTCCAGTTCGTCGATGAAGACGACCGTGGGAGCAACCTGCCTCGCGCGGGCGAAGAGGCGGGCGATCTGCTGCTCGCTCTCCCCATACCATTTGCTCAGCAGGTCCGACGACTTGGTGGCGATGAAATTGGCCTGCGCCTCGCGCGCGACGGCCTTCGCAAGCAGCGTCTTTCCGGTGCCCGGCGGACCATAGAGCAGGAAACCCTTGGCTGGCCGGATGCCGATGCGACGGAAGGCGTCCGGGTCCTTGAGCGGCAGTTCCACCCCTTCCTTGAGGCGCATCTGTGCGTCGTCCAGGCCGCCGATATCGGCCCAGCCGACGTTCGGCGCCTGCACCATCACCTCCCGCATGGCAGAAGGCTGGACGCGCTTGATCGCGGCCATGAAGTCCTCCCGCGTGACGGACAGTTCCTCCAGCACGTCGGACGGTATCGTCCCTTCTTCCAGATTGAGGCGCGGCATGAAGCGACGAACCGTCTCGATCGCCGCCTCGCGGGTCAGCGCGGCAAGGTCGGCGCCAACGAAACCGTAGGTCATCCGCGCGAGTTCACCCAGGTCCACGCCCTCCGCGGTCGGCATGCCCCGCGTGTGGATACCCAATATCTCGCGCCGACCGCGTTCGTCGGGAACGCCCACGACGATCTCCCGGTCGAAGCGGCCGGGCCGGCGCAGCGCCTCATCGATTGCTTCGGGACGGTTGGTGGCGGCAATCACGACCAGGTTCGTGCGCGGCTCCAGTCCATCCATCAGCGTCAGCAGCTGGGCGACCAGGCGCTTTTCCGTCTCGCCCGTCACCTGCCCCCGCTTGGGCGCGATCGAATCGATCTCGTCGATGAAGAGGATGGACGGCGCGGACTTCGCCGCCGCCTCGAAAATCTCGCGCAGCTGCTTTTCCGATTCGCCATAGGCCGATCCCATGATCTCAGGCCCGTTGATCAGGAAGAATTCCGCTTCCGATTCATTGGCGACCGCACGGGCAAGGCGCGTCTTGCCGGTTCCCGGCGGACCGTGGAGCAACACGCCCTTGGGCGGATCAACGCCCAGCCGCTCGAACAATTCGGGATAGCGCAACGGCAGTTCAACCATCTCCCGCAGCTGGTCGATAGCTTCCGCCATGCCCCCCACATCATCATAGGTGACATCGGCGCGGCGGGACTCCCGCGGCTCCTCATATTCCGCGCGCAATTCGATTTCGGTGTCGGCGTCGATCAGGACGATGCCCTTGGGCACGGTCGACACCACCACTAGCCGAATCTCCTGCAGCGCATAGGCGGGCGCAGCCAGCATCTGCCGCAACTGCGCGGGCATGTCGCTGGGCGGCACCTGCTGCTGGCCGGCCGTCGCGACAACATCGCCGGCCGCGAGCGGACGCTGGAAGAATACGCGCTTGAGCGCCTCGGGATTGCCCTGAAGACGCAGATTATTTTGTGCGGGCGCGAAGATGACCCGTTGCGCCTGACGCGGATCAACCTTTTGTATGTGGACGAAGTCGCCAGAGCCTGCGCCTGCATTGGCGCGCTGCAGGCCATCCAGCCTCAATACGTCCAGGCCTTCATCTTCCTTGTAGGGGCGCACGACGCGTGCGGGGGTGGAGCGCTTCCCGACAATCTCGATGACGTCGCCCTCGGCGAGAGTCATCTCCGCCATCACCTGGAGAGGTAGCCGCGCCAAACCGCGCCCGGCATCCTCCGGCCGTGCATTCGCGACCTGAATCCTGCGCCCCGCTCTTTCTTGTTCTGCCATCGCCATCCCCATTCTCGTCACCGCATAACGAGATAGGAAACGTTGGAGCGCATGGAAAGGGCTCGAAACATGTCGTTGCCGGAAACAAAAAAAGGGCCGACCCAAAGGGCCAGCCCATGAAAGTTTTAGGAGAGGATGCCTGAAAGGCCTTCCCTATGTGCACAGCAGCATGTATCTTCGCAACTGCAAAAAAAATCCAGTGAGTTGCATTTTTTGCATCTTGTCAGTTGATATATTGTCCTGATGCGTAAACAGAGGGCAGGAAATGCCCGATGCCAAGGGGTTGCCAATGATGATGTTTTGCGCCGGACCTGCTGATCGACACTGACTGTCATGCGCAGATTGCCCCCTCTTACCGCCCTTGAGGCATTTGTTCAGGTGGCGCGTCTTGGATCAGTCAAGGCGGCGGCGGAAGAACTCGCGCTTTCAACGCCGGCGCTCAGCCGCCGTGTTCAGGCGCTGGAACGGTTCATCGGCAAGCCGCTGTTCGACCGCAAACACCAGGCGCTGGAAATCAATGCAGACGGGCAACGCCTGCTTGACGAGATCGCGCCCGCGCTTGATTCGCTTAGCCAGGCGCTGGAGAACATACAGAGTGGTGGCAACCAGCTCCGCCTGCGCCTGGCGGTGATGCCCCTGTTTGCGATGCAGCGACTATTCCCTCATTTGGGTGCGCTGCGTCAGCGGCATCCCCAGCTTCATATTGATATCGAAACAACCCCTTATGCGGTGGCGCGGTTGGGGGAAGGCCTGGATGCCGCGATCGTGCTCGCGAAGGATGTCGACCCGGCGCTATATGTCCACGAGCTCGACCAGGACGAGGTGTATCTGATCGGACGCAAGGCGCTGCTGGAGCCACCGCATGCGCTCACGTCGCCCGTGGACCTTGCCCATCACACCATATTGCTTCACCGCGACATGGGGCAGGCTTTCGACGCCTTTAAGGAAGCGGTGGGCGTTCCCGACCTTCAGCCGCTTGCGATCGACAATTATGACTCGGGCCAGTTGATCCTCGAAGCAGCGGCTCAGGGCCTGGGCGTGGCGGTGATGCACGCCAGCCATTTCAAGGATGCCGAGGATGCACGGCTGGTGCGCCTGTTTCCGGAGACCAAGGTGGCAAGCCCTTACCGCTACTTCTTTGTTTGCCGACCGCGCGCTCTGCAGACCCGGGCAGTGCGAATTTTCCGGGATTGGCTGATCGCCGCCGACCTGTAATGCGCCAATAAGGCAAGCGTCAGAGCAGCTTGTCTTTTTTTGCTCATCAGCCTCTTAACCGAGATTGGGTCGCGCCGTTATACCGGGTTATGACTGGGGCATCATCATCCGCGAACGCGCAACATGGCCTGACCGACCGGCTGACCCGCTGGGCCAGGGGCCTGTCCGGCAAGGACACCGACGAAAAACATGGCGAGGAGGCCGGGCCGCAACGCCCCCGCGCGGGCAGCGTCGCCCATCGCGAGGTCAATCGTCGCCGCAAGCTGTACAATGACATCGGCGATTTCCTCTTTGCCCATGATCTGGACCTGACACCGCTCAACTTCGGCGTGGCGCACGACTATCTCGCGGGCGCCCATATCGGCGTGGAAAAGGCGATCGCCGCTGTCCTGGCCGAGCGGGGCAAGCTCAACAACGGCACGGTCGAGGCCATCATCGCCGAGCAGCGATCTGACGAGGTGACGCCCGAGGCGCTGGCGACGATGCTCGACAAGGTCGAACAGAATCTGTCCGAATTCACCGGCCTGATGACCGAGTCACGCAATTCGGCGAAATATTATGGCGCCGCCCTGCAGGAAGAAGTCAAAGGCCTGGCCGCCGGTGCCGACAGTGAGCCGGTGCTGACGCGGCTGGTCGCCCTCACACGGTCAATGGTGGAAAAAACCCGCCAGGTCGAGACCCAGCTGCGGCAGAACCAGAAGCAGAACCATGCACTCAGATCCAGCCTGGCCACCGCCCGGCGGGCGGCCGAACATGACCATCTGACGGGTCTGCCCAACCGTCGCGCGTTCGAAGGGACGCTGCGCGACGAGGTAGCGCTGGCCCGAAAGGAAGGACAGTCGCTTGCCGTGGCTTTTTGCGACATCGATCATTTCAAGCTGATCAACGACACGCATGGCCACGACACGGGGGATCGGGTCCTGAAGTTCGTTGCCGGCATGCTGGCCAAGGTCAGCGACGACCAGTGCCACGTCGCCCGTCATGGCGGCGAGGAATTTGTCATGCTGTTTCGCGGCAAGACGGCCGCCGAAGCCTGCGAGGCGGTCGACGGCGTCCGTGCGGATCTTTCGACGCGCAGCCTGGTTAACCGCACCAATGGCGAACGGATGGAGCGCGTCAGCTTTTCAGCGGGCGTCGCCAATGTGCTTGTCTATGATGACCCCCGCGCCGCGCTGAAGGCGGCGGACCGGGCTTTGTATCTGGCCAAGGAACATGGCCGCAACAGGGTCTATCTGGCGGCGGAAGAGGATTGACGACAAGTCGCTTCCGAAGGGAAACGGCCTGAGGAAAGTCGGCATATCCGCCGTCAGAAATCGGGCTTTTCATAATGCGGCGGAGGGGTGATCACCTCCATCCTCTCTGACAGCAACGGCCGGAAGGACGGGCGCGACTTGAAGCCGGCATACCAGCGCTTCACCGTCTCATGCCCCGCCCAGTCGATGCCGCCCAGATAGTCCGCGACGGAGAGATGCGCGGCGGCCGCGATATCGGCCAGGCTCAGCGTACCGCCCGCCATCCAGCTGCGATGGTCGAGCAGATAGTCCATATAGTCCATATGGACATTGGCCCGTTTCATCGCTTCGCGCAGGACGCGGGCATCCGGCGGCGCGCGTTCGATCAGGCGCTTCTTCATTCGCTCGTGCAGCAACGGCCCAACCACGTCGCCGTAGAAATTCTGATCGAAAAACGCCGTCAGCCGCCGTACTTCCGCCCGCCCGAAAGCGGTGCCGGAAATGAGCGGGAATTTTTCGACCGTTTCCTCGAAATATTCGCAGATCGCCTGACTGTCGATCAGGGTGACGCCTTTTTCCTCATCCACCATCACCGGCGTGGTGCCGGCGGGATTGAGGTCGAGAAATTCGTCGCGCGCTTCCCACGGCGATTCGCGCACGAGGTCGTAGCCCACCCCCTTTTCGCCGAGCAGCAGACGGACCTTGCGGGAAAAGGGACAGAGCGGAAATTGGAAAAGTCGCCACATATACCTTCCTGTTACGGCCAGCGGAGGCCGTCGAAAAGCGGCAAATGGGATGATGGTGCTTAATCTCCCGACGATATCGGCGGAAACTGTGGCGGCCGTCGCAGGATCGGGCTTCCGGCGGTCGCCCCGAGCCTCTACAACGCGCGCAAAGCGAAGACTTCGCACAGGAAAGGATGCTCCAAATGTCCGACGATTTTTTCCCGGTTCCTTCTGACTGGGCGGCGTCCGCGCTGTTGGACCGGGAGGGGCGGGCGGAAAATTACCGGCGCTCGATCGACGATGCGGACGCCTACTGGCTGGAGCGCGCGCAGCGGCTGGATTGGCAGAAGTTCCCGACCCGGACGAATGAAAGCAGCTTCCATGAGGCCGATTTCGGGGTGAAGTGGTTCGCCGACGGCGTGCTCAACGTAAGCGCCAACTGCATCGACAGGCATCTGGAAACGCGCGGCGACCAGACGGCGATTATCTGGGAACCGGATTCGCCGGATGAAGAACCGCGCCGCTACAGCTACAGGCAGGTGCATGAGGAAGTCTGCCGCTTCGCCAACGTCCTGAAATCTGCCGGAGCGAGGAAGGGCGACCGGATCACCATCTACTTGCCGATGATCCCGGAGGCCGCTTTCGCTCTGCTCGCCTGCGCCCGCATCGGCGCGATCCATTCGGTGGTGTTCGGCGGCTTTTCGCCCGAGGCGCTGGCCGGGCGCATCATCGACTGCGATTCGACGCTGGTCGTCACCGCGGACGAAGGCCGACGCGCGGGCAAGAAAGTCCCCCTGAAGGCCAATGTCGACGCGGCGCTGAAGGAATGTCCGGGCGTCGAGAAGGTCGTGGTCGTCCAGGCGACGGGCGGCGCCATCCCCATGACCCAGGGTCGCGACCTCTGGCTGCACGAGGAAGCGGCCAGGGTGCCGGCGGACTGCCCGCCTGAACCCATGAATGCCGAGGACCCACTGTTCATCCTCTATACCTCCGGGTCCACCGGCAAGCCCAAGGGTGTGCTGCACACGACCGGCGGCTATCTGCTGTGGGCCAGCCTGACGCATGAACTGTGCTTCGATTATCGGCCAGGCGACATCTACTGGTGCGCCGCCGACATCGGCTGGGTCACCGGCCATAGCTATATCGTCTACGGGCCGCTGGCGAATGGGGCGACGACGCTGATGTACGAAGGCGTCCCCAATTACCCCACGCCCAGTCGCATCTGGGAAGTCGTCGACCGGCACCAGGTACAGACCATCTTCACCGCGCCGACGGCGTTGCGCGCACTGATGAAGGAGGGCGACACGTTCGTCACCCGGACGAGCCGCAAGTCGCTGCGCCTGCTGGGCACCGTGGGCGAGCCGATCAATCCCGAAGCGTGGCGCTGGTATCATCATGTCGTGGGCGAGGATCGCTGCCCCATCATCGACACCTGGTGGCAAACCGAAACGGGCGCGGCCATGATCGCGCCGATGCCCGGCGCCACCGACCTGAAGCCAGGCTCCGCGACGCTGCCTATGCCCGGCGTTGTTCCGCAGATTGTCGATGGCGAAGGCCATGTGCTGGACGGCGCGGCCGAGGGGAATCTAGTGATCGCGCGGAGCTGGCCCGGGCAGATGCGCACCGTCTGGGGCGATCATGATCGCTTCTTCCAGACCTATTTCACCACCTTTCCCGGCAAATACACGACCGGCGATGGCGCCCGGCGCGATGCGGACGGCTATTACTGGATTACCGGCCGGGTCGACGACGTCATCAATGTGTCGGGCCATCGCATGGGCACGGCCGAGGTGGAAAGCGCGCTCGTCCTGCACGAAGCGGTGGCGGAGGCGGCGGTGGTCGGCTTTCCCCACGACATCAAGGGCCAGGGCATCTATGCCTATGTGACGCTCAATTCCCATGAGGAACCGAGCGATGACCTGCGCAAGACCCTGATCAACTGGGTCCGCAGCGAAATCGGACCGATCGCGACTCCCGATGTCATCCAGTTCACCCCCGGCCTGCCCAAGACGCGGAGTGGCAAGATCATGCGCCGCATCCTGCGCAAGATCGCCGAAGGCGACGTAACGCCCCAGGCTCTGGGCGACACAAGCACGCTTGCAGACCCATCCGTGGTGGACAATCTGATCGCCAATCGTCAGGGGTAGGTGGTTGCAGGCTCAGGAGAAGCCCATGGAAAGATATAGTCTAGTCGCCCGCACACTGCACTGGATCATGGCGATCCTGATCCTCTTCAACCTGTGGCTGGGTATCGCCCACGATTCCCTGCCCAAGAACTGGCAGGTCATGCCCGTCCACAAATCAGTGGGCCTGACGGTGCTGGCCCTCGCGGCGGCGCGACTGATCTGGCGGCTGACGCATCGGCCAACGCCCCTGCCCGACGCGCTGCCCGCCTGGGAAAGGGGAGCTGCCAAGGCGACCCATTATGCTTTCTATGCTTTCATGCTCCTGGTGCCCCTGTCCGGTTGGATCATGACCTCCGCCGGAAGCCGACCGTTAAGCTGGTTCTTCCTGTTCGATGTCCCCAAGTTCGCCGTATCGAAGGGCGACGCCATCGTCGGCATTTCGGGCGAAACGCATGAGATATTGGGCTATCTATGGATCGCCCTTCTGATCCTGCATGTCGCCGCGGCGCTCCGGCATCATTTCATCCTGAAGGATGGCGTGTTGCGGCGGATGCTCTGATAGACGCGGCAGGGGCCGCCACAACAGCCCCACGCCCGGCGAGCTATACCAGCTCGCCGATCAACAGCCTGGGCAGCGCCCCCGACTCGCCCCGCGCCTCGGCCATGAAGCGGTTCTTGAGAACCGGGGTGCGCTGCACCGCAGCCAATCCCGCGCGCCGCACCCATGAGGGGAGACGACCAGGCACGTCGAACAGACGGACGAGCCCGTCCATCGCCACACTGGTCATCATCGCATCAAGGCCGCGCCATCTCTGGTAACGCGTCAGAAGCTGCGCATCGCCCGGATCCAGACCAAGGCGCATCCCCTCGACTATCACCTCCACCAGCGCGGCGACGTCGCGGAAGCCAAGGTTCAGCCCCTGCCCCGCGATGGGATGGATGGCATGCGCGCTGTCTCCTACCAGCGCGAGACGCGTGTCGGTAATCCGCGCGGCATGGTGAAAGCCCAGCGGATAGGAGGAGCGTGGGCCGGCAAGCCTGATTTCGCCCAGAAAGCCGCCGATCCGCTTCTGCGCTTCGGCCAGCCAGCCGCGTTCTGACAATTTCAGCATGGCCGGCGCCTGGTCGGCAGGGACGGTCCAGACAACCGCCGATCGCGTACCCGGCAGCATCGGCAGCAGCGCAAAGGGACCGCCGGGGTAGAAGATTTCATAGGCCGTGTTGGCGTGAGGGACCTCATGGTCGATCGCAGACACCATGGCGACATGCTTATATTGCCAGCGGGTCGTGCGGATGCCTGCCGCCTCGCGAGTAGGGCTGTTGCGGCCTTCTGCCGCGACCAGCAGCGCGCCGTGCAGCACCTCCCCGCTTGCGAGCGTCAGCGTGACGCCATCGGCATTGCGCTCGACCTCTATGGCATGATCGGGTTGAAAGCGGGTCAGATGGGTCGCTTGCCCGGCCGCTTGCGCCAGCGCCACGCGCAGGTCGCGATTGGGAAACATCGTTCCCATCACGCCATCGTCCTCGTCCGGCATGAAGTCGAGCGCACCCGGCTCCAGCCCGTCGCTGACCCAGATGCGATCGATCGGGCACCCCTTGCCATCCAGCCAAGGCGTGACGCCGATTGCCGAGAGCATCGCGTAGCTCGTGGAACTGATAGCCGATACGCGACCGTCAAAGCCGCTGGCCGTGGTTTCGACCGGATCAGCCGGGTCGATCACGGCGCAGCGCACTCCATGCCCCGAAAGGGCGATGGCCAGGGTCAGCCCGACCAGGCCCCCGCCCAAGATGACGACGTCAAAGCGTTGCATATGGCTCTTCTAGGCGGTCGCGGCCGGATTGGGAAGCGCGGGCTTGGACCCAGTTCCGCCTGACCGGACATCAGGGACGATGTCTCGTCAGATCCTGCGTAGCCAGCCCGCCGGGTCCGTCACGGTGCCGCGCTGGATACCGGTGAGTTCAGCGCGCAGCTGTTCGGTGACGATGCCGCCTTCGCCATTGCCGATGGTGAAGCCGCCATCCTTGCTCTTGACCGTACCAATCGCCGTCACGACCGCAGCGGTGCCGCAGGCGAACGCCTCCCGCAGTTTGCCGCTCGCCGCGTCGGCGCGCCATTGGGCGAAGCTGTAGGCTTCCTCGCGCACATCATGCCCCCTGGCGCGGGCGAGCGCGATGATGCTGTTGCGGGTGATGCCGGGCAGGATGGTACCGCTGAGCGGCGGGGTCACGATCGACCCATCATCCATCACGAAGAAGACGTTCATGCCGCCCAGTTCCTCGACCCACTCATGCTCGGCGGCATCGAGGAAGACGACCTGGTCGCAACCCTGGGCGATCGCTTCGGACTGTGCGATCAGGCTGGCGGCATAGTTGCCGCCGCACTTGGCCGCGCCCGTGCCGCCCTGGGCCGCGCGGGTATAATGTTTGGAAACCCATAGGGTGACCGCCTTCTTCCCGCCCTTGAAATACGCGCCGGCGGGCGAAGCGATGACGCAGAAGATATATTCGTTCGCCGGGCGCACCCCCAGGAACGTCTCGCTCGCGAACATGAAGGGCCGCAGATACAGGCTCCCCTCACCGCCCGGAATCCAGTCGGCGTCGATCTTCACCAGCGCTTCGACCGCTTCGAGGAAAATATCATCGGGGAGCACCGGCATCGCCATCCGTTCGGCCGATTCGGCGAAGCGGCGGGCATTTTCCTCCGGCCGGAACATGGCGATGCTGCCATCTTCCAGCCGATAGGCCTTCATGCCTTCGAAGATTTCCTGGGCATAATGCAGCACGGCGCAGGCCGGATCGAGCTGGAAAGGTTCGCGCGGACCCACGCTGTGGCTGTGCCATCCCTGCCCCTCGGTATAGCGGATCGTCACCATGTGATCGGTGAAGAGGCGGCCAAAGCCGGGGTCCGTCAGCAATAGCGCGCGCTGGTCCGCCGCGACAGCCTTGCTGCTGCGAGTGACGGTGAAGCGCGACTTCTGCTGGACGTCCATGATCATGTGCTCCTTTGGGACGGTCGCCTATGTCACAAACAGCCCTGCGAAACAATGGGTCATTATTACTGACCAATTACTCGCCCGGCCGAAAGGGCCGATGCGGGTCAGGTGGCATCTTGGCCGTGACTTCGAAGGCGCGTAGTCCCCGGTCATGGACTTTTTTTCCGACAATGCGACGCCTGTGTCGCCGCAGGTGATGGCCGCCATCGCGGCCGCCGACCGCGCGGACCATGGCTATGAGGGGGACGCCTGGACCGCACGGCTCGACGACGCCTTCTCCGCGCTGTTCGATACGCGGGTCAGGGCGCTGTGGGTCGCCACCGGCACGGCGGCGAACAGCATCGCCCTCGCCTGCCTCTGTCCACCCTATGGCGGCATCCTGACTCACCAAGAATCCCATATCGTCGTGGACGAATGCGGCGCGCCCGGCTTCTACACCCACGGCGCCAGCCTGATGCCGCTGCCAGGCGAAGGCGCGAAGCTGGCGCCGGACACCGTGCTTGACCGGCTGAAGGCCATTCGTCCCGACGTGCATCAGGTGCCGGCCAGAGCGATCAGCATCACCCAGGCCACCGAATATGGCCTTGCCTATCACCCCGACGAAGTGGCCGCCCTGGGCGAGATCGCGCGGCAGCATCGGCTGGGCTTTCACATGGACGGCGCCCGATT
This sequence comes from Sphingobium mellinum, assembly GCF_037860795.1. Taxonomy (NCBI): domain Bacteria; kingdom Pseudomonadati; phylum Pseudomonadota; class Alphaproteobacteria; order Sphingomonadales; family Sphingobiaceae; genus Sphingobium; species Sphingobium mellinum. The sequence continues at coordinate 106,922 of NZ_JBANRK010000004.1, read as the reverse complement.
CGCCAATGCGGTCGCGCATCTGGGCTGCCATCCGGGCGATATGACCTGGCGGGTGGGCGTCGACATATTGACATTCGGCTGCGTCAAGAACGGCGGCATGATCGGTGAGGCGCTGGTCTTCTTCGGCGATCAGGCCGATGCGCGCGCGGGGGAGGCGGCGCGCTGGCGCAAGCGCGGCGGGCATCTCCTGTCCAAGGGCCGCTATCTTGCCGCGCAGATGCTGGCGCTGCTGGAGGATGATCTGTGGCTGGCCAATGCCCGCGCCGCCAATGCAGCGACGGCCACGCTGGCGCAGGCCGCTCCTGGCCGGCTGCTGCACGCGGTAGAAGCCAACGAGCTGTTCCTGCGCCTGTCTGCCGACGAAGCGGCAAGCCTTCGCGCGCAGGGTTTCGGCTTTCACGACTGGGGCGAAGGCGCGGCGCGCATCGTCACCAACTGGTCGCAGGACGGCCATGACGTCGCGCCACTGGCGCGCGCGCTAAGGGCCCTTGGATGAGCCGGGACGTGGGCGAGCGGGGCAGCGGCATCGCGCTGCCGTTCCTGCTGGTGACACTGATCTGGAGTTCAACCTGGATAGTCATTCGGGACCAGCTCACCGCCGTGCCGCCCAGTTGGTCGGTCTGCTACCGCTTCCTGCTCGCGGGTATCGGCATGGTCCTTTTCGCCCGGTTCCGCAAAGTGCCGCTGAGCCTCCCACCGGCAGGCATCGCCTTTGCGGCGCTGGTGGGGCTGGCGCAGTTCGTCCTCAACTTCAACTTGGTCTACCGGGCCGAACATTATCTCACCTCCGGCGTGGTGGCGACCGTCTATGCCCTGCTGCTGATCCCCAACAGCATCCTGTCCTGGATCATCCTGCGCCAGCCGATTGGCCGGGCCTTCGTCATTGGGTCGCTGGTCGCGATCGGCGGAATCGCGATGCTGCTCATCAGGGAATATCGCGCCGCGCCAGTGTCTCCCGATGCGGTGCTGCTCGGCATCGCGCTCAGCGCCGCCGGGCTGCTCAGCGCCTCGGCCGCCAATGTGATGCAGGGCATGGAGATCGCGCGGCGGCTGCCGATGATCGCGGTGCTGAGCTGGGCCATGCTGATCGGCAGCGCCATGGACGCGGCCTTTGCGTGGGCGACAGTGGGGCCGCCGTTGATGGAATGGCGCGCCGGCTATCTGCTGGGTATCGGCTGGCTCGGCATCGCCGGGTCTGTGGTCACCTTCCCCCTCTATTTCCGGCTGATCCAGCGGATCGGCGCGGGGCGCGCTGCCTATACCAGCGTGCTGATCCCGGTGATCGCGATGCTCATATCGACGCTGCTGGAAGGCTATCGCTGGACGCCGCTCGCCTTGGGTGGCGCGCTGCTCGCCGTGACCGGCATGGCGATCGCGCTGCGGGCCAGGTTCGCCTAGCGCCGCATATGGCCGCCTTCGTAGAGCCGCTTTGCGCTGTTCACCTTGTCGATCAGGCTGGCGAGGGACTGCGGCTGGGACACGGCGCGTTCAGGGACAGTCAGGCCCTTCATGCGCTGGCTGAGCGCCGCGAAAACATGGTCGATACGGTCCATGGCGAGTCCCCCAAAAAAGCTGGTGGACCACCCATCGCGGTATTTGGTTAACGCCGCGTAAGCGATACGGCGAGACGTTTCACGCCGACGCGGCGAGGCAGGCGGCGAGTCCCTCGCGATAGGTCGGATACCGCAGCGACCAGCCAAGCAGCCGCTTGGCCCGGCCGTTGGCCACCCGGCGATTTTCGGAGTAGAAGCCCCGCGCCATGGGCGACAGCTGCAACGCCTCCAGCGTCACAAGGGGCGGGTGCGCCATTCCGAGCAGGTCGCAGGCCGCCTCGACCAGCCGGTTCTGGGCACATGGCAGGTCGTCGGCCAGATTATAGATGCCGGGCGGCCCGCCATGAAGTGACGCCATGATTCCGCCGACGATATCGTCGACATGCACCCGGCTGAACACCTGGTCGCGCAGCGCAACCCGGTGCGCTCGCCCTTCGCGCACCCTGTCGATCACCGATCGGCCTGGCCCATAGATGCCCGGCAGGCGAAAGCGCCGCATGTCGGAGCGAAGCGCGCCCCAGTCGCTGTCAGCCTGCGCGCGGGCGGCGCGGCGACCCGACCCTGTGCGGCTTGCTTCATCCACCCACGCCCCCTGCGCGTCGCCATAGACGCCCGTCGAGGAGAGATACGCTGTCCAGAGCGCCGGAGCGCCGGCGATGGCAGCACCGTAGCGGGCTAGCACGGGATCGGCTTCATCCTGCGGGGGAACCGAAGAGAGGATATGCGTGGCCTGGGCGATCGCCCTGCCAACAGCGCCTTCATCGTCGAAGGACAGCGTGTCGGCGTCAGCGGCGCGGCGGACGCCGGTGACCTCCCAGCCCTCGCGCCGCAACCTGACGGCCAGGCGGGACGCGGTATAGCCCAGCCCCAGGATCAGCATATGGGGCATGGGCTGCTATCCTTCAGACCGTGAAGCTCTCGCCGCAGCCACAGCTGCCCTTGGCATTGGGATTGTTGAAGACGAAGCCGGCGGTGAAGTCGTCTTCCACCCAGTCCATGGTCGATCCGACCAGATAAAGGACCGAGGCACCGTCGATGTATAAGGTGCCGCCGGGGGTTTCGATCTTCTCGTCGAAGCCAGCCTCCTGGCTCACATAATCGACCGAATAGGCAAGGCCGGAACAGCCCCGGCGCGGCGTCGACAGCTTCACGCCGATCGTGCCTTCGGGCGCCTTTGCCATCAGGTCCGCGATGCGCGCTTCCGCGGCCGGGGTCAGGATCACGGCGGCGGGACGGGCGCGGTTTTTGGTTTCGGTGGTCATCAGAGCATTCCCAGTTCGAGCTTGGCTTCATCCGACATCTTCTGCGGGTCCCACGGCGGATCCCAGACGAGGTTCACTTCGACGTCGCCCACCCCCGGCACGGCGCCAACCCGCAATTCCACCTCGCCCGGCATGGATTCGGCGACCGGGCAGTGCGGCGTGGTCAGCGTCATGGTCACGACGGCATGGCCGTCTTCAGTGACGTCGACGCCGTAGATGAGGCCCAGGTCATAGATATTAACCGGAATTTCCGGATCAAAGATTTCCTTGAGCGCGTCGATGATGCCGTCATAGACACTCCCGCCCGGCTCGCCCGCCGGCGTTTCGGCCGGCTTCTGCGCCAGAAATCCATCCAGATAGTCGCGCTGGCGCGGGCCGTCCTCGACCCGAGCCTTGGCCGGGCTGGCCACCGCCTCGACTTCTTCCACCAGAATTTTTCTTTCTTCGCTCATCCGAAGATCTTCCTTACCCGTTCCAGTCCCGCGACCAACGCGTCCACGTCGCTTTCATCGCTGTAGATGCCGAAGCTCGCCCGCGCCGTCGCCTCGACGCCCAGATGGCGCATAAGCGGCTGCGCGCAATGATGCCCCGCCCGGATCGCGACGCCGGTTTCGTCCAATATGGTGCCGACATCATGGGGATGCACCCCCTCGACCGCAAAGGAGAGGATTCCCGCCGAATCCTTCGGCCCGAACAGCCGCACGCTGTTGTGGCCCTCAAGCGCTGCGCGCGCCTTGTCGACCAGCGCACATTCATGCGCGTGGACGCGATCGAGGCCGATGCCCTGGACATAGTCGATCGCCGCTGACAGGCCGACAACGCCTGTGATGTGCGGCGTCCCCGCTTCGAAGCGGGTCGGCGCGGGGGCGTAGGTCGTCCGTTCGAACGTCACCTTGTCGATCATCGACCCACCGCCTTGGTAGGGCGGCATGGCATCGAGCAGCGCCTTGCGACCCCACAGCACGCCGATCCCGGTCGGGCCGTAAAGCTTGTGCGCCGAAAAGACGTAGAAATCGCAGTCCAGTTCAGCCACATCCACCGCGAGGCGCGGCACGGCCTGGCAGCCGTCGATCAACAGTTTCGCGCCGACCGAATGCGCGATGTCGGCGGCGCGGCGGCAATCAAGCACGCTGCCGAGCACGTTCGACACATGGGCCAGCGCAACCATCTTGTGCGCCGGGGTGATCATCGCGGCCATGGCGTCGAGATCGATCTGCCCGTCCTGTGTCAGCGGCACGACGTCAATCGCCGCGCCGACCCGCTCCGCCACGAGCTGCCACGGCACGATGTTGCTGTGATGTTCCAGCAGGGACAGCAGGATGCGGTCGCCCGCCTTGAGCTGCGTTCCCGCCCAACTGTGCGCGACAAGGTTGATGCCTTCCGTCGCACCCCGGACATAGACGATCTCGCTGTCGGAGGTTGCACCGATGAACTGTGCCACCTTTCGTCGCGCCGCTTCATAGGCGAGCGTCATGTTTGCCGACCGTTCATAGACGCCGCGATGCACCGTCGCATAATCGGGGCCATAGGCGCGGGCGATGGCATCGATCACCAGCTGCGGCTTCTGCGCCGTCGCCGCGCTGTCGAGATAATGCCAGTTGCCGACGCCGGGGAAGTCGTCCCTCAATTTCAAAGCCTCGTTCGGCCGTGGGGAGGAAGCCGTCATACCAGCGCCTCCAGCTTGGCGATCGCCGCATCCTCCAGCGCGGCCTTCACCGCCTCATCGGCGACATCGTCGAACACGCCGGCGACAAATGCCTTCAGCAGCAGCGTCTTGGCCGTCGCGGGGTCCATGCCGCGTGACGCCATGTAAAACAGCGCCTGCTTGTCCAGCTCGCCCACGGTGGCGCCATGGGCGCATTTCACGTCGTCCGCGTAGATTTCCAGTTCCGGCTTGGCATTGGCGGTCGCGGTGCGGTCGAGCAGCATCGCCTTCACCGACTGGAAGGCGTCGGTGCGCTGTGCGTCACGGGCGACGTTGATGGAACCGAGATAGCTGCCGGTCGCCCGCTGCCCCAGAACAGACCGGATCGTCTGGCCGCTGGTCGCGTCGGGCTGGGCATGGATCACCCGGGTGACGATCTCCAGCACCTGGTCCCCGCCGCCGATGATGGCGCCGTTGAGTTCGAAATGGCTGCCTTTGCCCAGCGTCACGTCGAAGGTCACGCGCCCGAACTTGCCGCCGATATTGAGGACATGGAAGTCGCACCGGGCCCCGTCCGCGATGGCGATGACATAATCATGCACCGCCGCTGCGCCCTCGCCCGCATCTTGCAGCAGATGATGGCGCGCGGTTTGGCCGGCGGCGACATCGATCCGCGTCGGCGCGGGCGTCGGCCAGATAGCCGCCAGCGCATCGAGGTCGCTGTAGCGCCATTCCTCGGCCTTGCGGGTGGGAAGCGTAAGCGCCGTCACGCCGCGACCACCTCGGCATAGCCTTCGCGCTCCAGTTCCAGCGCCAGTTCGGGGCCGCCCGATTTGACGATCCGGCCCGCCGCCAGGACATGCACGAAATCCGGCTTCACATAATCGAGCAGCCGCTGATAATGGGTGATGAGCAGGACCGCCTTGTCGGGCTTGCGCATGATGGCATTGATGCCCGCGCCCACCGTCTTCAGCGCGTCGATGTCCAAGCCGGAGTCGGTTTCATCCAGGATCGCGAGCTTGGGGTCGAGTATGCCCATCTGCACCATTTCGGCGCGCTTCTTCTCGCCGCCGGAAAAGCCGACATTCACCGGCCGTTTCAGCATCTCCATGTCGAGTCCGAGCAGCGCGGCCTTTTCCTTGGCGAGCTTGATGAACTCGCCGCCCGACAGCGGTTCCTGCCCGCGCGCCTTGCGCTGGCTATTGAGACTCTCGCGCAGGAATTGCAGGTTGGACACGCCCGGGATCTCGACCGGATACTGGAAACCCAGGAACAGGCCGGCGGCGGCGCGTTCATGCGGGTCCATGCTGAACAAGTTCACACCGTCAAACGAGGCAATGCCGCCTGTCACCTCATAGCCCGGCCGGCCGCCCAGCGTGTAGGCGAGCGTCGACTTGCCGGCGCCGTTCGGCCCCATGATCGCGTGGATCTCGCCCGCCCTGATGGACAGCGACAGGCCCTTGAGGATCGGCTTGCCGTCGATTTCGTTCGTGAGATTGTCGATCGTCAGCATCACTTGTCCCCGAAAATCACTTGCCATGCGCGCGCTGGAGCGTCCGCGCGGTCCAGAAGGCCATGTCGCGCACGTCGCCCGGCGCGGGGAACAGCGTGTCGATATGACGCTTGATCGGCATGTAGGGCCACCAGTCGGCTCCGGCTTCCGGCGCGCCCTTTTCCAGCAGGGCGGTCACGAACTCGGTCACCGGCCCCATGCGCGCGAGATTGGGCGCCTTGGCCTTGTGGAAGGCCTTGTCGCTCTTGAGCTTATCGGTGAAGGCCGCATCGCCCTTTTCCAGCGCCGCGCGACATTCGGCCTGATAGCCGTCGAGATCACCGAAATCCTTGCGCGCGCGCGCTTCCAGTTCGCCCTCTTCCAGCTCATAATCTTCCGTCAGGATACGGATCGCGGCCGTCCATGACTGGCCGTTGCCGACGTCCTCCGCGAAATCGGCAAGGGCATCCTGAATATCGTCTTCGTCGCTCAACTTTCAGTCCTTCAAACTTGTCTATTCTTCGTCACCCCGGACTTGATCCGGGGTCCGCCGTCCTCAAAGCGTCGCCCCCAAGAAGCGGGATGCCGGATCAAGTCCGGCATGACGTGAGGAACGAAGGGAAATCAACCGACCGACCCCTCCAGCGAAATGCCCAGCAGCTTCTGCGCCTCGACCGCGAATTCCATCGGCAGCTGTTGCAGCACTTCCTTGGCGAAGCCGTTGACGATCAGCGAAACGGCGCTTTCCGTATCCAGCCCGCGCTGCATCGCGTAGAAAAGCTGGTCGTCGCTGATCTTGCTGGTCGTCGCCTCATGCTCGATCTGCGCGCTCGGGTTCCTCACCTCGATATAGGGCACGGTATGCGCGCCGCATTCGCTGCCCAGCAGCAGGCTGTCGCACTGGGTGAAGTTGCGCACGCCCTCCGCGCCCGGCGCGACGCGGACGAGGCCGCGATAGGTGTTGTTGGAGCGGCCGGCGCTGATCCCCTTGGACACGATTGTCGAACGCGACCCCTTGCCATTGTGGATCATCTTGGTGCCGGTGTCGGCCTGCTGCATATTGTTGGTGAGCGCCACCGAGTAGAATTCGCCGACGCTGTTCTCGCCATTCAACACGCAGGACGGGTATTTCCAGGTGATGGCCGAGCCGGTTTCCACCTGGGTCCAGCTGACCTTGCTGTTGCGCCCCTGGCAAAGCGCGCGCTTGGTCACGAAATTATAGATGCCGCCCTTGCCATTCTCGTCGCCCGGATACCAGTTCTGGACGGTGCTGTACTTGATCTCCGCATCGTCGAGCGCGACCAGTTCCACGACGGCGGCGTGCAGCTGGTTCTCGTCGCGCATCGGCGCGGTGCAGCCTTCGAGATAGGAGACATAGCTGCCCTCGTCCGCGACGATCAGCGTGCGTTCGAACTGTCCGGTATTTTCCGCGTTGATGCGGAAATAGGTGGACAGTTCCATCGGGCAGCGCACGCCTTTGGGAATGTAGACGAAGGTGCCGTCGGAAAAGACCGCGCAGTTCAAGGTGGCGAAGTAGTTGTCGTGCATCGGCACGACCTTGCCCAGCCATTTGCGGATGAGGTCGGGATATTCCTTTACCGCCTCGCTGATCGAGCGGAAGATGACGCCTGCTTCCTCCAGTTCCTTGCGGAAGGTGGTGGCGACCGAGACGCTGTCGAACACCGCGTCCACCGCGACCTTGCGGCTGCTCTTCACGCCCGCGAGCACTTCCTGCTCGGCGATCGGGATACCCAGCTTCTGATAGGTCGCCAGAATTTCCGGGTCGACCTCGTCAAGGCTGTTCAGCTCCGCCTTCTTTTTCGGCTCGGCGTAATAATAGGCGTCCTGATAGTCGATCGGCGGGATGTTGAGCTTCGCCCAGTCAGGCGATTCCATCTGCTGCCACATGGCGAAGGCCTTCAACCGCCAGTCGAGCAGCCATTGCGGCTCGCCCTTCTTCGCCGAGATGAAGCGGACCGTGTCTTCGTTGAGGCCCTTGGGCGCGAAGTCCTGCTCGATCGCAGAAGACCAGCCATGTTCGTAGGTCGAGGCGCGCTCCGCGGCCTCATGCGCTTCCAGATTGCGGATGGTGGTGGTCTCTTCGGTCATAGCGCGTTCTGTTTAGCTCCGCTGAACTCGGCTGCGCCTCGTTTCTCGACTTCGCTCGAAACGAAAGGTGGTGGGGGTAAATCCCGGGCCAGGCTGGCGATCGTCACGCCGGCCAAGGCCGAACGGATCGCGTTGTTCGCCACATTCATGTGAGGGCGAACGCGGCACTCCTGCTCCAGCGAGCAGTCATGCGCGCCATGATCGGCGCAGGCGGTCATGGCGATCGGGCCTTCCACTGCCTCCACGACGTCAGCGAGGGTGATCGCGGCGGGCGGGCGGCTGAGGCGTACGCCCCCCCCGGTTCCGCGACTCGATTCGAGCAGGCCTGCCGCCGACAAGCGGCTCACCAGCTTCTGCGCCGTGGGGAGAGGGATGCCGGTTTCGGCGGACAAGGTGGTCGCGTTCATCTTCGCCGCGCCGCAATGGCGGGCAGCGGCCGACATCAGGACCACGGCATAGTCTGCGAAACTGGAAAGCCTCATGACCTAAATCTTGCGAACCATTCTCAAATCGGATCGAATCAATCCGATTGCGCATGTGGTCCCGCGCATCCTGGGAATCAAGGTTTTTCTGCGAAGGCGTCCAACGCTCAGCTGAAGCGGTTGAGCACCGCCACGTCGCCGCCCAGCGATCGGCGCAGCAGGGTCAGCTGGGCCACCGCGGTCGGTTCGGTCTGCAACTGGTGCGGCGTGAGGCCGATGAAATGCTTGATCTCGCGGATGAAATGGGACTGGTCGTAGAAGCGCCCATCCTCGCACAGGGCCTGCCAGCTTTCATGGTCGAGCGCGATCCGAGCGCTGCAACGGAGCGCGCGGTATTTGCGGGCCAGCAGCTTGGGCGGACAACCATAATAGCGGTTGGTCAGCCGGGCGAGCTGGCGCGGCGACAGTCCCGTCCGGGCCGCCAGAACCTCGATTCGCGGCGACCCTTCGGTCATCAGCCAATCATCCACCGCTTCGAGCAGGCGCCAGGTGGCTTCGGGCAGTGGTTCGACCCACTGCGCCAACACAGACCAGCAATGTTCGGCGAGCGCTTCGGGAGAATCCAGCGCGCGCAGGCGGGAGAGGAGTTGAAGGAACGCGCCGTCCCGTTCCTCGCCCAGGTCCCGAATCCGGTCGGCCAGCAGGCTGGCGTCGCCGCCACGCAGGCTGACCCAGCCGGCGGGCAGGAGAGAGACGCCCACGACATGGGAAGGGCCGTTCAGTTCGAACCGGGTGGCGCCCAGGGTAGGACCGAGGAGGCAGACAGCAGGCGTGGCCTCGATCGAGCCATCATGAAAGTGGTAATTGCCCTCACCGCTTACCATCAGTCGCAGTTGCGGCACATCGGCGCGGGTTACGTCAGAGTAATGGTCGGCGCTTTCGGTGAAGATATACAGCGAGCCGAAATAGGCGCGAAGTTGTTGGGGGGGAGCGAAATAGCGGAGCCTGACCGGACCATGGGCCGCCTCGACCGTATAGGCAAGCGACGGAAATCCGTCTTTTTTCGAGCCGTCCTGTGCGCCCCCCGGCGCATTTTCAATGTTTTGCCCCATCTTCACCCCACCGACTCACTACGATCCTTCCGGGGTAGCGCGCAAGGGTGTTACTTAGCCCCGTTCACCTTAATTTCCGGTGAGCCAAAAAAATGGCCCGGCGTTTCTATCCGCCGGGCCAGTGAAAGGTCTCGTCAGCCAAATGGCCTAGAGCCTTCGGGTCGCATGGCTTTCATACGTCCGAATCGGACAGGCATGATTGGATGAATCGGACATTCGCCGAACCAATTTGAGACGATTCAGAACGAATCCCGGATCAAAATATCGTTCCGTATCAACTGTTGCAGCACGGCAACAGCGACTCGACGTTGCCGGTTCAGGCTGGCATAGCGCCGGCCATGTCCTACCGTCTGATCCGTCCGCTGTTCTTTTCCCTGGATGCCGAGCGCGCCCATCATCTGTCGATCGCCCTGTTGCGGATGATGCCGACGCCGCGCGCCGCCGATCCAGACCCGATGCTTGCCCAGAGGGTGTCCGGGATCAGCTTCCCCAATCCGGTGGGCCTTGCGGCCGGCTATGACAAGGATGGGCTGGTCGCACACAAGATGCATGGCCTGGGCTTTGGCTTTGCCGAACTGGGGACGCTGACCCCGCTGTCCCAGCCCGGCAATCCGCAGCCCCGGCTGTTCCGGCTGGTGGAAGATCGCGCCGTCATAAACCGCATGGGCTTCAACAATGGCGGGCAGGCGGCAGCGGCGGAGCGAATCGCCAAGCGTCGGCAGCCCCCAAGCATGGGGGCGAGCGGCCCCGTGATCGGTATCAATATCGGCGCGAACAAGGACGCGGCGGACCGGATCGCCGACTATGCGACCGGCGTCACCTGCATGGCGCCGCTGGCCGACTATCTGACGGTCAATATCTCATCGCCCAACACGCCTGGACTGCGGGCCTTGCAGGATCGGGCCGCGCTCGACGAGTTGCTGGCCGCGGTGATGGCGGCGCGCCAGGGTCATCCCACGCCGATCTTCCTGAAGGTCGCGCCCGATCTTCAGCCCGCCGATGTCGAGGATATCTCCGCCGCCTGCCTGGACCATGGGGTCGATGCCCTGATCGTGTCCAACACCACCATTTCCCGCCCGCCGCTGCGGTCGCGCGCGGCGCAGGAAGGCGGTGGACTGTCGGGCGCGCCGCTAACCGATCTTGCCCTGGCGCGGCTGCGTGACTTCCGCCGTGTTCTGGGCGCGCGCGTGCCGCTGATCGGCGTCGGCGGCATCGCCAACGCCGATCAGGCCTATGCGCGAATCCGGGCTGGCGCGAGCCTGGTCCAGATCTACAGCGCGCTGGTCTATGAAGGCCCCTATCTGGCCAAGCGCATCAATGCGGGGCTCAAAGAGCTGATGGGGCGCGACGGCGTCAGGCACATCAGCGAGATAGTGGGCGTCGACGCCTGATGCAGGCTTGCGGCGGTGCGTCGCGACGATAGGGTGCGGTCATGACCATCCGCGATGCCGGCCTGCTCGCCGCCCTCTCCCTTGTCGCCCTGTCCCCCGCTCCGCTTGCCGCGCGGGAGCCGGTCGCGCTCAACGCCACAGTGTCCGCCGCCGATCCGCGCGCGGCCGGGGCCGGGCAAGAGATACTCCGCCAAGGCGGCAGCGCCACGGACGCGGCGATCGCGATGATGCTCGCGCTCAATGTCGTGGAACCGCACAATAGCGGCATCGGCGGCGGCGGCTTCCTGATGCATCATGACGGCGAAACGGGCGTTCTGGAATCGATCGACGGCCGGGAAACCGCACCCGCCGCCGCCCGACCGGATCGCTTCATCGGGCCGGACGGACAGCCCCTGCCCTTCCGCTCCGCCTGGCCGGGCGGCTATTCGGTCGGTGTGCCCGGCAATCTGCGCCTCGCTTGGGAAGCGCATCGCAAATGGGGCAAGCTGCCTTGGGCGACCCTGTTCGATCCCGCCATCCGGCTCGCCGAACAGGGGTTCGAACTGCGCCAGCGGCTGGACACCGCATTGAAGGCGGTCGCGCCGATCTGGGCCGATTTTCCCGAGATCCAGAAATATTTCTGGGTGAACGGCGCGCCCGCGCCGATCGGCACCATTCTAAAGAACCCGGCGCTGGCCGCGCTGTTCCGGCGCGTCGCCGCCGAGGGGCCGGACGCTTTCTACAAGGGCAGCACGGCGAACGCGATCGCCCAGACGGTCAGCAACGCGCCCAAAAACCCGGTGCCAATGACCGAGGCGGACCTTGCGGGCTATCAGATCAAGGCGCGCAAGCCCGTCTGCGGGCACTATCGCGCCGTCACCATCTGCGGCATGGGGCCAGCATCGGCGGGCGGCATCACCGTGCTGCAGATATTGGGCATGGTCGAGCGCTTTCCGCTCGCCAAATGGGGCAAGGACGACCCGCGATCCTGGCATGTGATTGGCGAGGCCATGCGCCTGGCCTATGCCGACCGCGACACCTATCTAGGCGATCCGGAATTCGTCTCCGTGCCGATCGCTGGCCTCATCGACCCCGCCTATCTGAAGCAGCGGTCCGCGCTGATCGCCATGGGCCGGACGATCGGCAGCTACCAGCCCGGCTCCCCGCCGGGCGCGACCGCCCGCACCGCCGCGCTGGGCCAGGCGGAAAGCGGCACCAGCCATTTCGTCGCGGTCGACCGCAAGGGCGATATTGCCGCCTGGACATCCACGATCGAAAGCTTCTTCGGCAGCCAGCTGATTGCCGATGGGGTGATACTGAACAATGAGTTGACGGACTTCAGCTTCGTCCCGGAGAAAAATGGCGCGCCGGTCGCCAATCGGATCGAACCGGGCAAGCGACCTTTGTCGTCCATGTCGCCGACGATCGTCTATGATGGCAAAGGAACGCCGATCTTCACGGTCGGCGCGGCCGGGGGGCGCACCATCATCATGCAGGTCGCCAAGACGCTGATCGCGCATTTCGACTGGGGACTATCGGCGCAGGATTCGATTGCGATGGGGCTGGAATTCTTCGACGCCAACGGCCTGGTGCTGGAAAAGGGGACGGCGCTGGAGACGATGAAGGCCCCGCTGGAAGCCTGGGGCCAAAAAGTCACGATCGCGCCGATGGGCCTCAAGGCGAACGCGGCGGAGCGAAAAGCCGACGGCCACTGGGTGGGCGCGGCCGATCCGCGCAGCCCCGGCGTGTCCTTGCAGGAATAGCCGCGTTCGGCCTTTGGCGGGACGAGCAGGCCGCCAGCAGCCCGATCGTCGCGAGTGCCATCATACCGCGCCTCGCCCTTCTCCTTCCGCTGTTCCGTTCACGTCACGAAAGGAGAATATTCGGGCGTCGCCGGGGTTTCCGCTCTTCAGCCGTAGCGGGCAGCCGTATCCCGGATCAGCGCGATCATGTTGGGAATACCCTGTGTCCGGTTGGAGCTGAGCTGATTTCTGAGGTCGAAAGGCGCCAGAGCGCCTTCGATATCGGCCTTGGCGATCGCGCCAGGCAATTGATCCTGTACGGTCAGCAGCACCAGCGCGATGATGCCCTTGGTGATCGCGGCGTTGCTGTCGGCCAAAAAGTGCAGCCGGCCATCCTCGCGCACGGTGGGATAGACCCACACCGCCGCCGAGCAGCCGCGCACAAGGGTGGCATCGGTCTTGAGCGCGTCGGGCATCGGCTCCAGCGCCCGGCCGAGGTCGATCAGCAGGCGATAGCGATCGTCCGCATCGAGAAACTCATATTCCTCCTGGAGATCGGCAAGGACAGGCTGTTTGGTCATATCCGCCATATAGGGCGAAAAGCGGCATGCGAAAGCCGCTTTCCGGGGAGTCAGAGATCTACGCCGGCAGCGATGGCCTCCAGCTTGCGGACGCGTTCCTTGAGGTCCGCCAGTTCAATGCGCGCGTTGGCGGAGGGGGTCGAGGGCTCCGCTCCTACCCGCGCCAGTTCGGCGCGCTTGAGATCCAGCCAGCCCTTCCAGCCGCGCAAGGACGCGGCCGCGAGGATGAGGAGGGCGGCAAGGCCAGTTGCCGCCATGCTGAGATAGAAAAGGGGGTCCTGCATCATTGCCTCCCTTGGACAGAGCGGGAGCAGCGTCAGTCGCGCTCGCGCAGCTTGTCAAATTCGCGTTCCAGGGCGACGCTGCTGTCGGTGGCAAGCCGCTCCAGCACGGCGACGCGGTCCTTGAGGGCCTTCAGTTCGGCGCGCAGCCGCTCCGCTTCGGGGTCGGGACCGCGAGCGATCAACTCCTCCCCGCGGTGCCGGCGGACGATGCCATATTTGGCGCGGGCGATGCGGGCGATGGCGGCGATGGCGACAATCGCGACCACCATTTCGTACGGATTCATGGATAGCCTCCCTTGATGTGCCTGATCGATCGGCCGCGCGGGTCAGCGCAGGCTGTCGATCTCCTGCGCGAGACGCGTGTTGCGGCTGGTGTAGAAAGTTTCGATGTCGGCCAGACGCCGGTCGATGTCGCGAAACTTGGACCGCACGTCGCGGGTCGAGCGCGCCGGATTCGACCGCACCCCTTGCCAGAATTTCTCATCATCCCGGTCGACATACAGGCCCAGCGGCTTGTTCTCGGCGAAATAGGCGGCAAGGAAATAGGCGATCAGCGACCAGGGGAAGGCGCCCATCAAGGTGACGACGACCGCGCCGACCCTGATCCAGACCACATCTATGCCGGTATAGTCGGCGATGCCAGCGCACACGCCCAGCCATTTGCCATTCTGCTTGTCGAGATAGAATTTGGTGCGGCGGGCAGCCATGTCAGGTCCTCCGATCGAGATTGGGGCGGTCAAAATCATAGGCGTCGTCGGTCAGCGGGCGCGCGGGACGGAAGTCGGGATGATCGGCCGCGACAATCCGCTCGATCGTCTGCAACCGTTCCTCCAGCCGCCGGGCCAGCAGATGCATTTCGTCCAGAAGCTTCTCATCCTCATCGGTGATCTTGGGCGCCTGCCGCCATTTTGTGACATAGTGCAGGATCAGCCAGGGCATGCCGATAAACAGCATGCCGACGATGACGATGGGCAGAAACACGTCCTCCATGGGCATCAGCCTTCCCTGTTCATACTGGCCTTGAGAGCGGCGAGGTCAGCGTCGACCTTGTCGGCCGCCTTCAGTTCGGCAATCTCTTCCTCCAACGACTTGGGCGCCGCGCCCAGGCCCATGGAATCCGCGCGTCCTTCGGCCATGTCGACGCGCCGTTCGAGCATGTCGAAGCGGGCGAAGGCCTCATTCACCTTCTCGCCCGCATAGGCTTCGCGCAGGCGCAAGCGATTGTGGGCGCTTTCCATGCGCGCGACCAGGCTGTTCTGGCGGGTGCGCGCCTCGCGCAGCTTGGCCTGCAGCTTGGCGATGTCCTCCTCGGCGCTCTTCAGCGCTTCGTCGAGCACAGCAATCTCCTGGTCCATCTGCTCGGCCATGTCGGCGGCCTTCTGCCGTTCGACCAGCGCTGCCTTGGCAAGATCCTCGCGGTCCTTGCTGAGCGCCAGCTGCGCCTTTTCGGTCCAGCCGTCCTGCAGCGCCTGCAGCTTCGCGATGTGGCGGCGCATTTCCTTCTGGTCGGCGATGGTGCGGGCGGCGGATGCGCGCACTTCGACCAGCGTCTCCTCCATTTCGAGGATGATCATGCGGATCATTTTCGCCGGGTCCTCCGCCCGGTCGAGCAGATCGGTGACATTGGCGGCGATGATGTCGCGCGTGCGGGAGAAAATACCCATCAAAACTTCACTCCTGGAAGAGAATTGGCCGGCCGACCTTCAGGCAAGATCGCGCAGGGCGACGGAATCGGGATGGCAGGGAATGGGCGGCAGTTGGCCTGCCCTTGCCGGGCCGACCGCGGACAGGACGATCGACGATGCCGACAGAAGGGACGCGATCGCGACGGTGAACCACCGGCCGATCCCGCTGCCTGACTGCTCCCTTGTTGCATGACCATGCTCCCTGACTGACCTTCGACTGCGATCCGCCGATTGAGCCGGCGGCTTTCTTTCCACCTTGCAGAAGCCGTGCCAAATCAATCGAAGCAGCGGAATTCGGGCATTGCTTCCGTAGCCATGGGAAAAACACTTGCCGATATGTGGCAAATTTCACCATAAGTTGGGAATGGAAAAGAATAGCCAGTTTGTCGGCCAGTCGCTTGCCTTCCTTGACGCGGTGGAGCAGGCCGGGCGCGCGGCCGAGCTTAACCGGCCCGTGCTGGTGATCGGCGAGCGCGGCACCGGCAAGGAACTGATCGCCGAACGGCTGCATCGGCTCTCGCCGCGCTGGGGCGAGCCGCTGATCTCTATGAACTGCGCCGCCCTGCCGGAAACGCTGATCGAGGCGGAACTGTTCGGTCATGAGCAGGGCGCCTTTACCGGCGCGGCGCGGGCGCGGGCGGGCCGGTTCGAGGAGGCCGATGGCGGCACGCTGTTCCTGGACGAGTTGGGCACGCTGTCGATGGCGGCGCAGGAACGGCTGCTGCGCGTCATCGAATATGGCGAGGTGACCCGGATCGGGGCGTCACGCCCGATGACCGTCGACGTGCGGATCGTCGCTGCCACCAATGTGGACCTGCCCGCCGCCGCCGACGCAGGTCGTTTCCGCGCCGACCTGCTCGACCGGCTGAGCTTCGAGGTGATCACCCTGCCCCCGCTGCGCGGGCGCGAGGGCGATGTCGCGGTGCTCGCCGACCATTTTGGCCGCCGCATGGCCGCCGAACTGGGCTGGCCGCAATGGCCCGGCTTCACCGGCCAATGCCTTGCGGAACTGGACGCCCACCCCTGGCCCGGCAATGTCCGCGAACTGCGGAACGTTGTGGAGCGAGCCGTCTATCGCTGGAACGAGCCAGGGCGTCCGGTCGCACATATTCTGTTCGATCCCTTCGCTTCCCCCTGGAAGCCGGTGGCGCCGCCTGCCGTCACCACGCCAGCCGAGCCGCCGTCAGCCGGCGCGCTGGACACGATCACCGACCTGCGGCGCGCGGTCGACGCGCATGAGGCGGCGATCGTGCGGGCGGCGCTGGCGCGGCATCGCTATAACCAGCGTGCCACCGCCAAGGGGCTGGGCCTCACTTATGACCAGCTGCGTCACTGCATGAGGAAGCATGGATTGAATGCGGGCTAAGCCGGCCCCGGCGAACCGGCTCAGCGCGTCGGCACCGGCTCCGCGCCGGAATAGTCGTAAAAGCCCTTGCCGGTCTTGCGCCCGAGCCAGCCTGCCTCGACATATTTCACCAGCAACGGAGCGGGGCGATATTTGGGATCGCCGGTCGTCCCCTGCAGCACCTTGCAGATTTCCAGGCAGGTATCGAGGCCGATGAAGTCGGCCAGCGTCAATGGACCCATCGGATGGTTGAGCCCCAGTCGCGCGCCAGCGTCGATGTCCGCGACGGTGCCCACGCCCTCACCAAGCGCGAACACCGCCTCGTTCAGCATCGGCATCAGGATGCGGTTCACCACGAAGCCCGGAGCGTCGAACGCATGCACGACCTGCTTGCCGAGCTTTGCCGCATAGGCCTCAACGGCGTCCACCGTCTCGGTTGAGGTCGCAAGACCCCGGATCAGTTCCACCAGTGCCATCGCCGGCACCGGGTTGAAGAAATGCACGCCAACGAAGCGGGCGGCATCCGGCGCCGCCTGCGCCAGCCGGGTGATCGGGATGGACGAGGTATTGGTGGCAAGGATAGCGCCGGGCGCCAGCAGCTTGCCGACATTGCCGAAGATGGCGCGCTTGACCTCCTCGCGTTCGGTCGCGGCCTCGATGACCAGCTGCGCCTGCTCGAGCGGGGCAATATCACCGCTCGCGCGGATGCGCGCCATTGCCGCATCGGCATCGGCCTGCGCCAGCTTGCCCTTTTCCACGGACCTGGCCAGTTGCCTCGCGATACCCGCGCGCCCTTTTTCCGCGCGGTCCAGATCGACATCGCACAGGATCACGTCATAGCCGGCCTGCGCCGATACCTGCGCGATCCCCGCGCCCATCTGACCCGCGCCGATCACGCCGATGGTCGAGATATCCGTCATGCCTTGCCTCCATCTCACTAAACTACGCCGCCCTAGCGAAGCAAACGCGCTGCCGCCAGCGCTTTGCAGCCCCCGGCCAAGGCGCTTGAGGGCGCCCGCCTGCGACGAGGCGAGCCCGATGCGGGACGGACGGCCCTGCCCGACCGGCAGGATGGCGGGATGCCTGCCAATTCCCGCTTTGCGCCGCGCGTGCAGGATGGTTAAAAGGCCGCGCATGTCCGTTTCTGTGCCCATGCCCGAGCCGGCGACCGGAAGGTTCATCGCCGCCGTGCATCACTTTCCTGTGCGCGTCTATTTTGAGGATACCGACCTGTCGGGCCTGGTCTATCACGCCAATTATCTGCGCTACATGGAGCGAGCCCGGTCGGACATGCTGCGCGTCGCGGGCATCGACCAGCGGGCAGCGCAGGAGGACGGCACCGGGGTTTATGCCGTCACCGACATCAAGATCGCCTATCGTCGCCCGGCGCGGCTGGACGATGACCTGCTGGTGGAGAGCCGCGTCACCGCGATCCGGCCGGTGGCCTGCTCCATTCATCAAAGAGTCAGGCGGGGCGAGGAAATACTGACCGACGGCGAAGTTTCCGTCGCCTTCCTGACAAATCAGGGTCGCCCGACGCGGCAACCAAAGCCCTGGATCGATATTTTCAGCCGTTTGATGATAGGGGAAGACATCCGCCCATGAGCCTTTCGATGCCCGACTTCGGCGCCGCGGTCGGCGCCGCCACCGACGCTGCGACCATTTCGCCGCTCGCCCTGTTCCTGCAGGCGGACATTGTCGTGAAGGTGGTGATGCTGGGGCTTGTGCTCGCCAGCATCTGGACCTGGGCGATGATCATCGGCTTCAGCGTCACGCTGCGCCGCGCCAGCCGTCAGAGCAGCGCCTTTGAAGAGGATTTCTGGAAGGCGGAGGACATCGACCGCTTCTACGAGGGCCGCGGCAAGGCGGACTTTCCCGCCGCCAAGGTGATGGCCGCGGGCGTCACCGAATGGCGCCGGTCGACAGCGCAGAAGGTGATCGACCGCGACGGCACACGCGATCGCCTGTCGACCGCGATGTCTAGCATGATCGGGGCGGAGGTGGATCGGCTGTCCGATCGGCTCAACATCCTGGCGACGATCGGGTCGGTGGCGCCGTTCGTCGGGCTGTTCGGCACCGTCTGGGGCATCATGCGCGCCTTCACGGCCATCGCCAAGGAACAGAACAGCTCGCTTGCCGTCGTGGCGCCGGGCATTGCCGAGGCGCTGTTCGCGACCGCCATCGGCCTGTTCGCCGCCATCCCGGCGGTGATCGCCTACAACCGCTTCAGCCATGGCATCAACCGGATGGAATCGAAGCTGACACGCTTTGCGGACGGTTTCTATTCGACGCTGAGCCGGGAACTGGAGGCCCAGCGGTGACAGTCATCCGCACCGACATGGAGATGGGAGGGCCGCACTGATGGCCATGTCCGGCCCTCCTTCCGGCCGCCGGGGTCGCAGCCGCGCGCCGATCGCGGACATCAATGTCACGCCGCTGGTCGATGTCATGCTGGTGCTGCTCATCATCTTCATGGTGACGGCACCGCTGCTGGTGACGGGTGTGCCGGTGAACCTGCCCGAAACCCGCGCCAAGGGTCTGGACCAGGATCAAAAGCCCACGGTGGTGTCGATCGACCGCGACGGCGGCCTCTATATCGACGAGGATCAGGTGAGCGACGCCGACCTGCCCGATCGCCTGGCCGAGCTCATGTCCGCCAGCGCGGGCAAGACGCCACCGCAAATCTTCCTCCGCGCCGATACCGCGCTCGATTATGGCCGGGTGATGCGGGTGATGGGCGAACTGAACCGCGCGGGCCTCAACAAGGTTGCGCTGGTCAGCACCGGAACCGAAGCGGGTTCGGTCAGCGGTCATTCAGAATAGGGGCCGCAGGACGTGGCGATGGAGCGTGCGGAGAAGATCGGCCTGGGCGTGGCGACGGCGGGACATGTCCTGCTGTTCGGCCTGCTGTCGGTCGGCTTCCTTGCCACCCCCAACCCCCTGAAGCTGAACTCGCCGCCCATGGATGTCAGCCTGGTGGACGAGGTGGCGCTGAAATCGACCGCGCCGCAAGTGTCGACTGAGCCGCCCCCGCCCAGCGTCGCACCGGAAAAAGGCCCCACGGAAGATGCCGCGCCCGCGCCGCAGCCTGAACCGCAACCGCAACCGCAACCTGAGCCGACGCCCGCACCACCCAAGCCAGCGCCCTCTCCGCCCAGGAAGGACGTGCCGAAGGCGGCGGCGAAACCCAAGCCAGCACCGGAAAGGCCGACCGCCAAGCCGAGCCAGCAAAAGCCCCAGCCTGCCGCCGCCCCGGCCAAGTCCGCCCAGAAGCCGGCACCCAAGGCAAAGGCGGACACCCCCGCGCGCGCATCCGGCCAGGGGAAAGCGGACAAGCCCAAGGGATCGCTGCTGGGCAAGGATTTCCTCAAAGGGATCGACACGGAATCTGACGCGCCGCGCAAGGCCGCGCCGCCGCCCGCCGTCGCCATGGGCCCGGCGCAGAAGGCTGCCCTGGACGCGGAGATCCGGCGGCAGGTGAAGCCCTACTGGAAGTCACCGACCGGCGCTGACGTCGAGCAGTTGCGCACCTTTGTCGACGTGCAGCTTTCAAAGGATGGCGCGATCATCGGCAGTCCGCAGATATTCAACACCACCGGCATCACCGACAGCAACCGCGCGCAGGTGAAGCTGCACCAGGAACTGGCCATCCGCGCGATCAAGCTCGCCGCTCCATTCAAGCTTCCGGCCGATCTTTATGACGGCTGGAAATCCCTCCGCATTTCCTTCGACAAGAGGCTCTCGCAATGATCGCACCCACAAGGACCGGGAAGGCCGTGGCCGCGCTGGGCGCACTGCTGCTGATAGCCTTCGCCCCCATGACCCGGGCCCAGCTCAGCGTCGACGTCACCGACGAGTCCGCGTCCAACCTCAAGATCGTCGTGCCCGCCCTGCCCGCGCAGGCGGAAGTGTCGACGCCGGCGGGGTCGTCGACCGAACTCGGCCGCAAGATCGCGGAAGTGATCGCGTCCGACCTCAAGGGATCTGGCCTGTTCGAACCATCCGGGCCGGCTGGCATCCCCACCATCGGCTTCGCCGAGGTCACCAGCCCCGCCTATGACAAGTGGAGCGCCTATCAGGCGCTGGTCCAGGGGTTCGTGCGCACCACCGGAGGCGAGGCGGACATCACCGTCGGCTGCTATCTCTACGACGTGGCACTCAAGCAGGAGCTGACGCGCCAGGGCTATGTCGTCGCGCCGCGCGACTGGCGCCGCGCCGCGCATAAATGCGCCGACGCCATCTATGCCCGCCTGTCGGGAGAAAGCCCCTTCTTCGACAGCCGCATCGCCTATATCGCGGAAAGCGGGCCGAAAGGAAACCGCACCAAACGGCTCGCCATCATGGATTCGGACGGCGCGAACCACCGCTTCATCACCAACGGCCAGTCGATCGCGCTGACGCCGCGCTTTTCGCCCGACTACAAATCGATCGTCTATGTCAGCTATCTGGGCAGCCGGGTGCGCATCTATGTCTATGACATCGGCACGGGCAAGCAGCGGCTGGTGACCGAGAGCAACAATGCCACCTTCGCCCCGCGCTGGTCGCCCGATGGCCGCAACATCCTGTTTTCCATGGCGGTCGCGGGCAATACCGACATCTATCGCGTGGCTGCGGGTGGCGGCACGCCGATGCGGCTCACCACCGCGCCCGGCATCGATGTCGGCGGCAGCTATTCGCCCGACGGAACGAAGGTCGTGTTCGAGAGCGACCGTTCGGGCAGCCAGCAAATCTATGTCATGAATGCCGACGGTTCGGCGCAGCGCCGGATCAGCCACGGCGGCGGGCGCTATGCGACGCCGGAATGGAGCCCGCGCGGCGACCTCATCGCCTTCACCAAGATTTCGGGCGACTTCAAGATCGCGGTCATGACGCCCAATGGCGATAACGAGCGCATCCTCACCAATGGCTGGCAGGATGAGCAGCCCAGCTGGTCGCCCAATGGGCGGGTGCTGCAATTCTTCCGCACGACCCCCGGCCGCGATGGCGTAAGCCAGGTTTGGCAGGTGGACCTGACGGGCGTGAACGAACGCCGCATCCCGACGCCGCTCAGCGGCTCCGACCCTGCCTGGGGACCGCTCTTGCCCTGACAAGGGAACAACTTCGTCGCGAAGTCGTAACGACTTCACGGATTTTTTGAGGAGACTTCGATGAAACTCAACCGCCCCCTTCTGATCGCCGCTTCGGTGCTGGCACTCGCGGCGTGTGGCAAGAAGGCGCCCAAGGAACTGCCGCCGCCGCCCGCCGACACCAGCACGCAGACCGGCACTGGCACCACCACGCCCGCAGGGCCGGCCAAGGGCAGCCAGGAGGATTTCGTCGCCTCCGTCTCGTCCGACCGCATCTTCTTTGACACCGATCAATATGATGTCGACGCGCAGGACCAGCAGACACTGCAGAGCCAGGCCGCCTGGCTGCAGCAGAACCCCAATGTCCGCGTCACGATCGAGGGCCATGCCGACGAACGCGGCACCCGCGACTATAATATCGCGTTGGGCGAACGCCGCGCCAATGCCGCGAAAAATTATCTCGCCTCGCTGGGCATCGACCCCAGCCGCATGAATACCGTCAGCTACGGCAAGGAACGGCCTGCCGCGCTGGGATCGGATGAGGCCGCCTGGGCGCAGAACCGCCGTGCGGTGACCGTTACCGTTCAATACTGAAGCCTTCGGGTCGCACCATGCTTCAGTTGCCCGCCGGTCAACAGATCGGCGGGCTTTTTTCTCGCCCGATCAGGTCCAGCCTCCGCCGAGCGCCAGGAAGACGGCGATCTGGTCCTGCACCAGTTGCACGCGGGCCGTCGCCGCCGCAGCTTCCGCGCTGGCAAGACTGCGCTGCGCGTCCAGCAGCGAGAGGAAATCGCCGCGACCGAAGCGGAACAGCTTGCCCGCCTGCCCGGCCGACACCGCCGCGCTCCGGCGGGCGCGCTCCAGCGCCGTCGCCCGCTCTGCATCGCGGCGATAATTTTCGAGCGCCGTTTCCGTCTGGCGCAGCGCGTCCAGCACAGCGCCGTCGAAGGCGGCGAAATCCCCCTGCACCCGCGCATCGGCGCCGGCGATGCGCGCCTTGACCACCGGGCGATTGGGGAAGGTCCAGCTGAGCAGCGGTCCCAGGCTGAAGCCCAGGGAGGCCCCCGAGCCCAGATCCCTGAGCGGGCCGGCCAATCCGATTGACCCGCCGATGCTGACCTGCGGGTAGAGGTCGGCCATCGCCACGCCGAGGCGCGCGGTATCGGCAGCGATGGTCCGTTCCGCCTGCCGGATGTCAGGCCGCCGCCGGATCAGCGCGGCGCCGTCGCCCACGGGCAAGGGGCGGACGAGGCCCGGCAGCGCCGCGCACCCTTCGACCTCGCGGGGATAGTCGGCGGGTGGCCGCCCGGTCAGTGTGGCCAGCAGATAGAGTCCCGTCTGCCGTTGCGCCTCGAACGCCGGGAGGGTCGCCGCGCTGGCGTCCACCGCTGCCTGCGCGCGGCTGACATCAAAGGCCGTGCCGCGCCCGCCTCGGAACAGGCGGCGAGTGGCGTCCAGCGTCTGCTCTTGCAAGGCGACGACGCGGCGGTTGACGGCCAGCGAGTAATTGGCCGCGCAAACCTGGGCATAGGCCCGTGCGGTAGCCGCCGCGACGCTCACACGCACATAGTCGCGCGCCGCCACCACGGCTTCCAGCTCAGC
Organism: Sphingobium mellinum; assembly: GCF_037860795.1. NCBI lineage: Bacteria > Pseudomonadati > Pseudomonadota > Alphaproteobacteria > Sphingomonadales > Sphingobiaceae > Sphingobium > Sphingobium mellinum. Next base: position 83,652 of record NZ_JBANRK010000004.1, on the reverse strand, counting down.
GCCGCTCGCCTCGACCGCGCGCCTGATCCGGCCGTTGAGGTCGAGCGGATAGGAGGCGCCCAGCCCCAGATCATAATTGACGGTGCCCGGCAGGCTGAGCCCGGTGCCAGAGGGCCGGTCGAGCGTCACGCCACCGCTGACGGCGGTGCTGACCGTACGCCCCGCCTCGGCCTCACGCAGCACGGCCTGCGCTGCGGCGATATTGGCCTGCGCCACGCGAAGGTCGCTGTTCGCGGCCAGCGCTTGCTCGACCAGCGTGTCGAGCTTCGGGTCGTCATAGAGGTGCCACCAATGGTCAGGCAGGTCGGCCTGGCTGATGCCTGCACCCTGCGCCGAGTGAAAAGAGCCCTGCGCGCCGGGGGCCGCTGCGACCGAATGATCGGGCGGCCGGTAGTCTGGCCCTGCGGTGGTGCAGGCGGCAAGGGCAAGGGCCAGCAGCGGCAGGCGCCTGCCCATGCGGCGGCATCGTTCCATCAGGATATCAGGCATGCCGGCAGTTCCCCGCCTGCCCCTTGTTCACCGGCTCCACGGTCACCGTGGCCGTTCGCCCCGCGATCAGGCGCATGCCCGCCGGCACCTTGTCCAGCTTGACCCGAACCGGGATGCGCTGCGCCAGCCGCACCCAGGAGAAGGTGGGCTGCACTGTCGGCAGCAGATTGCCTGAATCGCTGCGGGTCGTGTCATTGATGCCGTAGGCGATGCTTTCGACCCGTCCATCGAGGTCGGTAGCCTCGCCCATCAGGCGCACCTTGACCGGCGCGCCGACGCACACGAGCGGCAGCTTGGTTTCCTCGAAATAGCCTTCGACGCGCAGGCTGTCACGATCGACCAGCGCCATCGCCTGCTTGCCCGCCGCCACATAGTCACCGACATGAAGGTCGAGATTGGTGACCACGCCGTTGACGGAGGCCGCCACGCGCGTGCGGCGCAGATTGAGCGCGGCGGCATCGCGCTGGCTGATCGCCTGGGCAAGGGTGGCCTGCGCGGTCGCCACGCGCGCTACATTCTGTTCATGCGCCTCAGCCGCGACGAGATCACCCAGCGCAAGGTCGCGCGTGGCTTCGCGCCGCGCCTGTCCCAGCGTCGCCCGCGCGCTCGCCACCGCAGCATCGGCTTGCTCCAGCGCCAGTTCGTAGCGCGGCCGGTCAATCACGAAGAGCAGGTCGCCGGCCTTCACCTGCTGGTTGTCATGCACCGCGACCGCGGTCACCAGGCCGCCGATATCGGGCGTGACCCGCACCACGTCAGCGCGCACGCGCCCGTCGCGTGTCCAGGGACTGCGCTCATAATGGTTCCACATCCACAGCGCCACGAAGATGGCAGCCAGGACGATGAGGATGGTGGCGGCGCTGCGGCCCAGCGTGCTGGCAAGACGGTTCATGGACGGATTCCGAGAGGGGGCAGGAAGAAGGCGAGAGCGCCCAGGATCAGGATGAAGAGGCTGAGATCGACGAGCGCGCGATAGGCAAGATAATGATAGAGGCCGAGCGCGCCGAGCAGCCGCGTCGCCAGCCAGCTGAGCAGCAGCGCGAACACCGCCACCAGCAGCAGCGTGGGCACGAACACCCCGCCCAACGCGATCTCTCCCGTCATGCCGGCATATTCCGATAGGCTGGACCTGCCGGGAAGAGGTTTCGCCGCAAACTGACCAACGCCAGCATGCCGTCTCGCCGGACGACGGAGCTTTCGTTGCGCGACAGCGCCCCGATCGCCTGGTCGATGTCTGCAAGCAGGGCAGGTTCCGCAGGCGCCGGGCTGTCAGGGTCCAGCCCGCGATAATGGCGCGCCACATCCTCCAGCACACGGGCGAGCGGCGCATCCTCTTCGGCCGGCAGCGTCAGCCGCAACCGCCGCAATTCGCCTATCGCCACCCCGGTACGCAAATCCCGCAGGGCGTGGAAGAGCAGGTCGCTTCCCTCCTGCCGCGCGATCGAGAGGCGCGGTGCCAGCAGCGCGATGCGGTCAAGCATCCGGTTGACCCAACCGCGCACGTCGGGCGTGGTCATCATCGAGCTGCGGGTGGCGAGGTCGTTCCAGGTCGCCCGGATGGTGCGGCGGATCGCACCTTCGACGCCGGCGGACTGGAGCAGGCCCGCCATGATGATGGCGAACCAGATGCCGACCAGCTGCGCGAGATTGCCGTTCACGAAAGCGGCGAATTCGTTGACATAGCGGTCGGACAACAGGGCGGGACTGCCCAGGCCGAGCAGGGTTGGCGTCGCGATCCCGCTCCATTGCGGCGAGGCGAGCATCGCCCCCAGCACCAGCAGCGGCGGCGCGAGCGCGGCGGCCAGCATCGCAAAGCCATCCAGCCGAGGCATGATCGCATAGCCATAGAGAGCACCGAGCGCCGACGCGATCAGCGTTCCCACCATGAAGCCCTTGATCGGGGCGGCCGGATTGTCGAACCCAGCGAAGAGCGCGAGGAACACCCCGCCCAACATCACGGCCGTGCTGCCGTCCTGCCAGCCGCTGCCTATCCACAGCGCGCAACCGATCAGGATGGTGATGAACGCCCCGAACGCCCCGCGCGCCGCCCCGGCATAATCGCGGTGCAGTTCGCGATTGCGGCGCCCTTCCAGCAGTTCCCCGACGCGGGGGTTGACTGGCTGGCGGCTGTGGATAGCCATCTGGTCATACAGGTCGCGGCAGTCGCGGTGCGCGACGATCAGCGTCGCCAAGCGCGCATACAGGCTCATCCGCATCATCGCCGCCCAGTCCATGGCGGCGCTGGCTGGCGGCTCCAGCGCGGCGCAGCGATCGATCAACGCTTGGGGGCCAGCCGCGCGCGCCGCGCTGTCGTCCCCCATCCCCGCCAGCCAGGCGCGAGCGTCCGCGATCAGAGCCTCGGTCGGGGCGGGCACGATGCCCCTGCTTGCCGCTTTCAGTTCAGCCAGGCGGTCCTCCACCGCCGCCCCCAGCGGCAGAAGGAGCGAGAGCTGATCCTGCATCGCGCGCACGGTCCTGATCCGCGGCGCCAGACGCGACACGTCGAAAGGCAGGTGGATCGACAGCTGGTGCAATTCGGCGATGTCCTGTGCGAGCCGGCGGCGCTCGGCCTCCAGCCCTTCGACAGGGGCGGTGGCGATGGCGTCATGAGACCAGCGTTCGGCATCGCGCAGGATCGCTTGCACGCGGGCGAGCAGGACCGCGCTCACCGACCCGGGAAATATCACGCCATGCACGAGGCTGGCGCTGAGGATGCCGATCAATATCTCCTGCACGCGCAATGTCGCGACGGTGAAGATCGTTTCCGGCGCATCGACGCTGGGAAAGACGATCAGGCAGGCGGTATAGCCGGCGAGCACGAACATGTAGGCGCGCGGCGTACGATCGAGCAGGGACACGAAAACGCACAGGCCCAGCCATGACGCCATCGCAAGCGACAGGAGTTCGGGCGCGTTCGACAGCGGCGGTACGATCGCGACGGAGAATGCACCGCCCACGATCGACCCCACGACGCGGAACACGCCCTTGGAAATGACCGCGCCGGCCATAGGCTGAGCGACGATGTAGGATGTCAGGAACGCCCAATAGGGCCGTTCCAGGCCGATGCTGAACGCAATAAAAAGCGCCAGCATGCCAGCGGCCAAACATTTGAGGGAAAAGAGCGCGGCGGGCCAGCCGAAGCGCTCGCTCATGGCTGCTGGCGGCGCTCGGCGATGCGGCGGCCGAGCAGCTCCATCAGATTGACGACAATCTCGATCGCGGCATCGGGCACGCCCTCGAGCAGTTCCCGACGCAATTCGCTCAAGCGCTGCTCGATCCGCTGCGCAAGGGCCTGACCGGCCGCGGTCAGCGCGACCCGGTTGGACCGCTTGTCCTCCGGATTTTGGACGCGCTCGACCAGACCCATCCCTTCCAGCTGGTGCAAGGTGCGCACCAGAGAAGGCTGGGTGATGCCCAATTCTTCGGCAAGATCTGCCTGCCGAACGTCCGGATCCATCCGGTCGAGGTGGACCAGGCACCAGCCGGCGCTGTTGGAGATCCGCAGCTCCGCAAGCACATCGTCAGCAAGGTGGCGCCAGTTGCGCGCCACCTGAGGCACCTTTTGCGCGAGCGCGCGCTTGAGCTCCGACCGGGACATAACACTTAGATAGCTAACTAACACCTCACGTCAAGGGACCTGACGGTCGCCAGTTACCTATTCAGCCGCGACGCGTGCCGGTGAATCCAGCCGCCCCGAACGCGCCCAGCTGCATCGTCCCGCTGATGCTGTCGCCGTTCACCTCGGCCTCACAGTCCATCGTCACCGGCATGGGCATGGTCATGTTCATTTTCCAGCTCAGCCGATTGCCGTCGACCTTACCATCGGCCACATCGAGAGACCCGAGCAGGCCTGCGAAAGTCCCGTGAAAGCCGTCGCCGGCGCTGATGACGGTCAGCACCCCCTTCTGTTCCCCGAGCGGCGTCTTGGCCACGCAATCATAGGCTCCATCGACATCTGCCATTGTTCTTTCTCCTTATCGTCGCCTCAGTCGGCGAGCGTGCCCATCTCGACCGGCAGGCCGACAGCGTCAAGCTGCGGCCGCACCAGCTTCGCATCGCCGACAACGACCCAGATCAACCGGTCGGGCTCGATCGCCTCGCGTGCGGCCTTGTCGAGGTCCGCCACCGTCATTCTGCGGTATATGGCGGGAAGCTGTTCATAATAATCGTCCGGCCGGCCGAGCATCCGATTGCGCATCATCGCGGCGAGCAGGTCCGACGAGGTTTCGAAACTGCCCGGCAGCGAGAGGATCTGGCTGTTGATCGTCTGGTTGCGCTCCGTTTCGGTCGTGCCCTTCGCCGTCAGAAAGTCGCGAATGTCCTTACGCGCGGCGATGATGGACTCGCCTGTCTTGTCGGTCTGCACCGGGGCATAGACGAGCAGCGGTATGGTTTCCTTGACGCCCGGCAGGCCCGTGCCCGCATAATAGGCCCAGCCCTTCGTTTCGCGCAGGTCCATGATGAGGCGGGAGGTCGAACTGCCGCCCAGCACTTCATTGGCGGTGATCAGCGTGATCGGATTGTCGGTGCCGCGCTTGGCCGTCAACAGGCCCGCCAAGATCATCGACTGCGGGCTTTGCGGCTTGTCCACCAGGATGATGCGCGCGGGGCGCATCATACGATCCATGCGGAAGATCTTGCTGCCCTTCGGCGCCTTAGGCGCCTTCCAATCGCCGAAGCGCTTTTCGAGCAACGGCATGACGTCAGCGAGCGTCGTGTCGCCGGTCACGAAGATCGTCGCATTGTCCGGCCGCAGCCAGGTCTGGTGAAAAGCGACGAGGTCGTCCCGGGTCACCGCCTTGACGCCGCTTTCCGTACCGGAGCCGGTGAAGGGAATGCCATAGGGATGCGCCGGCCCATAGAGGAGCGGCGGCAGCAGGCGCTGCGCGATCGGCATCGGTTCGGTCTTTTCCGCCGCGATCCTGGTCACCATCTGTCCGCGCAACCGTTCCACCTCATCGGGGGCGAAGGCCGGATTGCGGATCACATCGGCCAGCAGCGCCAGCGAGGCGTCAAGATTGGGCTTCAGCGCATAGAGGCCGACATTGGTCGTATCCATGCCATTGCCCGCGCTGATCGAAGCGCCCAGCCGCTCCTGCTGCTCGGCGATCTGGATCGAACTGCGTGTCTTCGTGCCTTCGTCAAGCAGCGCCGTCGTCAGCCCCGCCGTGCCGAGCTTCGCCTTGTCGTCGGCGGCGTTGCCGGCGTCGAACGAGACCGACACGCGCACCACGGGCACAGTCGCCCGGCGCGCGAAGACGACCGGGATGCCGTTTTTCAGACTCGCATGTTCGACCGCAGGAAAGTCCAGGTCCTTGACCGGCTCGATCGCCGGCTCCGCAACCTTGGTCGGCGGCGGCGGGGTTGAAGCGACGGGCGCGGGCTTCTTGGGATCGCGGAAATAGGCGGGATGATGGGTCGCATTGCCTGCAAGCGCATTATCTTCAGCCGAACGCTGGCCGGGCGCCACGGTGAGCCGGAACACCGGCCGCCCCAGCCATTTGCGCGCCGCGTTTCCGACCGACTGCGGTGTCGCGCCTGCGTAGGCGGCAAGATCCTTCTTATACTGCGCCGGATCGCCCGAATAGACCGCGCCTTCGGCCAGGGTCACCGCCTTGCCGGCGAAACCACCGACCTTTTCCAGGCCACCGATCGTGCCCGAGAGCTGCTGGGTCGCGGCGCGCTGCACCTCGTCCGCGGTCGGGCCCTTGGCGAGATAGTCAGCGAGCAGCTGATCCAGCCGCTTGCCGACCGCCACCGCATCCTGCCCCGGCTTCACGTCGACGGTGATCTCGGCGATTGAAAGCTTCTCGAACGGCTGGATGCTGGCCTTCACCCCGACCGCGACCTTTTCGCCCCGCACCAGGATATTGTCGAGCCGCGAGGAACCCAGTCCGCCGAAGACCGCCATGGCGAGGTCAAGCTGGGGCAGATCGTCCGAGTTGACGCCGGGCACGATCCAGTTGCGGTAGAGCCGGGTGGCCGCGACATTGTCGTGCATCAGCTTTTCGACGTCATGACCGAGCGTCGGCACGGTGGCGTCGACATCCTTCGGCGCGGGACCGGCGGGAATGTTGCCGAACCATTTTTCGACCTTGGCCCTGGCAGTCGGCAGATCGATGTCGCCGGCCAGCACCAGCACCGCATTGTTCGGGCCATAATGCGTCCTGAACCAGTTCTGCACATCCGCAAGGCTGGCGGCGTTCAGATCCGCCATCGATCCAATCGTGGAGTGGCGATAGGGATGCCCTTCCGGCAGCATGGCGGCGAGCTGGGCATATTCGACCAGGCCGTAGGGCTCATTCTCGCCCATCCGCTTTTCATTCTGCACGACGCTGCGCTGGGCATCGAGCTTGGTCTGGGTGACCGCGCCCAGCAGATGCCCCATCCGGTCGGATTCAAGGAACAGCGCCCGGTCGAGCGCGCCGGTCGGCACCGTTTCGAAATAATTGGTGCGGTCGAACCAGGTCGTGCCGTTCCAGTCGGTCGCGCCGATATCCTCTAGCCGGCCGAAAAAGGGCCCGTCGGCATTTTCCGAGCCGTAGAACATGAGATGTTCGAACAGATGCGCAAAGCCGGTCTTGCCCTGCGGTTCGAAGCGGGAACCGACATGATACCAGACCGACACGGCCACCACCGGCGCCTTGCGGTCGGTATGGACGATGACGCGCAGACCATTGCTCAGGGTGAACTGCTGATAGGGAATGTCGACCGCCGCGACGAGGCTGGAGAGCGGGGCGGGCGCCACCGAGGAGGCTGTCGCGGGCGCGGCCGCCACTGGCTGCGTCATCGGCACCAGCGCAAGCGAGGACAGGCTGAGCGTCAGGGCCAGCCGGCGCGACAGAAGCGAAAAAGTCATCGGCGCCTCATGAAAATCCATAAAAGACCACGGCGTTAGCGGGGAAGGCCGCAGGCAGCGCACCATAGCAAGGCCTTCCCGCCGCGCAATGCGCATTGCGCGTGCGGCCGACGGATGCGGCGGCGAAGACAACCCAAGGGAACCTCACGCAGACGCTTCGGTTACGGATAATTACGGAGTGCCCCTTGTGTGGCTTTTCGGCAACACTACATCCTGACCAGTTTCACGAAGGGGATGTCATGAACCTCGAAAAATTCACAGACCGCGCCAAGGGTTTCCTCCAGTCGGCGCAGACCGTCGCGATCCGGATGAATCATCAGCGGATCAGCCCGGAACATCTGCTCAAAGCCTTGCTGGAGGACAACCAAGGCATGGCCTCGGGCCTCATCCAGGCGGCGGGCGGCGACCCTGCCGCTGCGGTGCGCGAGACGGACGCGGCGCTGGCCAAGGTGCCGGCCGTGTCCGGCAGCGGCGCGCAGCAGACGCCGGGCCTGGATAACGACGCGGTACGGGTGCTCGACAGCGCCGAACAGGTCGCGGCCAAGGCGGGAGACAGCTTCGTCACGGTCGAACGGCTGCTGCTGGCCCTCACCCTTGCCACCACTACGGCTGCGGGCAAGGCTCTTGCCGTTGCGGGCGTCAAGGCCGAAGGACTGAACGCCGCGATCAACACTCTGCGCGGCGGGCGCACGGCGGACACGACCGGCGCGGAGGACCGCTATGATGCGCTCAAGAAATTCGCGCGGGACCTGACCGAAGCGGCGCGCGAAGGCAAGCTCGACCCGGTGATCGGCCGCGACGAGGAAATCCGCCGGACCATCCAGATTCTCGCCCGGCGGACCAAGAACAACCCTGTGCTGATCGGCGACCCGGGCGTCGGCAAAACCGCGATCGCGGAAGGGCTGGCGCTGCGCATCGCCAATGGCGACGTGCCCGATACGCTCAAGGATCGCACGCTGATGGCGCTGGACATGGGATCGCTGATCGCGGGCGCGAAATATCGCGGCGAATTCGAGGAGCGCCTGAAGGGCGTCCTGGACGAGGTGAAGGCTGGCGAGGGCCAGATCGTCCTCTTCATCGACGAGATGCACACGCTGATCGGCGCTGGCAAATCCGAAGGCGCAATGGACGCCGGCAACCTGCTGAAGCCTGCTCTCGCGCGCGGCGAGCTGCACTGCATCGGCGCGACCACGCTCGATGAATATCGGAAATATGTGGAGAAGGACCCGGCGCTGCAGCGGCGATTCCAGCCCATCTTTGTGGGCGAGCCGACGGTAGAGGACACCATATCCATCCTGCGGGGCCTCAAGGAAAAATATGAGCTGCACCATGGCGTGCGGATCACCGACGGCGCGATCGTGTCGGCGGCGACCCTGTCCAATCGCTACATCACCGACCGCTTCCTGCCGGACAAGGCCATCGACCTGATGGACGAGGCCGCGAGCCGGCTGCGTATGGAGGTGGAGTCCAAGCCCGAGGAGATAGAAACGCTCGACCGGCGGATCATCCAGCTGAAGATCGAACGCGAGGCGCTGAAAAAGGAGACGGACAAGGCGTCCAAGGATCGGCTCGACGCGCTGGAAGAGGAGCTTGCCAATCTGGAGGAACAGTCGGCGGCGCTGACCCAGCGCTGGCAGGCGGAAAAGGACAAGATCGCGGGAGAGAGCAAGCTCAAGGAGCAGCTCGACGCCGCGCGCGTCGAGCTGGAGCAGGCGCAGCGGGCGGGTGATCTCGCCAAGGCTGGCGAGCTGGCCTATGGCCGCATCCCCGAACTGGAGCGCAAGATCTCCGAAGCCGAGGGCGCGAGCGCGGGCGCGATGCTGCGCGAGGAAGTGACGAGCGAGGACATCGCCGGCGTCGTGTCGCGCTGGACCGGCATTCCTGTCGACAAGATGATGGAAGGCGAGCGTGAAAAGCTGCTCGCAATGGAAGAGGAGCTGGGCAAGCGCGTCATCGGACAGGCCGATGCGGTGAAGGCCGTCTCCACCGCCGTCCGCCGTTCGCGTGCCGGCTTGCAGGACCCGAATCGGCCATTGGGCAGCTTCCTGTTCCTTGGCCCCACGGGTGTGGGCAAGACGGAGCTGACCAAGGCGCTCGCCGGGTTCCTGTTCGACGATGACAGCGCGATGGTGCGGATCGACATGAGCGAGTTCATGGAGAAACACTCGGTCGCTCGCCTCATCGGTGCGCCTCCGGGCTATGTCGGCTATGAGGAAGGCGGCGTGCTGACCGAAGCGGTGCGGCGGCGGCCTTATCAGGTCGTCCTGTTCGACGAGGTGGAAAAGGCGCACGGCGACGTGTTCAACGTGCTGCTGCAGGTGCTGGACGATGGCCGGTTGACCGATGGGCAGGGTCGGACGGTGGATTTCACCAACACGATCATCGTGCTGACGTCGAACCTGGGTAGCCAGTTCATCGCCAGCCTCGCCGACGACGAGCCGGTTGAGAAGGTCGAGGATCAGGTGATGGACATCGTCCGCGCCCATTTCCGGCCGGAATTCCTGAACCGGCTGGACGAGGTGATCCTGTTCCATCGCCTGGGCGCTGCCCATATGGCGCCGATCGTGGACATCCAGGTCGCGCGGATCGGCAAGCTGCTGAAGGACCGCAAGGTGACGCTCGACCTGACCGATGGCGCGCGCGTGTGGCTGGGGCGGGTCGGCTATGATCCGGTCTATGGCGCAAGGCCGCTGAAGCGGGCGGTACAGCGTTACTTGCAGGATCCGCTGGCGGACCTCATCCTGCGCGGCGAAGTGCCGGACGGGTCGAAGGTGCGGGTTGACGAGGGCGATGGGGCTCTTCAGTTGAGTGTGGGATAAGCATATTGCCCTCCCCCTCGGGGTTGATAGCGAAAAGGGGCGCCGGAATGACCGGCGCCCCTTCCGCTTTTCAGCCTTGATCGCTGCGATCAGAAGTTCGCTTTCACACCAACGCGATAGGCGCGGCCATAGATGCCGGTGCCGCCCTGTACAGGGTTGTAATTGTTCGCCCCGTAGGTGATCGGGTCAATCGGCGGCAGATCGTCGAAGGCGTTCAGCACGTTCAGATAGAGCGTGAAATTGTCGTTGAGCTTGTAGCTGGTGGTGAGGTCGACGGTGATATAGGGTTTGACGTTGCACTTGACGAACTGCGGCGAGAGCAGGCCGCAATCGCCGGACGTGCCCGGCCCCTCGATATCCTCCGCCGACAGATTATAGCCGCCGAAATATTCTGCGGTGGCCGACAGGGTCCAGCGCTTCCATTCCAGCGTGTTGGTCCAGCTCCCATGCCATTCGGGCGTGCCCGAACCGGCGGTCAGGCTGTTGTTGCCGAGCGTCCCTTCGTAGCTTTCCACCGTGCCATCTGCGAAGACGGTGTCGAGGTTGATGATGTAGGTCGCCTCCAGCGAGCTGGTGAGGCGCACGTCGCCGAAATCGAACCGGCCGGTCGCCGCGAAGTCCAGGCCTTCGGAGCGCAAGGTGTTGGCGTTGATGAGCGGCGCCTGGACATAGGCGACGCGGGGCAGGGCACCGGGATGCTGCGGATCGGGCGAATCCTGGATGATGTTGTAGCCCGCCGGGATCGCCTGACCGGAATAATAGGCAGCCAGCGCCGGACCGTAGGGTGCCGGAATGATCGCGCCCTTCTTCTTGATGTTGTAATAATCGACGCTGAGCCGAATGTTCCGGGTCGGTTCGAAGATCACGCCCGCCGTCCAGCTGGTCGACTTTTCGGGATCCAGATTGGGGCTGGCCAGCTGGGTCTGGCCATAGCTGCTGGCATTGAGATAGGTCGGACAACTGGCAAAGGTCGCTTTGCTGCATCCAAACTGGGCGAGGTAGGAGTCCGGGAAGGTGCCCGACGTATTGTTCACGAAGCCCGTTGTCGGCAGCGCGTTGGCTTCGGCGAAGCTGGGAATACGGAAGCCCCGCGACCAGGTGCCGCGCAGCGTGAGCGAATCGAACGGCTTGTAACGGAAGCCAACCTTAGGCGAGAAGGCGCTCTGACCGCTGTTATAACTATCGTAGCGGCCCGAAGCGTTGACGTCGAACCCTTCGAACGCGGGGACGTTCAATTCGAAGAAGCCTGAACGGACGACTCGTTCGCCCTTGGTGCCGAAGGCGTTGATGACGAAATAGCGTTCGGTCGGACCGGCGAAGTCGGCGTTGGCGCTCGGCGCATCAATGGATTCCAGACGGATCTGGCCACCAAAGCCCAGCTGGACGGGGCCAGCGGGCAGTTCGAACAGCGTGCCGTTGAAGCTCAACTGGGCCGCATAAAGTTCCGACTTGGACTTGGTTATGTTGTCGGGCGACAGATAGTCCAGCGTTGATTGGCTGTTGGACAGCGGGTTAACGAAATTATAGCTGCCATCCGCCACCACATTCAGCAGGTGCTGGATGTAGACATAGCCCGTCTGCGTCCGGGTGAGGTCGGTACGCATGCCGACGATATCCGCCGCGAAATTCCAGCTGTCGGTGATCGGACCCGCGATGGAGAAGGCACCGCGATAGGTGCGGCTGAGTGTCTGATTGAACTCGGTAAGGTTCGGGATACGACCCATGATGCGCGCTTGCAGGCCCTGCGACGCGAACGGATTGTTGGGATTGAGCGTGCCATTCGTCGCGTCGCAGTTCGCCTGCGGCAAGCCGTTGACCAGCGGGCAGACATAGACCGGAAGAGCGAGAGCGAACGAACCCGGCGCGTTGGGCAGGCCGTTATTATAGGTGCTGAAGCGGGGGAAAGCGATGCCGGCAGGACCATTGGCACGGATGGTCGCCGGTTCACCGCTGTAGCTTACCTTGCTCTGCAGATAGTTGGCGGTGAAGGATGCCTCGATGTCATCGGTGACCGCCACGGTGGCCTTCAGCGCCCCGCCGAAGCGTTCGATCCGGGGCGAGATCACGCCATATTGGCGTACCAAGTCGCCCTGGCAGACGGTGTTGGGTGCGAACGCATTCTGATCCGTATCAGCCAGTTCCGCTGCGGTGAGCGTATAGGGTGTCTCTCCAGCGATACAGCCCGCCGCCGGATTGAGGATCTGATAACGACCCAGTGGATCATCGAGTGCGCTGAGCGAATTGGTGGGCGCGACGAAAAAGGTCGTCGCAAAGGAGCGGCGGTCGCTGGTTCCCGTGGCGTCCGCCCAGCCGACATAGCCAGTGCTGGACGGATTGATCGAACCGCCATTGGGGCCGACCTGGGGTCCACAAACGCCGTCACGGCAAATACCCGACTGATCCTGCGAATTATAGGGATAGGGCCTGTCACGATTATAGAGAGCATTCTGGCGATACCAGAAACCGCTGGCATAGATATTATAGCCGTCGCGCCCAAGGTCGCCGGTGCCGGCGGTCAGGATGATGCGGTAGTTTTCGCCATCGCCCCGTTCCGTGATTCCACCTTCGATACGGCCACCAATCCCCTTGAACTGCTTCTTCGTGATGACGTTGATGACGCCCGCGATCGCGTCAGCACCGTAGGTCGATGACGCGCCATCGCGCAGCACTTCGACGCGATCGACGATGTCGTCGGGAATGGTGTTCAAGTCGACGAAGTTGCGGGTCGCGTCATCCGCCAGCGGATAATAGGCAGCGCGCTGGCCGTCGAAGAGCACCAGCGTCGAACTGGTGGAAAGACCACGGAGCGAGACGGCGGACGCGCCCGCCGCGAACGCGCCATTTGCCGAAAAGCTGTTGGTCAGCGCGGCGCCATTGTTGGACGATATGCGCTGAAGCGCTTCCTGTGTCGTCTGGATGCCACGCTGGTCCAGCGATTCGGAGGTCAGCACCGAGACAGGCGAGGGCGTGTTGTTCACGTCCTGACGCAGGATCGACCCGGTAACGACGATCGTCGCTTCGGGCTCTTCTGGCGTTGCTTGCTGAGGAGCCTGTGCCGCCTGCGCAAAGGCAGGCGCGGAGAAAGAGGTAAAACCGGCGCCTGCCAATGCAAGCGCCTGCAGCGCCGCGCTTCCGCGCAGCCACGCGTTATTCGAGCTTGTCTTCACTATCCAGTCCCTTGCTCTGGAGCGCGAACGGGTGTCACCCGCACGCTTGTTTTGACGCATGGGGAGGGGAAAGGAGCCCGACAGCAAGCCCTCCTCATCCGTACTGTCAGCTAGTCTGCTCACACGTTTTAAGAGTGTAAAGCAATGAGGCGGACAGCTTCTTCGATTTGATTTTGACTGTCGCTATTTTGCAACATGGGTACGCCATCGCTATTAGACAGATGTTTAACGATATTGTTATAGCATTGTGAAAGGCTGTGAAACTATCAGTCCAGCCTCGCGCAAACACCTGCGACAAAATTACGTTCCATGCGCGTTTCCAACTATTTTTCCGTTGCGGCATCAACGAGCAGCATGGGATCGATCCGCGCCTCATTCCAGCGCACACCCCAGTGAAGATGGGGACCGGTGGCCCGCCCGGTCGCGCCGATGGCCCCGATCCGCTGCCCCTGAATCACAGGCTGGCCGAGTTTCACATCGATGCGGGAAAGATGAAGGAAGGCGCTGACAAGGCCATGGCCATGATCGATCATCAACAGATTGCCTTCCAGCGTGAAGGGGTGATCGGCGGCCAGCACGACGACACCATCGGCGGGCGCTACGACCGGCTCGCCGACGGCGCCCGCAATGTCGACGCCGCCATGATAGGCGCCCGGCGTTCCCTGATAGACCCGCTGCGCACCGAACAGGCCCGAGATGCGACCCACCCGGGGCCAGATGAAGCGCTGGCGCCATCCTGCCGCGTCCGTGATCCGCGCGCGGGCGGCGGCGATCTGTTCGAGTTCGGGGCGGCGCAACGCCAGAAAGGCTTCATTGTCGCGGACGGGACGCGGCGGGGCATTGACCTGTTCAATCCGCCAGGCACGCGGCGCGACCGTCAAGGGCCGGTCAATGCGCCGGCCGTCAGCGAGCCGGGCGACGAGATGCGCCTGTGGCCCCGCGTCCCGATCAAAGCCGATCAGGAAGCGGCCGTCGCGGTCGACGGGAACAGGCTGATCGTCCAGACGCAGTTCGACCGTGTCGGCTGGGGCGGCGCCGCTGAGTACGCCGCCCTGCACCGGCGCGCCTGACAGGGCGAGGCGGCCGGTCGCATCGGCGGTGGGAACCGGAACCGCTGCCGTCGTCGCAGAGCCGAGCGCGAGCAGCAGCGCTGCCGCCCACCGCTTCATCGCAGTCCGCGCGCCTTGAGTTCAGCCTCCGCCGACAGTTCGGCGCTGGCATAGGGTTCCTGCCGGGCGATGCTCCAGTAGCGCAGGTCGTCCAGCGCGATCTTCTGCCCCGACACGGCGCAGACGACATGATCGCCCGCCTGCAGCACGCGGAAGCTGTAGGCCATGTAATGGAGCCGGGCCGGGCGATCGCGGTTGGACATCAACATGGGAAGGAGCGGCCTTTTCTCATTGAACGCGGCATCAGGAAAACAGGTCCTGCTGCCGGCTTTCCTGCCCTTCACGCGCCTTGCGGGCGCTCGAGGGCCCCGATGATATAGCCCCTGGCGCGGGCTTCTCAAGGGCAGTGGACGGTGCCCCGCTCGACACGGTCGCATCGACCGCGCCATCGGCGAAATGCAGCGCGACAGACACTGTCTTCCGGGCATCGGCGACCGACTTGACCAGCCGGTCGCCCGCCATCACGCGGGCAAAGCCGCGCTGCAGCGGGAGGTCGGGATTGAGCGAGACGAACAGCCGCGACAGCCGATCGAAGGCGGTGGCGCGATCGTCATGCGCGCGCTTGAGATAGTCGGGGCGCAGGCGCAGGCGGTCGAGCCGCTCCTTCGATCGGTCGAGCAGCCGGTCGAGCAAGGGGACGCGCAAGGCGCCCCCCACCTGCCCCAGGCGCACGCGCGCATCCGCCACGCGATGCCGCAGCCCGCTGCCCAGACCTTCCGACAGCTGGTCCAGCCGCTGCCGCTGGGGTGCCAGCAAGGTGTCGGGCGTGGGCATCAGGCGGGCCTGCATCTCCAGCCGCTCGCGCGCCTGGCCCGCGCCCCGTCGCACCGCGCGGTTCATCCGCAACCCCTGTTCCGTCAGCATCGCCATCAGCTCGGCCCGAACCGGCACCGCCATTTCGGCCGCGGCGGTGGGCGTGGGCGCGCGCATGTCGGCGGCATAGTCGCACAGCGTCGTATCCGTTTCATGCCCCACCGCCGAGATGACCGGGATCGAACATTCGGCCACCGCGCGGACGACGATTTCCTCATTGAAGGACCAGAGATCCTCGATCGAGCCGCCGCCGCGCGCGACGATGACAAGGTCCGGCGGGGGCAGCGGACCGCCTGGCTGCATGGCGGAGAAGCCGCGCACCGCGCGCGCCACCTGCTCGGCGGCGCCGTGCCCCTGCACCAGCACCGGCCAGAGCAAGACATTGGTGGGGCAGCGATCCTCCAGCCGGTGGAGGATGTCGCGGATTACCGCGCCAGTGGGCGACGTGACCACGCCGATGGTGCGCGGCATGAAGGGCAGGCGGCGCTTTCGTGCCGATTCGAACAGCCCTTCGGCCGCGAGCTTCGCCTTGAGCTTTTCGAGCAACGCCATCAGTGCGCCCTCGCCCGCCAGTTCCATCCTCTCGATCACGATCTGATATTTGGAACGGCCGGGATAGGTGGTGAGCTTGCCAGTGGCGATCACCTCGACCCCGTCCTGCGGGGCGAAAGGCAGGCGGGCCGCGCCGCCCTTCCACATCACGCCGTCGATGACGGCATTGTCGTCCTTCAGGCAGAGATAGAGATGGCCCGATGCGGCGCGTTTGAAGCCGGAAATCTCGCCGCGCAGGCGGACATGGCCGAAGCGGTCCTCGACCGTGCGCTTCAACAGGGCGGACAATTCGCTCACGCTGAGCGCGGGCGCGTTGTCGCCTGCCCTTTCCTCCGCTAACAGGCGGGCCGACGCATCGAAACCAGCTTCATATTCCGGGGACATGGGCGAAATGAACATCCTTCTGTTGGGCAGCGGCGGCCGCGAACATGCTCTGGCCTGGAAGCTGGCGCAATCGCCCAGCCTGAACAGCCTTTATGCCGCGCCGGGCAATCCGGGCATAGCCCAGCATGCGACATTGGTCGACCTTGACGCCACCGATCATCGCGCGGTGGTCGATTTCTGCCTGCGGCATTCGATCGGCCTGGTCGTGATCGGCCCGGAAGCGCCGCTGGTCGACGGCCTGGCCGACAATCTACGGGTCAAGGGCTTTCCGGTGTTCGGTCCCGGCAAGAAGGCGGCGCAGCTGGAAGGGTCCAAGGGCTTTACCAAGGACCTGTGCAAGCGCGCGCACATTCCCACCGCAGCCTATGAACGCGTGCACAGCAAGGATGGCGCGATCGCCGCGCTCAACGATTTCGGGCTGCCGGTGGTGATCAAGGCGGATGGCCTGGCGGCGGGCAAGGGCGTCATCATTGCCGAAACGCGCGAACAGGCGCTCGAGGCGCTGGACGAGATGTTCTCTGGCGCGTTCGGCGCGGCTGGCGCGGAAGTCGTGCTGGAAGAATTCATGCTGGGCGAGGAGGCGAGCTTCTTCGCGCTCACCGACGGCAGCGCCATCCTGCCCTTCGGCTCCGCGCAGGACCATAAGCGCGTGGGCGACGGCGACACGGGTCCCAATACCGGCGGCATGGGCGCTTACAGCCCGGCGCGGGTGCTGACCCCCGAGCTGGAGGCGCAGGTGATCGACAGGATCATCCGCCCGACGGTGGAAACGCTGGCGGCCGAAGGCACGCCCTATTCCGGCGTGCTTTATGCCGGGCTGATGCTGACCGACGAAGGGCCCAAGCTGATCGAATATAATGCCCGTTTCGGCGACCCGGAATGCCAGGTGCTGATGATGCGCTTCGACGGCGACCTGGTTCAGCTGCTGCTCAGCGTAGCGGAAGGACGGCTCGCGCAGCACGGGCCGGTCAGGCTGGCGGATCGCACCGCGCTGACCGTCGTCCTGGCGGCGAAGGGCTATCCCGCCACGCCGGAAAAAGGTGGGGCCATCCACGGCATTGACGCCGCGCAGGCAGGCGGCGCGCGGGTGTTCCACGCCGGCACGGGGGAAAAAGACGGGCAACTGGTCGCCACTGGCGGCCGCGTGCTCAACGTCACGGCGACCGGCGACAGCGTGACACAAGCGCAGGCGACCGCTTATCGCGCCGTCGACGCCATCGATTTCCCGACCGGCTTCTGCCGCCGCGACATCGGCTGGCGGGAAGTGGAACGCGAACGGGGCTGATGCTGATCGTGCGGGTCTTGCAGCGAGAGGCGGCAGGTTCCAAGATAATCAGAGAAAGGGAGGACCGAGCGGATGCAGGAATTCTTGATGGACTATGGCCTGTGGCTCCTTGTCGCATTGCTGATCGTGATCGGGGTCGTCATCCTGCTGAGCGGCCGGAAGAAGGCGGGCGAGAGCGTAGCGGATGAAGGTGCGGCGGCCCCTGAGCGCCAGCAGTTCTCCCCCAGCCCCCCGCCCGTCGCGAAGCCGCCCGTCGCCGCCACCGCCCCCGACGAGCCGGTCGCTGTCCAGCCGGCTGCGCCCGTCGTCACCCCGGCGCCGCAGCCGGCCGAACCAATCCCCGTGTCCCCGGCCGTGACAGCGCCGCCCGAACCGAGCGACGACCTGCTCAAGCTCAAGGGCGTCGGTCCCAAGCTCAGCCAGTTGCTCATCGAATTGGGCGTGACACGCTACGCCCAGATCGCCGAATGGACGGATGCCGACATCGCGGCGATCGACGCCCGGCTCGGTAATTTCAAGGGCCGCCCGGCGCGCGACCAATGGGTGGACCAGGCGCGCTATCTCGCCGCCGGCGACACGGCCGGGTTCGAAGCCCGATACGGCAAGCTCTGACCGCTCAGGTGCTTGCCGGCACCGGCGGCGGAGGGGATATCAGGGCCGATCGGGAAACCTTCACTCCGCCGACGCCCAGCAGCAGTGAAAGCAAGGCGCTGCGCGCCAGCAACGGACGGGCGATGGCGAGCATAAGGATCGATAGGGCGAGCGTTGCGAGAGGCCCGATTCCCGTCATCATCATCGCGCCGATCACCAGCGGGTGCCAGAGATAGAAGAACAGGCTGTCCCGGCCAATCGCGTTGACCGGCGCCATTTCCAGCCTGCGGGCGGAAACTATGGGCAGCAGCGCGATGAGCCCCAGGCACATGAGCAGCCGCGCGGGGACGTAGGCCAAGGCGCTGCCGGTCGCATAGAGTGCCGACCACCAGCACAGGCCGAGCCCCGTGATAAGCCAGGCGAGCCACTGCATGCGCGGCGGCATCGTGCGCTCGGCCAGCAGCATCCCGAAGAAGAAATAGACTGGATAGCGCAGGAAGCGGCTGTCGGGCGCGAACAGTCCGTCTCCCACCGGTCCATGACCCAGGCCAAAGCTGTACATGACCGCAAGGCTGACCGGCGCGCCCAGCATCAGCAGAATCACTGGCGGAAAGGGCAATAGTCGCGTCAGGAGTATAAAAAAGAAGAGTACCGGCACATACCAGAGGTGGAAGGGGGGACGCAGCAACAGATCAACTGGCGCCGCCCAGCTGAGCCGTGCATGGCCGAGGATGGCGTAGATCAGAACGGCGACCACCCAAGGCAGCAGCATGCGTCGGCCATAGCGCCGCAGCAGCACGAGCGGACCAACCTCACGCGTCCGGGTGACATTCAGGAGATAGCCTGAAATACCAATCATCAACGGCATGCGCAGTCCCGACCCAACCCAGAGGGCCAGGCCGCGGGCGTCGCACAGCTCCATCACGTGGCCGCCCATAACGAGCAGTATCAACACGCCCTTCAACAGGTCGATCGAGGGATTCTTCGCCACCACGCCCGCAATTCTATAAAGCCCGGTCGGTACGATACCGTGCCAACCTTGCAGTGCGGTTAAGGCTGCTATCTTATCGTTACGGCAGGGGCCGGTGCCCGAGCGCGCCCGAATGCCCTGACAACGGGGCGACCGCCGAGTGGCCCGCTTGACCGGACGCTTTCGGTCCTGCCCGCCTCTTGCTCTGCGATCGGCCGCCGTTCCCCCCGCGCGAAGCGACGAGCGCGGTCATTCAGAACCTATACTCTGTGCCCATCTGCCCTTTCGTCCCGACAAGGCCCCAAGAAGGCAAAGCTCACCATCGGCCAGGGAATTTTCGAGCATCTCTTGAGCGCTGCATTTTCCGTCCAGCCACTCCCTTGCCGATTGTCTCGCGATTGCGGCGAGGAGCTTGCTCAAGCGCATGTAATTTACCGATTGGGCATTGTACCGAAATAATTCAGCTCTCACAAAAGGGGCTATGGATTTGATAGTCTGAGATTGAATGGCCGTATAAATATTTATATTACTGAATAACGTATCGTGAACGGCTCGAGCATATTCGGGATAGTCCGACACCTCTTTGTGCCTAGCAATTATGCTTTTAACATACGGATTACAGGACCTATCGCCAAATCGATCCAAAAGGACATTATTATAGTTCATAAAAGATTTAATAATAATGTCATCTTTCGTACCGATATTATTATAAATATTCTGGGCAGAGCTTTTAGTCTGGACAGATAATCTGCGGACTGTGAAATGACGATAGCCGTCTTCGACGAGCATCTTGCGAGCGACCGCGAACACCGCATTGCGCCATCTCTTCCGGGCGCCCTCCCCCCGAGGCGAGCACGATAACGTATCGGGTTCGATCAGGAATGGACTGGGCGCCGGTTCGGCATCCTCGTCATGGCCGCCATTGATATCGTCATGGACAAGGGCGTTGAATGTCATCGATCCCCTCCCGCTGTTACGCGACCCGATCGTGCTAGGGCGTCGCACATGCCTTGCATGCTTAGGCGGTGAATGGTGGCAGTGCAAGATTGCGGCGCGATTGCCGCACTGGAGCGCCGTTGTGCGTGCCGCTGCCGCCAGGATTGATACTTTGGCCAATCTATCAAAAACAAAGCAGGCCGCTGCCTCGACAAGCGCCCCTTGCCGCTAGCAGGCTGGCGAGCGACGTTGGGGGTAAAGAATCCGGGCGGGCCCCGATCGATGAGCTGAGGCGCTTTGAGCCGATAGTCATGAAATAACAGACCAAGTTTCTTGAGGGGAGAATATCATGAGGAGGGCGATGAACCGCCGGCGGGCGATATTGCTAGGCAGTGTCACCATGACATTGGGCATTCTGCAGACGACTTCGGCACTCGCCCAAGCAGCACCCCCGGCGGCAGACGGCGCGTCGCCGGACGACCGACGGGGATTCGCAGACATCATTGTCACCGCGAACAAGCGCGCGCAGGTGCTCACGGACGTAGGCTTGTCCGTCGCTCTAGTCGGAGCGCAGGCGCTGGAAACGCGGCAGATCTCCACGGCGGAAGATCTCGCGAACGTCGTTCCTGGCCTGTCTGTCGGTAATTCGGGATTCAATACGCCAATCTACAGCTTACGTGGCGTCGGCGTGAATGAACTGTCGATCGGCTCCAGTTCGAGTGTCGCCATTTATGTGGACGAGGTCCCGCTGACGCTTCCGGTGATGACGCGTGGCGCGGCTCTCGATCTGGAGCGGGTGGAAGTTCTCAAAGGGCCCCAGGGCACGCTTTATGGTCAGAATGCGACCGGCGGCGCCATTAATTATATTGCAGCAAAGCCGACCGACAGTTTCGAGGCGGGCATCCATGGGAGCTATGGCCGCTTTAACGACATGTCTGTCGAAGGCTATCTGAGCGGTCCGTTGAGCCCGACGCTGAAGGGACGGGTCGCGGCTCGGGTGGAACGGCAGCTCGACGGGTGGCAAAAGAGCGTATCGCGTCCCGGTGATACCATTGGCGAGGTCAAGAAGTTCAATGGACGCGCCATCCTGCAGTGGGACCCTGTGGATACGCTGAAGCTTACGTTCAATGGCAATGGCTGGATCGACAAGTCCGACAATCAAATACCTCAGCTGGTCCAGTGGGTGGGCGGCAATGGCAATGGCACCCCGGTAAGTTTGCAACAGGTGGTGGGTGCGCCCGCCATTCTGCCGCCCTTGAACGTGCCCGATTCACGCCCGAGGGTAATCCCGAACAGCCCCCGGTGGGCCGATTGGGACCAGTTCCGCAATTTCAGGAGCGATGATTTTTTCTGGCAGGGCTCCTTGCGCGCGGACCTGGATCTGAGCGACCGCGTCACGGTCACTTCGATCAGCGCATTCATGAAGAGCAAGGTCGACAGCCTGCGTGAACAGGACGGCATGGGCACGAGCCTGTTTCCGGCAACTCTTGGACAGGACGTTAACAATAGCGCGTACCGGGTCGATTCCCATACGACGAGCTTTACCCAGGAACTTCGCGCCAATGCCCGGTTGGGCGCACTCAACTGGATCGCCGGCTTGAACTACCAAAATGAGAAGATTACCGACAGGCAAACCCTGTTTGCGGCAGAATTCCGGGCGCTCACGGCGCTTCCGGGTGGCGGCTTCACCCAAGCGACAGCAGATATGGCCCAAAAGGTTCGCAGTTGGGCCGTTTTCACTAACGTCGAGTATGAAATCAACAAGCGGTTTTCGATCTCAGGCGGCATTCGCTACAGCGAGGAAGTCCGCAAATTCCATGGTTGCCTGCGGGACACCGGGGACGGTCGAGCCGCGGCCACGTTCAATACGCTGTATCGCATAGCCGGGACGCCATTCGAAATTCAACCGGGTGGTTGCTATTCCACTCCCGTTCCGCTGCAACCGGGGCTCTCCCGCCTTGAATTGAGGGAGAACAATATCCCCTGGAACGTGAATCTGAACTATCACCCGACGGACCGCTCCCTGATATACGGTCGTGTGAGCAAGGGGTTCAAGGCGGGCAACTTCCCGACCATCTTCTCCCAGAACGGCGGCTCATTCCTGCCGGTCAAGCAGGAATCGGTACTGGCCTATGAGTTGGGGTTCAAGACGAACGACTCTCGCTGGATCACCGCCGAAGGCGCGATATTCTATTATGATTATAAGAACAAACAGCAGCGTGGGCGGGAGAATACCGGGAATATTTTCGGCCTTGTCGCCAAGCAGGTCAATGTTCCCAAATCCACTCTCAAGGGTGCAGAGCTTGCCGTGACCCTTCGTCCGGTCGAAGGTCTGACGGTCAGTGCCTCCGAAGTATTCGTAAAGAGCAAGATCAAGGAATATTCCGGCTTCAGCATCGATGGCAATCCTCCTCCATTCCAGAATGTTCCGGTCGATCTGTCCGGCGGAAGTCTGCCGTTCGTGCCGAAACACAGCGTCAATATAGACGTTGGCTACGAGGCGCCGATCACCGAGGCCCTGAACATCTTTGTCGGCGGGAATATGGCCTATCGCAGCAGAACCTCTGCGCAAATTGCGGCGAATGCCCGGTGGGATATCGCGCCCTACACATTATTCGACGCCCAGATCGGCCTCGCGGGCCGCGCCAACAGATGGCGGGTCTGGCTATGGGGCAAAAACCTGAGCGACAAGTTGTATTGGAACAATGTCATCAAGTCGGCTGAAACGACGGTCCGTTACGTGGGCATGCCGCGCACGTTCGGCATAAGCGCATCGTTCAAGTTTCAATGATCTTGTCCCTCCTCGTGGACATGGCGATTACCAAATCACCATGTCCACGAACGGACAACGACCTGACAAGCCATGCCTGGGTGGAAAGGTACGACTAAATGAAGATAGCAATCGGCTGCACCAGGATGCTGGGAGAAGATCCGACCGGCGCCGATGTCATCACGCTGGCGCAGCGGGCGGAAGAACTGGGGTTCAGCTCGTTCTCATTGGGCGACCATATTGTGATGCCGACGACATTCGACGCATCAGTCTATCCGGCCGGGTCCGGTGACTATCTGGCCAATTCCCCATGGTATGACTCCTTCGTTCTGCTTGCAGCGGTAGCGGGGGCGACCAGGACGATACGGCTTGGAACCAGCGTTGCAGTCGTACCCTATCGTCCCCCGGTTCCCCAGGCCCAGGCCATTGCGACCCTCGACTTCATGAGCGGGGGCCGCTTCTGGTACGGGATCGGCCTCGGTTGGATGGGGGAGGAATTCGAAGCGCTTGAGGTTCCTATGAGCGAGCGGGCAGGCCGTACCCGCGAGACGATCGAGATCATGAAGCAGCTCTGGTCGGGGGACCCGTCTCCCTACCAAGGCAGGTATTTCAAATTTCCCGGGGGTCGAATCCATCCCAAACCCGTCCAAAAGCCCTATCCACCAATCATCGTCGGTGGCGACGGGATGCCGGCCTACAAGCGGATCGTGGAATTGGGCGACGGATTTCAATTCAACTTCAAGACACTTCCCGAATTCAAGGAGATGCTTGACCAACTCGGCCCGATGATGAAGGCTGCGGGGCGCGATCTCTCGACCTTGACCATGCAGCTCGCGAGCACCGAAGTCGATCTCGTGCGCGAGCACCGGTCTGAGTTTTCAGAATATGAGGCCCTGGGCCTGCAGGAAATCGTCCTCAGCCCGAAATGCGCTTCGCCAAGCGAAGGACTGGAGCAGCTAGAGCGGCTTGCGCGCGATTTTCTCGACTAGGCAGGGAGCGCGTACGTTCGTCTTGCGGAGACGACACGCGCGCCCCCACGGTGCAAGGATTTAATACGCGGATTTCGAAGAGTTTTAAGCTGTCCCGCACGGAGAAAAGTCATGATTGGTGAGAGATCCGCTGTCCAAGCGGGATCGCAATCCTACGAAAGCCTGGTTTACAGCCCGGACATTCAATCAGTCGTACCGATACCGCCTTCAGAACAGGGCCTGCAAACCATTGTGGCAGAGCCATGGCTGCAAATATCAAGACGGACACCTGGCCTTTCACAGCTGGACAACAACATAATATTGGAGGGTCCCTCGTTCGACCGTGATGGAAATCTTCTGTTTGTCGAGGTGTATGGAGGGCGCGTGATGCGCGTTTCCCCCGATCGCGATGCGAGCGTCGTCGTACCGAAGAACCTCCATGGTTCCGCCGGCATCGGAATCCACAAAGATGGCCGGATATTTGTAGCGGGCGTTGGCGATATCCAGAGCGGCGGCTGCGTCTATGCCGTGCAGCCGGATGGATCGGGCGAAGAATTCATCGTCGCGCCGGACAAAGGGTATGTCCCCGACGACCTGGTATTCGACGGCGAGGGCGGATTCTATTTTACCGATTACAGGGGCAACAGCGCCGATCCAGTGGGCGGTGTGTTGTATGTGTCACCAGATATGAAGACAATCACGCCCATTATTTCGAACATGTCGATGCCCAATGGGATAGCACTCAGCCCCGACGGCAAGACACTGTGGATCAGCGAGACCGGCCGAAATCTTTTACACAGATTTGTGTTGGCGTCACCCACCGCGATAGCCGTGCATGGCACCAGAATCCCCTATCACTTTGTCGGCGCTAACGTTGATTCCATGCGCGTCGATGTCGACGGCAATGTTTATGCCGCTTTGTTCGGAGGCGGCCGCGTTCTTGTATTCAATTCCGATGGCGTTCCCATTGGCCAGGTTCTGGTGCCGGGCCGAGACCAGGGACGCCATCTTTATACCACCAGCATCGCCATCAGGCCGGGGACCAGCGAACTCTATATTGTGGCGAGCGATGTCGACGGAAGTAACGGCATGATTTTCCGTTGTGGCGCCTTTGCGAACGCGCTGCCTCTATATTCTCATCGCTAGGGGCTTGCAGGCGACCATGTGAAAGCCTTGGGCGACGAAGAGCGCCCGCAATAGCGATCGAAAAGTGGGATGAATGATGACCCAGACACTATCTCAGCGCCCCTTGCAGGAATTGCCGGCGGACACGACCCTGGCCGAGCATTATGTCGCGGCGCGGCGCCGAGATTGGGTTGCGCAAAGTTCGCGCGGGCTGGAAGTGCTGCGCTACAGGCAAGGGTTGGAGCTGCTCGATCATCGCGCTTTGCAGAAGGGTCCTGCCTGGCTTCAAAGGCTGGACCAGATCGGCCTTACTTCAGGACCCGCGCGGGATTATTGGGAACGCCAATTGCTCACTAGCGAGGGCGCCAACCGCGAGCGCCTGCGCGCGCCGATGGCCAAATTGTTTCGCCCGGCGCAAATGGCCAAACTGCAAAAGGCCGTGCGCGACATTATCGATGATGCGCTCGATCGTATCGAGGATCCGACCGATGTCGATTTCATGCGGCAATTTGCCTGGCAGATACCACCACGGGTCTTTTGTCATCTAATTTCCGCGCCAATGGAGTCGGCGGCAGAGATCGCTCATCTTTCCGATACGATCGTCCAGCCGATTCTGACGTGCGACAAAAGCCGCATTCAGGACTCGATCGATGCGCTGTGGAAGGCTTACGATTTCAACGAGAAGCATATCGAGGCGCGGCGAGCCAATCTGGGCGACGACTTCACTTCCGCGCTGATCCGGTTGGAAATGGAAGGCCTGGTTCCAACAGAGGAACTCGTGCTGCACGGCATGACCATCTTGCAGGCGAGCATCGACAACACCGTCCACCAAATTGGTCTTACCTTTCAAACCTTGCTGGAAGATCGCAGCCGCTGGGAACAACTGGTCGCCCAGCCTTCGCTCGCCGGTCCTGCTGCCGAGGAAACCTATCGTTTGCGGCCCCGCTTTGGCACGATCATACGCTATGCGCCCGAAGCGGTGCCGTATGAAGATGTCGTTATCCCCGCCGATTCCTGGATTTATGTCTCCGTCCGGTCAGCCGGACGAGACGAGGACAAATTTGATGATCCCAACTCCTATCGTCTCGGACGCCCCCCTGTCCGCGCTTTGATGTTCGGCAACGGTCCCTATGATTGCCTTGGCATGACGCTGGTTCGGCTCGAAATGATCGAGGCGCTCAAGGCGGTAATCAACCGCTTCCCCAACATCCGGATGCTGGACGAGCCCCGCACCTTTGACGCCAACGCGGTCACCGAAGTCACGCATCTTCGGGTCGCGCTCGTCTGAATGGCATCATGGCACGACTCTGGAGGACCCTGACGTGTTCGCTCCACCAGTGCACCGGAGCCGCGCGAGACGGATATGCGCGACAGGCGGCCATAAAGGGCAGCGAGGGGCGAATGCCGCCGATAACGCCCTCGAACATGACAAGCTGGCTGCGAATCTCGGTTTGCAGCCATATGTCTTTATAGAACGAATTTACCTGACCGATCCCAAGCCTGATAGGCGGCGCGATCTGTGCATTGTTCTCAAAAATTTTGGGCAAACTCCCGTATTGGACCGGCTTTTGCCTCTCGGAAGGAGGGGACTTCCAAGAGGGGAATTTCCGGCAACTGACCGGAAAAGAGCGCGAAGGCGGCCAGCCAAACTAGCACCGCTCACCGCCCGCCGGGGAGCGGCCCCGGCTTTGGGTTGGTGCGTTTGATACATAATGCGGCGAAAAAGCTCTAGTGGCCGCCCACGCCACTGACTCCACCGCTAGCCCTGGGTTTGGGCGACAGCCAGATGATGACGAACACGATCGCCAGAACGACCGCGCAAAGCTGGAACGTATGGTCGAGCGCTACGCTCATGGCTTGCTGATCGACGAGGTTCCCGATCATCTGGCGACTTTGCTCCGCCGACATTCCCAGCGCATCCAGCTGCGCTTGGACATCGCCGGGCTGTAACGCACCCGCCAGTTCATTGTGCGATATGCGCTGGGAATCTCCCCACGAGGTCAGCACCAGCGACGTGGAGACGGCGACCGCGAACGTTCGCAGGAAATTTTGAAGCCCCGCCGCAGAAGCCACTTCGTGCGGTTCTACCGCGCTCAGGGTCAGGCCGGTCAGCGGAATCATGATGAAGGACATGCCGAAGCCCTGGATGAATTGCGGCATAGCCAGCGTCACGAAGTCGGACGAAGTGGACCATTGCGACCGCAGGACCGCCATCGCGCACAAGAGCGCGACGCCGCCGGAAACCAGGATCCGCACGTCGACCTTGCCCATGATCCGCGCGGCCAACGGCGCCATGAGAATGGATGTCATCGCCGTGAAAGCCGTTACGACACCCGCCTTTGTGGCCGGATAACCCATAGAAAGTTGCAGCCACTGCGGAATCGCTACGATGGTCGCGAAATAGGCACCGAAGGTGAGTGCAAAGGCAAAAACGCCGAAGGTGAAGCCGGGATGACGGAACACCCGCAAATCGACGATCGGGTGTTTGTGCGTAAGCTCCCAGATCAAGAAGATACAAAAACCGATCGCCGCCAGGATCGCCAGAACGACGATCAACGGGTCGCCGAACCAGTCGCGGTCGCGACCGATGTCGAGCATTACCTGAAGGCAGCCGATCCAGAATATCAGCAGTCCCAGCCCCGCCAGGTCGATGGGATTCTTCTGCGTCGGCGTATCGACGGGTCGGAGCATCGCATATCCGCTGATGACACATCCCACAGCGATCGGAATGTTGATAAAGAAGATCCAGTGCCAGCTCCAATTATCGCTGATAAAGCCCCCCATGATGGGGCCCATCGCGGGCGCCAGCATCGTCGTCATCGCCCACAGACCCATTGCGCGCCCCCGCTGTTCAGGCGGAAAGACGCGCATCAGCAACGTCTGGGTCACCGGCATCAAAGGCCCACCGCACAGCCCCTGTCCGACCCGGCAGATCACGATCATGCCCAAGGTCATCGACAAACCGCACAGCAGGGAAAACAGGCCAAAGCCGATCATGCCGAACAGATAGACTTTCAGCACGCCGAACCGCTGAGACAGCCATCCGGTCAGCGGCACCGAAATCGCCTCTGCCACCGCATAGGATGTAATGATCCATGTGCCCTGATCCGGCGAAATGCCCATATTGCCAGCGATATGGGGCACCGACACGTTTGCGATCGTCAAGTCCAGGACGACCATGAAATTGGTCAGCGCCAGACCGAGGCCGGCCATCATCCGCTGGCGCGGGGACAGCTGGTCCCAGGGCGTGAGCGAAGCCGTCACATCAACTGCCCGAAAGGTCGATCTCGACAGTCGTCGAAAGACCGACGCGCAGCGGGTGAGCGGCCAGTTCCTTGGGATCGAGCGCGATGCGCACCGGCAGGCGCTGAACCACCTTGATCCAGTTGCCCGTCGCATTCTGCGCCGGGATGAGCGACATCGACGATCCCGTTCCGCCGGAAAAGCCGACCACCCGGCCATGATAGACCACATCCCCGCCATAGATGTCGGCGGTCACCCGGGCCGGCATGCCGACCTTTACATTGCGCAGCTGCCGCTCCTTGAAATTGGCGTCGACATAGACGTGCCCGACCGGAACGATGGTCATGATCGGCGTACCCTGCGCAACCCGCTGGCCTACCTGCACCTGACGTTTCGTGACCACGCCGTCGATCGGTGCACGGATGACGGCGCGATCGAGATCCAGCTTGGCGCTGTCGAGCCGCGCCTGGGCCGCCTGTACCGCTGGGTCGGTGTCGATGGTCGATCCGCGCACCAGCGCTTCGTTGGCGGCCAGCT
Organism: Sphingobium mellinum; assembly: GCF_037860795.1. NCBI lineage: Bacteria > Pseudomonadati > Pseudomonadota > Alphaproteobacteria > Sphingomonadales > Sphingobiaceae > Sphingobium > Sphingobium mellinum. Next base: position 54,975 of record NZ_JBANRK010000004.1, on the reverse strand, counting down.
CGCCCTCTGCCGCGCCCCGCGTCGCCTGCGCCTGGGCCACGCCGGCCCGGGCGACCGCGAGCGCCGCGCGTGCCGCAATAAGGGATTTGCGTGCGCTCGTGAGTTCATCACCCGAAACCGCACCCGCGGGCGCCAGCGCGTCGCGCCGTCGAAAGTCGACTTGCGCCTTGTCGAAATCGGCCTGCGCCGATGCGACCTGCGATTGCGCCCGAGCTATGTCAGCGTCGCGCGCCGTAACCTGCGCCGACAAGGCCGTGCTGGTGGCTGACGCCTGGCGGAACCGGCGGCGCGCCTCGGCAAGGTCGGCCTGCGCCTGCGCGATGGCAATACGCGCATTGGTGGGATCGAGCCGCACCAGCACGTCGCCCCGCTTTACGGTCTGGGTATCGCTCACCGCGACCTCGATCGCCTGCGCGGAGATCAGGGGCGTCACCTGCGCCATTTCAGCGCTGACATAGGCGTTGTCGGTTTCGACATGATGGCGGCCGATCAAAAGATACCAAAGCCCGTAGACCAGCGCTACGACCGCCACCGCGATCGCCAGCCGGATCAGCCAGATCTTGCGCGTCTGCGCCCGGTCGCTCGCGGCCGCGCGCTCTTGTGCGTCCTTGTCCGCAGCGGCAAATTCAGGCGCGGCATCAGCCATTGGGTCGGTCCTTGGTCAGTGCGTCGCTGGCGGCAAAACCGCCGCCAAGCGCGCGAATGAGAGCGATGTCGAGCGTGAAGGCACGCGTATCGAGCTGGGCCACGGCCTGACGCGCCTGGAGCAGACGTTCCTCAATCAGCAAAACGTCCAGATAGTTGGAAAGGCCGCCCTTGTAGCGCAGTTGCGCGACCCCGTAGGAATCCTGCGAAGCCTTCAGCGCGGCGCGGGCATCTTCGAGACGATGATCCAGCGCCTTCTGGCTCGTGACGGCGTCGGCCACCTCGCGATACGCATCCAATACCGTACGATCGTAGGTTGCGACCGCTTCATCATAGGTCCCGCGCGCGCCCCTATACTGGCCAGACAGCGCGCCGCCATGGAAGATCGGCAGGCTGATCGCCGGACCTACGCTGCCATAGACAGAGTCATTCTTGGTAATGAGGTCCAGTCCCAGCGACTGTACGCCAATCAGTGCAGACAGATTGATCGCCGGGAAGAAGGCGGCGCGCGCCTGCCGGATGCGGCTGGCGGCGGCTTCAGCCCGCGCACGGGCCACCGCCACGTCGGGACGTCGGCCCACCAGATCGGTCGTGACGTCGGCAGGCAACCCGCGCGGGACCAGGCGGGGCAGCGCCGGACGGGCGATATCCAGCCCGCGATCCGGCCCCGCACCAACCAGCGCCGCGATCTGATTGCGGCGCAATGCTATGGCTTCGTCGGCCGCCGCGAGATCGGCCCTTGCCGACAGCACGCCAGCCTCGGCCTGTCGCTGGTCGCCGCGGGTATCGAGCCCGCTTTTCACCCTATTGACGACCAGTTCGCGCGTCGCGGTGCGAATGTCGAGCGCACCTTGAGCGATATCGCGTTCCGCATAGAGCCTCGCCAGATCGGCATAGGCTTCGGCGATGCCGGTCGCGAGCATCAGTCGCGCCTGCGCCACGTCGATTTCCGCCGCCCGCCTTTCCGAAGTCGCCGCAGCCAGCGCGGCCCGGTTCCTGCCCCAAAGATCGAGGTCGAAGTCGAGCGAAAGGGCGGCCTGCCCATGATCGTTCCAGCCGTGCGGCAGGAAGCCCTTGAAATTATCAGGAAAGCCGTTGTTCAGGCTTTGCCGTTCCTCCGTCGCGCTGCCGCGTGCGTCGATGCTGGGCAGCAGTGCGGCGCCGGCCTGCTGAGCCAACCCCTGTGCCCGGCGCAGGCGTCCTGCCGCCGCCGCGACGTCGGGCGATCCACTCAGCCCTTCGGTGATAAGCTGGTCCAGCTGCGGGTCACCGTAGGCAGTCCACCAACCATCCCCGGGCCAGTCAGTGGCGCTCGTCGGCAGGCTTCGCGCGGCGGCGATGCTGTTGGCGGGGCGCAAGGCAGCCTGGGGACCGAGATCGGGAACGGAAGCGCAGCCCGCCAAGAGGGCGATCGACGCGGTGATCACGCTGGCACGGACCGCACTGGGGAAGCGAATCACCGACATATCAAATCGTACCACTTAGTATGAAATCGGGCTTTGCCGCGCACCCCGTCTCTTGTCAACCACTTTGGCGTACTATAGGGTACGATTTTATGACACGCGCCGATCTTCCTTCTATCAGCCGCAGAGAGGCGCGCCGACGCGACCGGCGCGATGCGATACTGGCCGTCGCAGCGCGCTCCTTCCTGGAAAATGGCTATGCGGGGACCACCATGTCGGGCATTGCCGCCGAGCTGGGAGGATCCAAAGGCACATTGTGGAGCTATTTCCCCTGCAAGGAAGCCCTGTTCGCCGCCGTGCTCGATCGGATGACCACCGATTATCGCCAGCGCTTGCAGGAGATACTCGACCCGGGAGAGGAGGTGGCCGATACGCTGCTGCATTTTTGCATTAGCCTGCTGGAAAAGGTGACATCACCCGATGCGATCGCTTTGCACCGCCTTATCGCGTCGGAAGCGGGAAGATTTCCGGAGATGGGCCATATCTTTTATCAGCATGCCCCGCTTCAAACCCGCACCCAGCTCGCCGCCTATATCGCCGGCGCGATCGAACGCGGCCAATTAAGGACGCCTGATCCGGCGTTGGCGGCTCGGGCGCTTATGACCCTTGCCACGTCGGGCTGTCACCAGCAGCTGGTCTGGGGCCTGATCGATAGCGCCCCCGCCGATCTGATCCGCGCGGATGCGGTCTTTGCAACCGACATGTTCATGCGGGCTCATGCCCCCTGATCATCCGGACAATCTTTGGCTGAGTTAAGCTAATCCCGTTTGTCGCTCATGCCGCAGCATGTACATGGAGCAAGCTAATATATGATGCGTGACGCAGAGGAATTCGATCGGATCATAGCCCTGGATGGAGGACATAATTTCCGGGACATCGGAGGTTATCTGACGAAGAATGGTCGCCACGTCGCAAAAGGTCTGATTTTTCGTTCCGGGACCATGTGCGAACTTACCGAGCGCGACCATTCCAGCCTGGAAGCGCTCGGCCTGAAGCTGATCTGTGATCTGCGATCCAATGAGGAGAGAAGCAAAAGGCCGTCCCGGCTTCCGCCCGCCCCGCCTTATGAAATCTGGTCACGCGACCATGCGTTGAGCGTAGGGGATTTGACTGCGGCGATCCGCGCGCCGGGCGCGACGGCCGCTTCGGTTCGAGCCATGGCGGTCGAAGCCTATCGCACTTTGGCTTATGAGCAGGCTCCTTCCTACCGGGAGCTTTTTCTGCACGTTGCCCACGGGCGGCTGCCGTTGGTATTTCATTGTGCGGCAGGAAAGGACCGAACGGGGATCGCGGCCGCATTATTGCTCGAACTGCTGGGGGTTGAGCGTGCGCAGGTGATCGCCGAGTATGCGCTTACAGATCGATTTTTCGCACGAGGATGGGAGCTGATAGCGAAGGATCCCTTCGGCCACGCCTTGGCAGATACTGATCTGGCCATCTGGGAACCAATGATCCGGGCGGATCCCGCATATCTCGAAACGATGTTCGAAGTGCTTGAGGAGCGCCACGGCTCCACCCTCGGATTTGTGCGTGAGGAACTCGGCCTTGGCGACGCCGAAATAATGGCGATACGCGATCGACTGCTGGTGTGATCGACAGGCCCCATTCCCGACCGCTGACTTGCGGCGCGCTACTTGATCATTCCGGCCCAGCTCAAACGACCGGCCGCCTACTGAGCCATAGAGGTTCGTCGGACCATTGTCCGTTGATATGTGACCAATATAATCGCTCAAATTTGACAATCTGGGAATTTGTCAATCGGAGGAATAGACTGAATGGGTTGCTGCACCTGTTCTGTTGTGTGCCTACACCCAGAATGCTATCCAAGGTCGAGAGAGGATGAACTTATGCGCGCCATTCGATGGTTGGTGATGCCCGAACGCATTTGCCGGGCCTTATGACACCCTCGGAATCAAGTCCTGCACCGTCGCCATTCGAACTCGATGCCAGCCTTATGGCTCATCGACACAACTTTACCCAGCATCAGCGGCGTCGGCTGATTTTAGCCACAGCACGGCGGTTAATCGCCGAGAGCGGCGGCGCCACGCTGCCCCTTCAACGCCTTGCACAGGAATGTGACACGTCTCGCCAAAACATCCATAACATGATTGGCGGGAAGAGGGACATCATCTGGGCATCCCTGATCGAATTTAACGAACAGGTCCTATCGTGCATTCCCAAGACCAATGACATCGGCAACCTGTACCCGTCTTTCCTGCGGACTTATAAAATGGTGGCAGAAATATATCCTGAATATATTTCCGCAGCAGAGCGTATCATGTTTTCTGACCATGAATTGTATCGTAAACTTATCAAGAAGAGTGCGCAGCACTTCTTGCCCGTAGTAAAGTCCCTGCTCGGTGCATCTGATTTTAGAAAAGAGCATTGGCAGGTCAGTTATCAACTTTTGTCCGTCCCTCACAATGCCGTCAGGGATTGGATCGAGGGTGCATGCACAATCGACGAGATGTTCGATGACTGGATTTTTGGTACAGACGTCGTCATCTCCGGCGCCTTGTCCAAATTTGGCGGCGTATCCAACTGATCGTTGGCCGAACCGTTTGCTCGATCTTATCAACAATCAGTCAGCCGCTAATGATCGCCGCCGGCAATGGTGGGATCGACATGCACCTTATTTCCGTTGGTCTTGCCTTGCCGCATATTCTCCAGATGATCCGGCACCTCGTCCAGCCCAATGATGCGGTCGACCAGCTTGCGCGGTTCCACCGCGCCGCGATCGAAGGCATCGACCGTGGCCTGGAAATCGGCGACAGAATAGGCGGCGGTAAAGCGGAGTGATACTTCCTTGTAGGAGGCCTGAGGTAACAGGAGCGTTTCCGGTGAGGTGCATATGCCGATGCAGACCACCGTGCCGCCCACCGCGACCGCGTCTATCGCGGCGGCCAGCATTCCCGGCGCGCCACTGCATTCGAACACGACGTCGGGCGCGCTGCCCAAGGCTCCGCTGAGCTTTTCTCCAAGCTCATGGGCGAGGAGATACTCGCTCGCCCCCATTTCCTTCATCAGATCCGCCCGCCAGGCGGAGCGGGCGCTGGTCACGATCTTGCGCCCGCCGCGCAGCCGGCTCCAATAGGCAGCGCCACCGCCCATCGCACCGGCCCCGAGGATCAGGATGCGGCTGTCCTTGTCGATCGGCGCCATCTGCGCGCCCCGCCGCGCCGATGCGATCGGTTCCACCAGCGCCCCGTCGGTCAACGACAATCCGGCGGGCAGGCGCACCGCGAACCGTTCATCGACCAGCGTATATTCGCCAAAACCGCCGAGCATCATGGTGAAGCCGTCGAAGCAATCGAACGGCCGGCCGGCGAGGCAGGCCGGACATGTCCCGCAGCCGCCCTCGGGCATTCCAGCGACGATATCGCCGACCTTCAGCCGGGTGACGTCCGGGCCGAGTTCCACCACCTCACCGCAATATTCGTGGCCGATGGCAGCGCCCAGGGGAAAGTTCATCCCCACACCGGAGGTCATCGCCACGTCGGTCGCGCAAAAACCGCAACGGCCGACCTTGATCAGCGCCTGATGCGCCCCCGGCCTGGGAACCGGAATGTCCTCCAGCGACAAGGGCTGGCCGACCTCGCGAAAGACGGCGGCCCTCATACGCCCAACAACCCGAATACGTCATGATCCGACATCGCGTTGGCCGCACGGACGGTGTTCATGGTGTTGATGGTTTCAGGCTGCCACTGCGCGTTGTTCAGCCAGGTGAGGAAGGGGAACATGGTGGAGCAGCGGTATAAGAACCACGCTTCTTCGAAGCTCGGGGCTTCCGCGCGGCGGGCAAGGGTGGTCAGGTAGCGCGCCAGGAGCGGGCGCTCCCATTCCCGACGATTGAGGCTGTCGAGGTTGGAGCATATGAAATAGGTGAAGTCGTTCACCCATGGCTCGATCCGTGAGCACCAGTCGTGAAAGCCAGGCTGGCCCCGCGCGGTCAGATGAATGTTGCCGAGATGGGAATCGCCGTGGATGATCGTGCGCGCGGCACTTGAATGGACGGATTTGAGGGATTCATAGGCTGCGGCCATTCGCTCCATGTTCCGGAATCGTTGCGGCAGCGCCATCCCGCGCGGAAGGGCAATGGATTCCTCCCAGAAAAGCGGCCTTACCATTTCCACCAAATATTCGACGTTGAGGAAACGGGATCGCTGGGCAATCGGCGAATCCGGCCCGAAGCGGCCGCCTTCGGCAAATTCCGGGCTGTTCAGCCATTGCCCATGGAAGGTCCCCATGGCTTCGATGAAGGCTGCCGCCTGTCCGTAAGTCAGACAATGAGCGTCGCCGAGGAACTGCGCGCCTTTGGCCTCAAGATCCTCAAGAATGAGTATGCCTTCGAAATTCTTCGCATCGAACCGCACATAGAGGCAATCTGGGCGATTGACGTTCAGGTCGGGCAGGACTTCCTCATACATAGGCACTTCCAGGGCATTGCCGACGTCGATGCCCGACGGCTTTTCGCTATGGTTGGTTCGGAAGCTGCCCTTGATGTAAACCGTTTCGGGATATTCACGCCGGCGTTCGCCCTCATACTCCAGGAAAACGCGTGCCTTGTTCGGCTTGTAGCCGAGAAACCCGTCCACTCTGGCGGACTGGATCCGGATACCGGGGAAACGATCGGCCATGGCCTCATTCAGCCAGTCTTTCGTGATGTCTTCCAGCGTGCGGGGGATGGTGAGGGCCATTAAGGACAGTCCTTTCGTGGTCGGGTTTCAAAATTTGCGGCGCGTTACGAGGCGGCCCCGGCGCCGATCAGCCGGATCGCCTCGTCGAGAAATCTGGGGACATAGAAGAAGCCCATCGGCGCGATGTTGAAGTCCGTTAACGCGCCGCTGCTGTAGCGATCCGAACCGATCGCCGCCCCCGTCGCATTGCGAACATGGCCCCAGACCCGGTAGAAGTGGAGATGCGCGGGCGCGATTGTCCGGCCAGTCCGCTCCTCGTAGACACCCAGGAAATAGTCCCAGTCGATATTATTGCCGGCCGCGTTGCGGATATAGGCCAGGTCCTCCATCGGATCACCGACATGCGCCATTTCCCAGTCCAATATGATGCTGAGCCGGTCGCCGTCGAGAAGCAGGTTCTGCAACCCCAAATCGCCATGGACGAGCGCCGGCGCGCCGATCTCGCCATCGGGCACATTCGCCAGCAGCCAGGCGTAAAGCGCCGCCAGCGAAGGCAGCGGCGCGGGACTATTGGCGAGATAATGGTCGTAATAGTCGCGAATATAGCGGGCCGATACATGCTGCAGCGGCAGATTCCACAATTCGGTGCGAATGGAATTGGTGAGGTCGCCCAATTCCGTGAGTTGGGGCAGCCTATGAAGGTCCGCCACGGCCTCCGCCCAGTTCTGTTGGATCGCGGCTGACAGCGCATTGGCGCCGCCAAAGATATCGCCACAGGCTGCACCTGGCGAACGTCGCATCACCAGAAAGTCTCCACCGGGAAGCAGGTGATGCTCAACATCCAACCACAGCACTTCGGGCGCGGGGAATCCGTGCGAGGCGACGGCGCGAATGACCGGATATTCCTGGCTGACCCGGTGGCAATCATTGTCGAGGATCGGGCTGGACCGATCGCGCCGCAGCACGAACTCACCGGTCAACGCACGCGCCGAGGCGGCAAAGATGATCGTCTCCTTGCCGAACCCGCCCGAAACGGCGGCGAAGGCGGTCAGCGTCAGGTCCGGATCGGCGAAGCGATCGCGCAGATAGGCTTCCAGCTTGGGCGCGGTGATCGACACATCCTGATCCGGGCCAGCCTGGCTGTCGCGCCCGGCCCGGCCCGCAATCCTGCGGCAATCCCACGCGGCGATGGCGAGCGCTGAACTCTGGCGCTTGACAGGATCAAGATCGGCCTGCGCCGACAACGCGCCGGAAAACTCCGACAGCCGCGCAAGAATCGCGCGTTCCCCTTGCTCCACAAGATCCAGCCGTCGCTCGAAATCGAGCGCGCTGATCGCCCCGACGATATCGTCCCCCATCTTCGCCAGTTCGGGCACGACGCGCTCAAGTTCGAGGCTTTGGACAACGGATGCGATCAGCGTCTCCAACTCGCCATAGCAGACGCGATCACGCTCGCCCTTCTGTTCGCTCCAATCCTCCAGCAGGCGCACCGCAGCCAGCGCCGCTTCTTCATTGGAACCATAGCCGACATCGCTCCCAAGCTGCCGGACGAGATACTGACGAAGCGATTTCGTCAATCGTTGGGCCGGAACCTGCATCAGCGTGAACGCCCCGGCCCGCTGCGGGTCGACCCGACACTGAAGCCGGGCCGGCTACGGCGATATCTTGAAAATCCTCTCACCGAATCCTCCCATATTTTTATGTTGTGATGAACCGACACTTTGGCATCTGCGGCTCATATATCCGGCCGGCATGTCATCCCGCCGTATATCCTCCATCGACTGAAATTGCTGCGCCGTTGACGAAGGATGACTCATCTGAAAGCAGCCATTTGACGGCATATCCTACATCTTCGGGCCTGCCGAGACGACCAATGGAGTGCCGCGCCAGCGCGGCATCGTAGAGAGGCTTGAGTTCAGGGCTGGTCGTCAACTCGCCCACCATGGGCGTCACAATCACGCCGGGCAGAACAGCGTTCACGCGAACATGCGTGATATTCGTTTCGCAAGCAGCGCCGCGGGTGAGGCCCAGCACGCCATGTTTTGAAGCGACATATTCCGAGCAATAGGCACTTCCGAGCAAGCCATTTGCCGATGATGTGTTCACGATCGCGCCGCCGCCACACTGACGCATCGCCTCGATCTCATATTTCATGCACATGAAAACGCCCTTCATATTGACGTCGGCAACCCTGTCCCAGTCGCTGACGGTCAAGTCCGGAAGGAGTTCGTATCTCATACGAACCCCGGCATTGTTGAAGGCCCCATCGATTTTTCCGAACAAGTCGACGGCCGCCGCCACCATCGCTTTCACATCATTTTCGCTCGTGACATCGACCCGCATTGCCTTGGCGGAGCCTCCCGCCTGCTGGATCAGGGTTGCGGTTTCTTGGGCACTGGCTTCATCATAATCGGTAACCAGAACGCTGGCCCCCGCCTCGGCAAGAATGATCGCGGTGGCCCGGCCAATGCCTGAGCCTGCCCCGGTGAGCAAGACGACCTTACCATCCAACATAATCTTCTTCTTCCAAGTACGGATCGTCACTCGGGTGACGACGCTCCAACACCCCTGACCCGCGTGGGCAGGGCCGGCGGCAACATCATTTATAGTTCATCGACAAGGCGCATCGTGTCATGGTCGATAAAGGCATTGATGACACGCAGGTGGCAGACAACGCTGTGCTCCCACCCGTAATTCTGCTCGGGGACCGTCAGCCAGCCGATATAGACGCCCCAGATCAGCGTCCGGCGATATTCGAGCCAGAGCGTCTCGCGATCGGGTGGATTGACCGCGCCGAATTGCTTCAGCTTCTCCAGATAGAAATCGAGCAATGCGCGTTCCTCGCGGCGCCGAACATCCACCGGGAGCGAAACCGTGATGAAATAGCCAACATCATGGGCAATGTAACCTTTGGCCACCAGTTGCCAGTCCAGCAGGCCGCCCGTCATGTCCGGCAGAAAATACATGTTGCCAAGATGAGAGTCGCCGTGAAGGATAGTGGGCGTCAGCGTGGCCTGGTGCTCCTTCATCTTGATGGAGCCTTGACGAAGCCGTTCTTCATCGACCCCCATTATGCCGAGGAATTCGCGCTTGAACTTGCGCAGGCGGATTTCGCTGCTGATGCCGTCGCCGATCAACTGGCGCATAAGCGATTCAAGGTCGCCGCTCACCATCGTCTGAACCCAGGCGAGGTCGGTCTTGAAACGAGGACTATCCCAATAGCGGGCATGGAGACGAGCCAGCGTGGTGAGGATCGCGCGAACATGATCCAGGGTAACGTCCTCGGTAAGGACCGTATGGAATGTCGCGCCGCGCTTGCTGACGTCTTCCATCAAGAGGATGTATCGCCCGCTGTCATCCATCGCGCCGCCCATGCCAATCGGCGCCTCCAGATCGACTTCGGACCTCAGCCTGGCGTAGAAATCCAGTTCGTTGGCATACATGGCGTTGAGATTGCTATACCAGAGCGAAGGATCGCTCTGCGTCAATTTTCCCACCAGATGCTCCGGAAGTCCCTGTGGATTACCGTCTGTATAGGCCACCGCAAGTCTGATCAGGGCGGAACTGGACGTTTCGGTCGAGTCGCTGTCCTTAAAATCCACGATGGTAACCCGTTCGACCCGGGCTCCAGGATGCGCCGTCGCAATAATGTTAGTAAGAACCTCCGGCGTCAGATCGCTGGGCGATTGTGGAACGAGCATTGATATCATCCTCTACTCAATATTATCAAAGTTAAGCGGGCCATTACCCAACGATTTGACGCCATATATTTCCATCGCCAGCGCGTCCATTTCACGGTCGTTTCTGACCTTGCGTTCAGCGAGGAGGTATTTTGCATCGGCGCCTACGACATAGCGAGGCTCGGGATCCGCACACTGATACGCGGCGATGACGGTATCGGCGACCTGCGCGGCCGTACTCATCTTCGACCAGTCGGCATTCTCGGACAAAGCGATAAAGCTTTTATAGAGGTCGCCATAGAGGCGATGCGCGGACCGATGCAGGTCGCGATATTCCTGCTTTACGGCGTCAAGCATCCTGCGAACCATCTTCGTGTTGATCCCGCCCGGTTCGACGAGCACCACTGTCACGCCCGACATGCTGCCTTCCTGGCGCATGACGTCGGCCAATGCCTCCAGCGCGAATTTCGATGCCTGATATGCGCCCAGGAAAGGGAGGGCGATCTTGCCGCTGGACGAGCCGATCAAGATCATGCGCCCGCGCCGCCGCCGTAAAGTTGGCAGGCAGGCCTGATAGATCGCCAGGCAAGCAAGGGCGTTTGTCTCCAATACGGCCCGCACGCCGGCCAGAGACGCCGTTTCGAGCGGTCCATGAGCGCCTGCCGCCGCGCAGACTATTACACCATCGACCTGCGCCGCCCCCAATCTCTCTCCCAATATCTGGAAGACAGTCTCTGCATTCCCCAGGTCGAGGGGGAATATATCACTAAGACCGGGCATCTTCGCGTTGATGAGGGCGCACTGATCTTGATTGCGCGCCGTGGCGATAACAGTATGTCCATGGTCCAGTAGACGTGTTGCTACCTCGCCGCCTACGTCGCTGTTGGCCCCGATCAAAACTACCGTATTTGTCATGCTTGCTCTTTAACGTGGGCATCGCCCATCGCGCTCCGTGCACAACTCGCAAACGGCCAGGGCATTCCAGCCGTGGCCGCCAACACTCCATCTATTATCCTCATCCTGGCCCTCTCCTTGAACCGCCGGCATGGTTTCAGACCGTGATCGCAGCGTTGTTCAAAGTTGTTTTGTCGGGCGAAACCTTGGAGCCAATGAGGAGCCAATACAATCGCTCAGATTTGACAATCAGGGCATATGTCAAGCGGACGGATTGGACTGCATGGGTTGTGCGTGATCAACCGAAGGCTTTGGCTAAAAAACCGCTCCATGACATGATGCCCGATCCGGGCATGCGGTTTGGTTAGATCCGCCGCCAGGGGGATTGCGCCTATTGTTGCCTCAGCAGAGAGGGCGGGCCGTGAGTGGGGATTGTGGAACCTGGCTCCTGCTGAACCGGCTCATGGTTCAGCAGGAGCTAGAGGCAGCGTAGAGCGGAAGCAAATCTGCCGATCAAGCGGCGGGAAACTTCTTGACCCTCCCGCGCAGCCATTTTCGGGTCATCGTGTGGTCACCTTCAGCTTGACGTCGACATTGCCTTTCACCGCATTGGAATAAGGACAGACCGCATGTGCGGCATTGACGATCTCTTCGGCTTTGGCCTGGTCTAAGCCGCTAATTGCCACGTAGAGCGTCACGGCGAGATTGAATCCGCCTTGACCGTTTGGCAGAAGGCCGACCTCGCCAACCACCTTAATATCATTGTCGCGTACCTTGTCGGCCTGGGCGCGCGTCACATGAATCACGGCATTTTCAAAGCAGGCCGCATAGCCAGCAGCGAAAAGCTGCTCGGGATTGGTCGCACCGCCCTTGCCGCCCAATTCTTTGGGCATGGCCAGTTGCAGGTCAAGAATGCCATCATCGCTCCTGACGGTGCCGCTGCGCCCGCCAACGGCGGTGACCCTCGTGGTGTAAAGATGGCTCATGATCGGCTCCTCTATAGTTCAATCATCACATATATTGCGAACGACGCGGAGAAATATAAGGTCCCAGCGCTCATGCTGGAGCACGCCTGCTCGGAGCACAAAGCGCCGCGTATCGCTGACAGGTCCCGGTCGTGCCCGTCCGCGCTGCCGGATGCAGCCGATTAAAGTCGGCGGCCAGCTGCTGTTTTCGGTTCCATCCACCCGTTCTTAAGGATGTTGCGAAGCACATTCCCGCACCTTCGCTCGCTGTCGTGACGCCGCTTGCCCAGGCAATCGCCAATGCCCCTAAAAAGATGTCCCGGCCCGACAATATCCGTTATGCGAAGCCCTTTCCTGTACAGGTTTCAATATTCGCTCGGTAATTGCAATGACAGCATGGCAGGTCGGAGTCAGCGGGGAGACTGTCCGACAAGCCATACGTAGCGGCTCGGGCAGCCCGTCATATGCCTGCATCCAGTCACCGAGCGCCTCGATGATGACGACGATTGCAAGAGATAGACGCGAAGCGCTTGATCGCCGGATCGCGTTGAGCGGGCGGGTCTTTCCGCAGCGTGCAGCTTATCTGGGACATATGCTGGGCCTGCGCCTTGATCCTGCTCGGCTCGACGCACCCTTGTCGCCCGAGCAACTGGCCGGCGCGCGTCCGTCGCCATTCAGCGCAAGCGCCTGAACCGGGCGGCGCTGCACCGTCATGCGTACGCCGCCCGTCGGGCGCCTTCGTGTAAACATGGAAGATCGGCAGGCGTTCGACCCGCCCGCCGATCCGATCCGTTTGTCAGATCATGGCTTCCATGCCCATTGCCTTGAGGACGCCGTTCTGAATGGGGGCCACCGCTTCGTTGATCGCGGCAACGCCGAAATCCATGCCATCCGGCATGACGACCGTTCGCAGGGGACGCCGCTCCGTCGCTTCCACCAGACGTGCGATCGCATCGGCGACGAGTTGTGGCTGGGGCGGATTGGCCGGATCGTGCGACTGGTCGGAGTTGGCCTTGATCTGGCCCGGAATCGCCGCGACGTCGCCATAGGATGCCACCACGCCCGCGTCGGACGGCTCGGGGCTGGATGAGATGAGGTTGCTCGGGAACGGCCCCGGCTCGACGATGACCGAATCGACGCCGAATGCCGACAATTCGTAGCGGTATGTTTCGGCCAGCGCTTCGGCCGCGAACTTGCTCGCGGAATAGATGCCGAAGAAGGGCATGGTAAACCGCCCCATCAGCGAGGTCACCTGAAGGACAAGTCCGCTGCCGGCGGCACGCATGTGCGGCAGAACGGCACGATTTGTGCGGATGGCGCCGAACACATTGACGGCGAACAGCTTTTCGACGTCGGCGGTCGTATAGGCTTCCGTCACCCCGATCGGCATCAGCCCGGCGTTGTTGATCAGGGCATCGATCTTCCCGTACTGCGCAATGACCTGCTCGATCGCCGAACTCACCGATGCGTCATCGCTGACGTCCATTTCGAGAACCTGCAACGTGGCACCTTCGGCTTTCGCCGCTTCGATGAGTTCGCTGCGAACCTGGCTATTGCGCCCTTCGACATCGCGCATGGTTGCAATGACGGTGTGTCCGCGTCTCGCAAGCTCCAGCACGGTCAATTTCCCGAACCCGCTGCTCGCGCCGGTCACGACAATTACTTTTTTGCTCATTCCAGGTCCCATCGACTCAAGTAAAGATGACAGGATATAGACAGACCTGTCTATCCATGTAAACGTAAAAATCGGAAGGCCGGCCCACTATGCTGCACAGCCTCCCAAGCGGAGGACGTCGGAACCGTAGCATGCAGGAATCGGTCAGTGTCGAAGAGCATAGGTTGGCCGCACTCGCTCAGGGAAGCACATCCTGAGGACGATGTCGGAACTCGTCGACCGCCCGTCACTGCAATGGCGCGCTCGCAAGCGGGGTCCCATCTCCCAGGCTGGGCAGAGATGGCGAATAATGGCCGTCCATCGTTGCAACCTGGGCACTTCCGCCTGCCTCCTGCTCAAATCTTGCCCAGCTCGTCGCGCAGAAACAGCCTGAAGAGGCTGTCGCGCCGCGGCAGCCCGCCCCCGACACACTCACCGTGGGCGCTCGCCCGGCGCGCGGTACGCCTCGCCGCCAGATAGGCGGGGTCGAACAGTGACAGCAGCGTCAGGATCGGGGTGAGCGCCGGCCAGCGCCGCTGCAACTGCCGGCGGGCAAATTGTACCCTGGGCCGCAGCCCTCGCACCAGCTCTTTCGGGACGTTCATTCCCAGCAGCCTGCGTGCCGTCAGAAGCTGCGTCCGCATTGCCTGGCGCGCATAGGCGCTTGTGAAGAGACGGTCCAGCTCCGCCCAATCACCCTCGCCGAATGCTGACGCGAAATACTGGATGTCGATCAGGTGGCGCAGGTCAACCCGCCCGCGTAGATAATCCCTGCCCTTCAGCTGATCATGCAACAGCAGGATCGCTACGCCCGCGACGGCGGACGGCAGCAACGCCCCGCTACCCAACAGCCTGGGGGGCTTCGCGTCGCGCGCAAGATCCTCGTAACGATAGAAGAGCGTGGCTGGGCTGCCATAGTCGCTATGGAGATCGATCGTCCCAGGGTCCTGCGTCCGCCAGAGCACCGCCGGCACATCAGGCCGCAGCGCGGGCGCTTCCAGCTCATAGCCGATAGCACGAAGCCGATCGATGGCCGCGAAGAATGCGCCGGTCGGAACCAGCAAGTCGAGGTCCGCCAGCATTCGCGCGCCCCGCTCTTGCGCGGCAGCGCTCGCCAGCCAGGCGGCGCCCTTCAGCAGGACAGGCTGCACGCCAACCATGCTGAGCGCGGCAGTGGCTTCGCCCAGCTGCGCCAGCAGCCGCTGATTGCGCTCCGCATTGCGGGCCAGCATCTCGCCCAGAAACGCGCGCACATCCTCGGGGACATCTGCGAGGCGCCCTGCGCCTTCCAGCCTTGCCGCCATCATCGGACTGCATAGGGTCTTGTTGGCCAGCCCCACGATTGCAGCCCAGTCCGCGCCTTCTGGCACCGTGCCGCGCAGGCAGTCGATCAGGCCCGTGAGCGGATCAGGCCGTGCCATGATCGCAGAGCCGGGCCAGCAGTCGCGCTGCCTCATCAAGATCCTGATAATGGAGTTCATAGCTGCGGGCCCCCGTCACCGCGCGGATTAACGTAGCCAAGGTGGCGGTATCGACCTCTCCAGTCGCAGACGCTGCCTCCGATAGCAGGTGCCGGATCGAAGCTGTAGGATGTAGCGGCACCAGACGCGTATCGCCGGTCGCTGTCCGCCGCAGCTTTACTATCCAGCCCACCGGCACCGGCACCGGTTCGGCCAGTTCAAGCGGCATAAGGTAGCGGACGCGCTTGCCGTCCGGGCGCCTATGGACCGATGGCTGGAATCCGTCAGCGAACCTCGCCGCCATTAGCGGCCATGCCCCGGATTTGACCGTGGGAAGGAAAGGCAGGCCTCGGACCCGCCCGTCCGACTGCAACATGGTGATATCATCGCCGTCATAGGCGAAGCCCGCACCCATCAGCCAGGCGTTGAGCGTCGTCTTGCCTGCGCCGGGACGCCCCGTCAGCAGCAGCGCTCGACCGCCGCGACGCAGGCAGCCCGCGTGCAGCGCCAGGCCCCATCGCGCGTCTTCCAGAATATCCTGCGTGAAACGCGCCTTGACGAGCGGACCAACCTGGTCGCGATGCAGAAGCGCGGCCAGGCCACCCTCCCGGCTGAGCAGCACCAGTCCCTGCTCACTCCACAGGTCATAGCAGATCTCGCCGGCCCGAGCGTCACTTTCCAGATGCGCGAACAAGGGAGCCACGCGAGCGGCCAGCCCCTGATCATGGTGCCGCAGCGTCAGGGCGCTCCCGGCCAGCATGATATGCTGCACCAGCACAGGGGGCGTCCTGGGCGGATCGTCTGTGGCGCAGACCAGACCGGATAGCGACCAATCCGCCAATATCCCTCGAAGCGTGGCTGGCGCCGGCGCGAAGCCTCGCGCCCGCACGTCTTTGACCAACTCCCTCAAGCTCACGCCCTCTTCCAGACGGCAGCCGATATAGCCGCCGATCTGGTTCACGTCGAAAAGGACGCGCCGGGACTGCGCCACGATGACCGGCTGATCTTCGATGAATGCTATCGAAGTCCCTGGCGTAAGGCGCAACATCAGATCAGACCCCCCGCGAGCCGGCTGAGCCGCCGGACTCGCGTTCAGTGCTTCACGCCGCCGCGGTTGCCGGGATGACCGGGGCTGGTTCCGGGCGCATCGTTGATCGGCGGATTACCAGGCGGTTGCGGGTCCGGCCCGTTACCGACGCCATTATTGCCTTTGGGCCCGCCGCCTCCGCCCCCGCCCGACTTCGCAATCGCTTCCGATGAAAGCGACGTCGACAACATGATCGTGATGGCAGGTGGAACGGTCGCAGCAAAACGACCGCAGGTTTGCAGGAACCGGCGCCGGTCGGCGGACGCATCGAGGGGGGTGGGATCCTCAGTCAAGGCTGATCTCCTCTATCGCGGGGGAGACTCAGGTTATCATCGCCCCCGAAAATGGGCGCAATGCTATGGCGAGGTATATCCTTTAATATAACCCCATGCGCAGCCGCGAGAAGGCGCCAGTCGTTCGCACCGCCGGCGACATATGATCCCCTGGATGAAGGTGCAGGTCGGTGGCGCTAGAGTTGCCGCGCGACAGATCGCGCGGGCTTCACGACGCAGATCCTGCGCCTTGCCGGTGGTTGCCGCTCGGGCGATGTCACCGGCCAACCGGCGCCGCCCGCCTCCATGAACCGCTTCGACCAGGCGATGCTGTCCTCACCGCGCAGGTCATCCAGCATGATCCGGATCTTGTCCTCGGCCAAGAACTGCCGACGGGCCCGCCGACAGATATCCTCACCACCCACTCAGCAGGGGCCTTTGTCGGCGAATTTTTCAAGGAGGGGTTGGGCTTCATTTTCGTTCCTTCGTCACGATGACGAAGCCCAACCCCTCTTTAACTCACAACCTCATATCTGGGCCAACCGGTGCTGGGGATCATGCGCCCGGAGTGCTTCCGCTCTGCCCATTCGCTTGGTCCCTAGAAATTATATTCCACACGCGCTCCGTATGTCGCCGGCCTGGCCGCACTGAAATCCAGTCCATAAGGCTGGCTGGTCGTCCTGATGACCGTATATTTCGTGCCAAACACATTATCGGCATAAAGGCCCAACCGGAGTCCGGTGCCCGGAGGGCTCACATAGCCGGAGATGTTGGCGACGGTGTATCCCTTTTGCTGATCGTAGCCCAGTTGTCCGCCGGCGCCTGGCCAGAACAGGAAGCGCGAGCGATACTGGGCAACGCCGGCAAGACTGGCTTCCCAGCCCGCAATGTCGAAGCTGTAGCGGGCGTTCAGCGACGCTGTTACCCTGGGTGCGTGCGGCACCCGTGTTCCCGACAGGTCCATCGAGCACGCGTACAATGTTGCGCCCGGCGCGGTGGGATTGGAGGTGCCGGTCGGATCGAAACAGACCTGCGAGGCATTCGGATAGCTTAGATATTGCGCATGCAGGTAGCCGAGCGATGCTCCAACCTGCAGACCACGCATGGGATCACCGTTGATCTCGAACTCTGCCCCATAGCCTTCGGTCGCACCCGCGTTCTGGGTGACGGTCCCCGATCCGGTAGCATCGAGGATCTGTGTCTGCAGCCCCTTATTCTTGTAGTAGAAGGCCGAAAGCGAAGTCCGCAGCCTGCCGCCGAATGACGATGTCTTCACGCCGACTTCATGATTGAACATCTTTTCCGGGTTGACGGGAGCGCCAGGGAATGGCGCCGCGGACGAGAAGCCGCCGGCCTTGAAGGCGCGTGTATAGCTGTAATACACATTTACCGGGCCATTATCCCACGCCAGGACGAATCGCGGTGTGAACGCCTTGAACGACGCCGACCTTGTATAGGCCGCCGGCGCACCAAACAACTGGAAGCCTGGGCCGTTAGTTACGGATATCTCACGTTTGTCATGCGTGTAGCGGCCGCCCGCAGTCACCTTGATCTGATCGGTGATCTTGTACGTTCCTTCGAGGAAGGCGGATACGGAATCTGTCTTCAGACTGTTGAAGCTCGCCGGGTAAGCTCCCGTTGCAATAACGGAAAAATCATAGGCCGAGCCGTCCAGCTGAATATCGAGGTGGGGGTTGTCGTGAAGATAGTTGGCACCGGCGATGAAGGAAAAGGGCCCGTCGAAATTCGATGTTAGCTGAAATTCCTGCCCAAATGCCTTTCCGCCATTTCTCAGCACGTTAAAGAAGAATACGGGAGCTTGCGTGAAGTCGTTGTCGGCGCGCTGGACGCTGATGTTATTGAAATAGGTTGTCAAGCTTGAGAGGTCGATGCTGCCAAGGCTGAGCTTGGCGTGAAGATCGGCTTTGAACAAGCGATTATAATAGGGCGAGGGGGCGTTTTCACCGGCCTCATAGAAGCCAGATGCGGCCTGACCGGTCGTCTGGCAAACATAGCATGTCGGAGCGCCAGCACCGAGCTGATCGATGAACTCTCGCGCACGGCTTCTTTGCCACTCGACACCACCGTACACCTCAAGGCTATCCGTTGGGGTCCACCGCGCGCGCGCTCGGACGGTATAATTATTCTGCTGGCCCAGCTTTGTGCCATCATAGTTGGTAATATAGCCATCCTCTTTCCTCAGTCGTCCGGCGACACGAACACTGAAGGTATCGGAAACGGGCACATTCAACATTCCATCGACCTG
This sequence comes from Sphingobium mellinum, assembly GCF_037860795.1. Classification (NCBI taxonomy): domain Bacteria; kingdom Pseudomonadati; phylum Pseudomonadota; class Alphaproteobacteria; order Sphingomonadales; family Sphingobiaceae; genus Sphingobium; species Sphingobium mellinum. The sequence goes on along the minus strand of NZ_JBANRK010000004.1, from coordinate 35,952 downwards.
TTTGTGGTCGAAACGGCCATATTCCGCCATGAGGCGGCCCTCAAACTTGTTGGTCGGGTTCGCGCTGTTAAGCAGAAGGACGCCGCCCGTCGCATTGCGCCCGTACAAGGTGCCTTGTGGCCCGCGCAGAACCTCGATCTGCCCCGGATCGACCATGTCGAGCAGCGAATTGAGGCCACCGGCGCGCGGTATATATGCACCGTCGAGATAGATGGCCACCGGCGGTTCGAGGCCCGGCGTGGTGAATTGAACGCCAATGCCGCGGATGAAAAGCATCGTGAAGCCGGTCGCCGCCGCGAGATCCGTCCCCGGCATCGTCAACTGGACGTCGCGGAGGTTACGCAACCCGAGCTGTGTTGCGGTCTGCGGATTAATGGCGGTAATCGCAAGCGGAACATCTTGCAGCCGCTCGGAGCGGCGCTGCGCGGTCACGACAATCTCACCTATTTGTCCGGCAGGCTGGCCCGCCGCATCGACCGAAGATTGCTGCTGTCCATAGGCTGGCGTCGCAATCGCCATGCCCAAAAGCGCCATCGAGGCTCCACTGAATAGTGCAGACTTGAATGTTGTTGTCATTTCCTTCTCCCCTCCACTTGTTAAATATGCCCGATATGATCATCGGGATTTTTGGTATTCAGGTGCCGTCCGTTGTCGGCACCTGTTTCGCCCCCCTCTCTGGGATTCTGTCGTCCGCCTGGTCGATCAGGCGGCGGTGAGGCCGCCGTCGACGATCATCGTCGTACCGGTTACAAAGCTTGCCTCGTCGGATAGCAGCCAACGAACGGCATAGGCGATCTCGTCCGGCTCAGCGAGACGACCCATGGGATTGGCCGCCATCATCATGTCCTCAAGCCCTTCAAACGCATCCATCTGGCCTTGCATCATGGGCGTCCGCGTGGCGCCGGGGAGCACCGAATTTACCCGGATGCCCAGCTTGGCATAATCGAGAGCAGCCGCGCGAGACGCCGACACGACGCCACCCTTCGCGGTGCAATAATCTGCGCCCCCCGGGAAGGCGGCTATGCCGGCTGTCGACGCGATGTTCACGATCGATCCCTTGCCCGCCGCCAGCATCGCCGGGACCTGCGCACGCGTGGCAAAGAAAACGCTGCGAAGATTGAGCGCATAGACGCTTTCCCAGAAATCGGGGTCAATCTCATGCATCGGCTTGCCCTGGAACGGCTTTCCTGCAGCATTGCAGGACCCGTCGAGCTTGCCGAACGCCTTCACCGCCGCCGCAACCGCAGCATGGTGCTGCGCCTCGTCGGACACATCCAACCGCACGAACTGCGCCTGGCCACCGCTGCGGATGATCTCGTCCACTACCTTGGTGCCTGCCTCAACATTCACGTCGGTGACGGTGATGGCCGCTCCTGCCTCCGCGCTGCGCAATGCAACGGCACGGCCGATGCCGCTAGCGCCGCCGGTGATCAGGATGGAGCGTCCTGCGAGATTTTGTGACAACGTAATTTCCTCTCTTAGTCGAAGCGAATCAGCCTGTGCCGCGCCCTATGTGGCCGGGAATGCGAACAATTCCAACGTGCGACGAAAATCCTCAAGACCCTGTTCGTCAAGCTGACATGCCGCCTTTATTTTACCGGTAATGCCGCGCACCTCCGCCTCCAGAGCGCGGCCCTGCGGTGTCAGATCGATAAGCACGCGACGCTCGTCCGACGGGTCGCGTGTCCGCGTAACCAAGCCCGCATTGACCAGCCGCTTCAGCAACGGCCCTATCGTTCCGGTATCCATATCCAGCCGCGCGCCGAGCGATCCTACGGATACAGGCGTGTCGCAAAACAGCTCCAGCATCACCAGATATTGCGGGAATGTGAGACCCAGGGGCTGGAGAAAGGGCCTATGCATGCGCGCCATCCGGTTCGCCGCCCCGTAGAGTGCGAAGGATAGCTCAGTGTTGACGCTAAGCCCGCCCAACCCAGAAAATCTCCCGTGAACCTTTATAGAGTGCGCTTGATATGGTATTGCCCAACCCGTTGCAAGGGGAAGCGGAGGGACGTGCAAAGCGCAATCACGGCAGTCCACTCGCGCCTCTACCTCTAGGACGGACGTGGGGCGCTTCCGGCAATATTGCCGGTCGAATCTTGTGTTGCTCTCGGGATCTGGAAAGTTGAAACGGCTGGAATGGCCAATAATGGATGTTCATGGACAGGAGAAACAAATGGACAGCGTGAAAAAGAAGGCAGTACGGGATTATTGCGATGCGGTGGGCAGGGGCGATGGCGCCGCGCTGAGCAAAATCGTGACGGAAGATTACAGCCACGAGTTTCTGGGCACTACCGTGCTGGCGGAGGCCGGGGTCAGGACGCTCGACCAGATACTGTCCCAGCTGGAATTATTTTCCGCGGCGTTGGTCAGGCCGGGCAAGTTCACCTTCCACGAAATGGTCGAAGAGGGCGACATGGTCATCGCGATCTTCTCGGGTGAATGCGAACTGAAGAACGGCAGGCAGTTCAACGGCGATTATGCCGCGGTCTGCCGGTTCAGGGGCGATAAGATCCTGTCGATGCGCGAACTGATGGACACGAAGCTGGCCGACAGCGTTCTCGCCTGATCGCGAGATTGACGAACAAGTGGAAAGAAAATGCCAGGCGCGGCGGCAGGAGGCCTCGAAACCGCGTCTGGCGATTGGCTGGCGCCGACCCGATGATTGATTGAAAGGGCGCCACAGGTTTACCGATCGACGATCGCAGCCCGTCCCTCCGCCTTTTTTTCAGGATCTTCAACAAATCGGCTGGCATAATCTGCCCGACCGGCATCATTCGGAACAGCATCCCTTCGTCCGCTTCTGGATAAACTCTGCCGCGACGTTAGCGAAGCTGTTGCCTATCGCGATCCTTCCCTGGGCCTTGCGCCGCGCCTTCTCGCCTCCCGGGTCCTGGCCAGTAGCCAATTCGGCCCTCGCTGCGTGCCGGCGCCTGCAAGCCTCGCCCAAGCCGACGGCGGGATAGGCGCCCAGCGGCAGTTTCTTTTCCTTGCCATCGCCCCTGTAGTTAAGCCGCCACAATTTCCCGCCTGGGAGTTGGACGAGCAGGAACAGCGCTCCGGCACCACCCAATTTTTAAGGCTTATCCTTGGGTTTCGCGTTCCCGACCGTCGTATCCGCCGGCGCCATGGGGGCCATTTTCCGTCATCTCGAGAGCCACCTTGTCATGGCCCCGAAAATGGCCCCCAAATTCACCGGCTACCCGCGAACAATCCCGACAGAAACCTATGCGGCATCTGGCGAATTCAGCGGGTTTGTAATCCGTCAGCGAACGATGGCGAATGGAGATATGGTGCCCGGGGACGGAGTCGAACCGCCGACACTGCGATTTTCAGTCGCATGCTCTACCAACTGAGCTACCCGGGCATCGGGCGGTGGCGAGAGCCGCCAGCCGCGTCGAGAGGCGTGCCTATAGGCATCAATCCGGGGTGCTGTCCACCCCATAATCGTCGCTTTTTTCCCTGTCGTCCCGGACCGTGGCGCCGGGGACGCGATAGCCTTCGCCCAGCCACTGCAGCAGGTCGCGGTCGCGGCAAGCCTTGCCGCAGAAAGGACGCGTATCAGGCGCGCTCGGCCGCCGACAAACCGGGCAGGAGGAGGGGGCTTTAGGCGACATGGCCTGCCGATATGGCGAGGCCGGAGTCGGCCTTCAACCCGATTTCACCGCCACGACGACGGGCAAGGGTATCGATCCAGCCCGTCGCCTTATGCAGCAGGTCGATGATCGCGGGTGCAGCGGTGATGGTTGCTGGGCCGCCCTGACCGTGACGCTCAGCGCGCCGCAGCAACGCGAGCGCGGCGGTCGCCACTGGGTCAGCGCGCAGCAATTCAATGAGGTTCATGCGCTCGCGGCGGCGGATGACCTGGACGAAGCCAAAGCCATTGACAGCCGTCCGCTCAAAGGGAAGCGGCAGATATTTGTCGATCTGGGCGGAGGCGACGGCGCGCTCGTCCTTGTTGTTCATCGTTGGCAGATCAATGCCGATCGACCCGGTCAGGCCCATGCGGCGAATCGTCTGCGCTGCCAGCTTCGCTCCCTTGGGTCCAAGCTTGGCGGGGGGGAGCGAGCCGTCCACATCGATCAGGATCATCGCGGGCGTGGAGAATATCCGCAGCGCCGCTTCCTCCGTGCCCACTTCGCCGGACATCGCCTCCTCCATGAGTTCGCTCCAGCCATGCGCCTCGAAACGGTCTTCCTCATGGGCCGGGCATGGGACGATCGGCAAACCGGTCACGCGCAGGCGCTGGAGCAGGCTGGGGGCGGGATGCGCCTTGGAACCAGGCTGGGCGATGCGCGCCTTGGCGAGCTTGGCGCGCCCCTCTTCCGGAATGGCCTCGCGCAGAATTTCCAGGAGCACCGTGGCGCCTTCGGCGATTTTCGGCGGGATGGGTTCGACGAGGACCTCCTCGCCGGATATCAGCCGAGCGATACCCCGCTTTCTGGGAATGATGGTCCGCACCAGCTTTGCCTGCATGCACGACCCGGCACGGGCGGAATCCCCCTCCCGCTCGATCTGCGCTTCGACCAGCCTGCCCTTTTCGATCAGCGCGGCACGGGCCTCGCCAATACCTTCTTCATAAAGCCATTCGGCCATCAATCAGTCCAGTGGATAGCCCGCTGCCTTCAGCAGCGCGCGGGTTTCGTAGAGAGGCAGGCCCATGATCGCACTGTGGCTGCCAATGATGGCGCGTATCAGGCCGGCGGCGCGGCCCTGAATCGCATAGCCGCCCGCCTTGCCGCGCCATTCCTCCAAGGCCAGATAGCCGTCGACCTCGGCACGATCGAGCCGCTTGAATGTCACGAAGTTTGTCGACAGCCGGTGCCGCGCGCGGCCCAGTGCATCGACCAGCGTGATGGCACTCAGCACGCGGTGACGCCGGCCCGACAGCAGCGAAAGGCAGTGCCGCGCCTCATCCTCGCTTTCCGCCTTGGCCAGGATGCGCCGGCCCGCCGCGACGACGGTGTCGCCGGCCAGCACAAGCGCACCGGGGTGACGCGCTGCGATCAGCGCGGCCTTGTCGGCCGCGACACGCGCCGCGTAGGCGGCGGGAAGTTCCCCCTTCCGCGGCGTCTCGTCCAAATCGGCAGGATCCACCGAATCCGGCGCAACGCCGATCTGAGCAAGCAGTGCCAGTCGTCTGGGGGAAGCCGAGGCCAGGATGAGCCGCATCGGACCGTATAAACCGGGCGGCCTATTTGAAACGATAGGTGATCCGACCCTTGGTCAGGTCGTAAGGGGTCAATTCGACCAGCACTTCATCGCCCACCAGCACGCGGATGCGGTTCTTTCGCATCTTGCCCGCGGTGTGGCCGAGAATTTCATGATCATTCTCAAGCCGGACGCGGAACATGGCGTTGGGGAGAAGCTCCACAACCTGTCCGCGCATTTCAAGCAGTTCTTCTTTCGCCATAATATCCCGGAAAGCCCAAAAATCGCGCCGCCATAGCGCCAATTTCGGGAAAATGAAAGTCAGGGTGAGACGCGGAAGCGATCGCCCGCGTCATTGAGTGCCGCGAACAGCTGATCGAGCTGGCCTGCGTCGATGCAATAAGGCGGCATCAGATAGATGGTGTTGCCGAGCGGTCGCAGCAAGATGCCCCTTTCCAGGAAGAAGGCGCGCAGGCGCGGCGCCAGTTCCGACAGGTAGCCAGCATCCGCCGTGACAAGGTCGATGGCGGCGAGGGTGCCAAGCTGTCGCGGCCTGGTGAACGCAGGATGCGCCGCCACAGCGTCAAGTCGCCGCGCGATCCCTTCGGAAAGCGCGGCGATGCGGCCCAGGACATCCTCCTCCCGCCAGATAGCAAGGTTGGCAGCCGCCGCGGCGCAGGCGATGGCATTGGCGGTATAGCTCGAGGAATGGTAGAAAAGACGCGCCCGGTCGGTCGATTTGTACGCGTCGAAAATGCGCTGGCTGGCAAGCGTGGCGGCCAGCGGAATGGCGCCGCCAGTGATGCCCTTCGCCACTGCCATGATGTCCGGCACAACGCCCGCCTGCTCGGAAGCGAACAGCGTGCCGGTGCGGCCCCAGCCGGTCATCACCTCATCGACGATGAACAGCACGTCGTGACGCGCGCAGATCGCGGCCATTTCTCGCAGCACGTGCGGCGGGTAGATAAGCATGCCACCGGCACCTAATATCAGCGGCTCGACGATGAAGGCTGCGGGTTTTTCGGCGCAGGCCGCCGCAAGGGCATCCAGCGTCGCCTGTTCCTGGCCCTCAGCGGGAAACGGGATGGTCCCGACGTCGAACAGCAGGGGCGACCAGGCAGCGTTATAAACCCCCCTTTCCCCCACGGACATCGCGCCGATAGTATCGCCATGATAGCTGTGCTGCAGGACGAGGATGCGATGGCGCGGCGCCGAAACGCCGTCCAGCGCCCGATTGTGCCAATAGCCAAGCGCCATCTTCAGCGCGACTTCGACCGCCGTCGATCCGCTGTCGGAATAAAAGACATGGGTGAGAGGGTCACTGCCGGGCGCGCTGGGGGCGATGTCGATCAGCCCGCGGGCGACCTCCTCGGCAGGCTCATGCGTGTAGCCCGCGAAGATCAGCTGATCGAGCTTCGCTGCCTGGGCGGCGATCGCGGCGCCGATGCGCGGATGGCAATGACCGTGGGTCGTTACCCACCAGCTGGAGATGGCGTCGATCAGCATTCCGCCGTCAGCTAGATGCAGCAGTGCGCCTTCCCCGCGCGAGATTCGGGGAATAGCCTCGTTGAGGCCGTATTGGTGGAAGGGATGCCAGACAGGGGAGGCCATGGCCGACGCTTAAAAGACTGTACGCGTCAGGCCAAGTACCTCCCTTGTCGTGCTATCTCGCTTATTGCGGCTGCGCCGGCGCCGGCGCCGGCGCTGGGGCAGCGGGCGCAGCCGGAGCGGCGGCCTGGATGCGCTGCTGCAGCGCCGGGTCCGCGGCTGCGGCCTGCCCGATTTCATTGAACTTTTCGGGCGCAATACCGGACGCCTGAAGCGCGGCCAGCATCTTGGGCTGCTTGTCGGCAGCGGCAACTGTCGTATCCGACTGGATCTTGGTCACTTCTACCGCAGCGGCAGCGAACTGCTTGAGATCAGCATCGCTGTATTTCGACGCAGCAGCGGACGGACTGGCTGGGGCCGCCGGCGTGGCCCCGGCTGGGGCGCCCGGAGCGGCTGCCGCCTGAGCCAGAGCCGGCGCGGTGCCCAGCATTGCACATGAAACGATCGCGACCTTCAAAAACTTGGCAGAATGAAAACCCGTCAACATGCTTCTCCTCAAAGTGGGTTGAACCCAAAATTGTAGAGATACACAGCAGGTTAAAGGGCGAACCGGCGAGCCGTGGCATTAAAGAGACAGTCGCTTATAAAATGCGGCCAGCCGCTTCCCCACAACGGCTGGCCGATCGTTGCAAGCCGAGAACGATTCGGTTTTCGCCCAACATGTTACCAGATTCGCACCCGGTCCTGCGGCGCCAAATAGATTTTTCCGCCCGGCTCCGACTGGAAGGCTGCATACCATGCGTCGAAATTGCGCACGATATCCGCCCTATATTGCGAAGGCGCATGCGGATCAGTCACAAGTCGCTGGCGCAGATTGGGTTCGCGATAATTGCGGCGCCAGACCTGCGCCCATCCCAGGAAGAAGCGCTGGTCACCCGTGGTGCCATCGATCACCGGCGCGGGCTTGCCTTTGAGCGAGGCATGATAGGCATCCAGCGCCACGGCCACGCCGGCAAGGTCGCCGATATTCTCGCCCAGTGTGAAGGCGCCCTTGATATGGGCACCGGGCAGCGGTTCATAGGCGTCATATTGCCTCACCAGCTTGTCGGTTAGCGCCTTGAAGGCGGCGACATCGGCATCACTCCACCACTGATTGAGCTTGCCGGTCTCATCATATTTCGCACCTTGGTCATCGAAATGGTGACTTAGTTCATGGCCGATCACCGCACCGATGCCGCCATAATTGACGGCCGGGTCGGCATGCGGATCAAAGAAGGGCGGCTGCAGGATCGCGGCGGGAAAGACGATCTCAACCATCGAGAAATCGGCATAGGCGTTGATCTCCATCGGCGTCATCTGCCATTCCCAGCGGTAGATCGGCTTGCCCAGCTTGCCCATCTGATAGTCGAATTCATAGCGGGTGGACCGCAACGCGTTGCCGAACAGATCGTCGGCTTTGATCGCAAGCCCCGAATAGTCGCGCCATTTGTCGGGATAGCCGATCTTGGGCGTGAAAGCGGCGAGTTTCCTGTGAGCGCGCGCCTTGGCCGCATCACTCATCCAGGCAAGCCCGTCGATACGGCGGCCCATGGCAGCGATCACATTCTTCACCAATTCGTCCATCGCCGCCTTGGTTTCCGGCGGAAAATAACGGGCGACATAGGCTTTTCCTACTTCCTCTCCCATCGCATCCTTGAGGAAGTCGACAGCGCGCTTCCATCGCTCCTCGCGCTGGGGCGTTCCCGACAGCGTGGTGCCGTAGAATGCAAAGTCGGCGTCGGCGATACGATCTGGCAAATATGTCGCGTGGGCGTGGAGGCTGCGCAGCATCAGCGCATCGCGCAGGACCCCGATCGGAGTCCTGGCGATGAGCGCCGCTTCGCCCGCGACAGCGCTCGGCTGGGCAACGATCAGGGCGACCGGCTCGAGGCCATTGGTAGCGAAATAGCCTGCGAAGTCGAAGCCGGGCGCGGCCTTGTCCAGTTCAGCCAGGGTCATCTTGTTGTAGGTCTTATCGGCGTCGCGACTTTCGACCTGGGTCCAGTGGACCTTCGCAACCTCTGTTTCGAAAGCCATCAGCGCGGTCGCGCGCGCCTTTGCGTGGGGCTCGCCAGCCAGAGTCAGCATCTGCTCGAGATGCGCGACATAGGCGGAGCGGATGGCCGCCATCTTCGCATCAGGTTGCAGGTAGAAATCCCGGTCTGGCAGGCCAAGGCCGGCCTGACGCAGATTCAAGATGTAGCTGTCGGGGGCCTTGTCATCTTGGCCGGTATGGAAAGCGAACGGCCCTGGGACCCCAGCACGCGCGCCCTCAGCTGCGACCCGGACATAGGTCGCACGGTCCCTTATCGCCCGGATTTCATCCAACCAGGGCTTGATCGGAGCCAATCCCCGGCGTTCCACGGTCACACGATCAAGATAACTCGCATAGGCGGCGCCGATCTTGCTGCCGGGTTGGGCCTTCGCCTCCTCCAATATCTTTTTGGTCCGCTCACGCGACAGATCATCCAACACATTGAAGGCGCCATAGTTGGACTTGTCGGGCGGGACCGGCGTGGTCCTGGCCCAAGTGCCGTTGGCGTAGAGATAGAAGTCATCGCCCGGCTTGACCGAGGGGTCCATGCCCTTCGTGTCGAAGCCGTAGCTGCCATAGGCCGGCTTCGCGGGTACAGGATGCGCCGCCTGGTCGGCGGAGGCGATGGACGCGCCCAGCGCCAGCGCACAGACGGCAGAGCCAATGATGAATCTGGTCATGAAAGCATCCTTTGCTTTTCCGATGAAACGGAGTTGAGCGCCAGCGAGCCCCTATGTCCATGTCATTCGCCGAAAAAATGCGGAAGCTTTGTGACGGCACGGTCAGGGCAAGGCGATTCCGCTTGCAAAGGCCGATCGCAGGGTCGCTGCGTTCAGAGGGTCAATATGCGGCAGGCGACCGAGGCTGGGCACGCGCGCCAGGGCGGGAATGATGCGCTCATTTTCCGCATGCGGGTCACCGATGAACGCGATCCCGGCGATGGTCACCCCCCTGCTGCGGAGTGCTTCAATGCTCAACAGGCTATGGTTTATGGTGCCCAGCGCCGTGCGCGCGCACAGGATGACAGGCGCTCCCCAGCTAACAAACAGATCCGCCATCAGCAGCGTTTCGCTGACGGGAACCAGCACGCCGCCGGCACCTTCGATCACCAGCGGTCCGTCCACGCGCGGCAATTCCAGCCGGTCGAGGCTTATCTCCACACCATCGATCCGGGCGGCCAGGTGGGGCGAGGCAGGGGTGGCCAACCGGTAAGCTTCAGGCAGGATATGCGTGGCGGGCAGACCGGAAAGCCGAGCCACCCTCTCCTTGTCTCCCTCCGGATCGATGCCCGCTTGCACCGGCTTCCAGTAATGGGCGTTAAGCGCCCCGGCGAGTCCTGCGGCGAACACGGTCTTGCCGATATCGGTGTCCGTGCCGGTAACGACAAGGACGCTCATGCCAGAATTCTCCGCAATTCCGCTCCCAAGGCCAGTACATCGGGCCGACCCACATTCAGGGTCAGCGAAATTCGCAACCGGCTTGTTCCGGAAGGCACGGTCGGAGGCCGGATGCCGCGCACGTCGAAGCCCGCTTCCTGCAGCGCGGCCGCGGCAGCCATGGTACGCCGGTCCTCACCCAACTGGACGGGCACGATCTGACTGCGCGGCCGCGGCAGGCCCAGCGGCGCGCAGATCGCCTCGGCGGCGTCGACGCGCAACGTCTGAAGTCGGGCGCGCAGGTCATCGGCTTGCTCGATCCGGTCGATCGCTGCCGAGACGGCCACCGCGATCAGCGGCGACGGCGCGGTCGAGAAGATGAAGGCTCGCGCACGATTGATGAGATAGTCGATGATGATGCGCGGACCACATATCAGCGCCCCTTCGATCCCCATCGCCTTGCCGCAGGTGTGCAGCGTCACGACATTGTGAAGGCCATCGAGACCCGCGGACAGACCTCGGCCGGACGGTCCAAACACGCCCGTGCCGTGCGCTTCATCCAGGATCAGCATGGCGTCGTGCCGCGCCGCGAGCGCTGCCAGATCGGACAGCGGCGCAATGTCGCCATCCATGGAATAGAGCGTCTCTACCGCGATCCAGATTCGTCCCTTGCCACCTTCGGTCCGCCAGCCGGAGATGAGGTCGGCAAAGCTCTGGACGTCGTTGTGGCGGGCAAAGACGGTCGCCGCCTTGGACAGGCGGATGCCGTCATGAACGCTGGCATGAATCAGTTCGTCCGCCACGATCAGGTCCCCGCGTTGCGGGAGGGTCGAGAAAAGCGCGCCATTGGCGGCAAAGCCGTTTGCCAGAAACAGAGCGGCCTGGGTGCGGAAGAAAGCAGCGGCCTTGGCCTCCAGCCCCTCATGCTCGGGCGTATTGCCCCGCAGCAGTCGGGAGCCGCCAGACCCTACCGGCACGCCACGCGCCACCGCGTCGGCGATCGCCTGCCCGATTAGCGGGTCGGATGCGAGCCCCAGATAGTCGTTCGACGCGAAATCCCGGCCAGCGCGAGGCATCAACCGACGCAGCCGTCCCCTCTTTTCGAGAGCCGAAAGTTGCGAGCGGAAGGGTTCGCTGGTCATGGCCGGCGCTATAGGCCGGCCATGCGCCAGGGGGCAAGCCGATGTCACCATTCGACTGGAAAGCCGATCTGGCTCCGATCGGACAGACGGCGTCTATTATGCCTCTAGAAGTTGAAGCTCAGAGAGAAGGACGCAACATTGTCGTTCGAGTCAGCAGCGTTGGGGCGGAAGCCATGCTGATGGAGATAGCCGATCTCCGCATTGACATTCTTCGCCACCGGCGTGGTGATGGCGATCAGGTTGCGCATCCGTTCCTCTCCTTCCACACGCTGAAAATTGGTGGTGTTGAGGTCGATGAAGCTTTCATGGCTGAGCACCAGCGCCGTCTTCCCGCCTTCCCGGAACGGAACGACATATTTCACATAGGGTCGCAGGCGCCACGCCGTGCCATTTACGCCCTCACGCCATCTCTCCTCCATGCGTAGGCGGCCACTCAACTGGCCGGGCCCGACCTTGAGGATATTGTCAAACGTGACCTGCTGGCGACCGCGATGCTCCATCACCGCGAAATGACCGGCATTATAATTGGGATCATGCGTATAGCCGGCCCAGACTGTGACTTTCTTGGTCAGCTTGTAGCCGATCAGCGAGTTCATCTCGACCTCATACAGCCCGTCGCGATCATCGCTGAAACGGGCCACCACCTCTTGCGAAAAGCGCCACTTGTCGCTGAGTTTGACGGTCGCGCTCGCGGTGGTCCACAACTGCTCGTCCTCACTGGCACGGGCGGCGGCAGGCAGCGCCAGCACGGCCACGGCCGTCATGAGTTTGAACGTCAATCGCATGAAATTTCTCCCCTCGCCCCCTGGCGAACGGTGGGCCGACTATGACTTATATGTTACGTTATTGTGACTAACCTATGTCCTTTCTGTTGCGGATGGGGCCTCAAAAAAGCCCGCCTCCCGTTGAGGAGGCGGGCTTTGATCACCTTCGGGCCGCCGAGTCAGACTGCATGGGCCAACGCGGCCAGCAACAGGAGCGCGACGATGTTGGTGATCTTGATCATCGGGTTAACAGCGGGGCCAGCGGTGTCCTTGTAGGGATCGCCCACGGTGTCGCCGGTCACCGCCGCCTTGTGGGCTTCGGAGCCTTTGCCGCCATGATTGCCGTCCTCGATGAATTTCTTGGCATTGTCCCAGGCTCCACCGCCAGAGGTCATTGAGATCGCCACGAATAGCCCCGATACGATGACGCCGAGCAACAATGCGCCGAGGGCGGCGAAGCCGTTAGGCCTGCCGGCCACGGCCGAGATGGCGAAAAAGACGACGATGGGTGCCAGCACCGGAAGCAGGCTGGGGACGATCATTTCCTTGATCGCGGCGCGGGTGACAAGGTCCACGGTCCGGGCATAATCGGGGCGGGAGGTTCCTTCCATGATGCCCGCATTGGTGGCGAACTGCTCGCGCACATCCTTGACCACGTCGCCAGCCGCGCGGCCCACGGCCGTCATGCCCATCGCTCCGAACAGATAGGGCAGCAGAGCCCCCAGCAGCAGGCCGACGATGACATAGGGATTGGAGAGGCTGAAATCGACCGGCTCGGTGAGGCCCAGCGCCGTGTTGTAGAATTTCAGGTCCTCCGTATAGGCCCCGAACAGGACCAGCGCGGCAAGGCCCGCCGAGCCGATTGCGTAGCCTTTCGTCACCGCCTTTGTCGTGTTGCCCACCGCATCGAGCGCATCGGTCTTCACCCTGACGCTATCGTCCATATGGGACATCTCCGCGATGCCACCCGCATTGTCCGTGACGGGGCCATAGGCGTCGAGTGCCACTACCATGCCCGCCAGCGCAAGCATTGCGGTCGCGGCGAAGGCGATGCCGATCAGGCCGGCCAGTTGATAGGCGGCGATGATGCCGACCACGATCACCAGCGTCGGCAGCGCGGTAGCCTCCAGGCTGACCGCCAGGCCCTGGATGACGTTGGTGCCGTGGCCGGTTTCCGACGCACGGGCAATGCTGCGGACCGGGCGATAGTTGGTGCCGGTATAATATTCAGTGATCCAGACGATAAGGCCCGTGACCGCCAGGCCCACCATCATCGACCAGAACAGCGCCATGCCGGTATAGCCGCCGCTGCCGTCCAGGTCGGCGCCGAAGCGTGCGTTGAGATCGCCCAAAGTGAACTGGCTGGCAAGATAGAGCGCCGGGATCGACAGGATCGCCGTCGTCCAGAAGCCCTTGTACAGCGCGCCCATGATCGACTGGCTGGACCCGAGCCGCACCATGTAGGTGCCAATGATGGACGTGATGATGCACACGCCGCCAACGATCAGCGGCAGCGACATCAGCCGCATCAGGAACGCGTTATCGACGCCCGTCACCAGCAGAGCGGTCAGTACCATGGTGGCGCCCACGGTCACGACATAGGTTTCGAACAGGTCGGCCGCCATGCCCGCGCAGTCACCGACATTGTCGCCGACATTGTCGGCGATGACGGCGGGATTGCGTGGATCGTCCTCCGGTATGCCGGCTTCCACCTTGCCGACCAGGTCCGCGCCCACATCCGCCGCCTTGGTGAAGATGCCGCCGCCCAGCCGCGCGAAAATGGAGATCAGGCTGGCGCCGAAGGCCAGCGCGACAAGGCTGTCGATCACCAGCCGGTCATCGGGCGCATGGCCCGCCGGGCCCGTCAGATACCAGAAGAAGACGCTGATCGCGAGCAGCGCCAGCCCTGCCACCAGCATACCGGTGATCGCCCCCGCACGGAAGGCCACGGTCAGACCGCTTTGCAGCGACGCGCGGGCGGCCTCGGCGGTGCGGACATTGGCGCGCACGGAGATATTCATGCCGATGAAGCCCGCCGATCCCGACAGGATCGCGCCGATCAGGAAGCCGATGGCCGAGGTAGCACCCAGGAAGAAGAAGACGAGCGCGGCAACGACGACGCCGACCATGCCGATGGTCGTATATTGCCGGCCAAGATAGGCTTTGGCGCCTTCCTGAATGGCGCCTGCGATCTGCTGCATGGTTTCGTTGCCGGCAGAGGCTGCCAGCACCTGGCGACTAGTGAACAGGCCGTAGAGAACGGCCAGCAGGCCGCACCCTATGGCGATATAGACAATCTGCATGAAGGTTCCTCTCCCCCTGTTATCCCTGTCATCGACCGCTCCGCAGGGAAAGACGGACGGGCGAATGGCGTAAAGGCGGGCGGCCGGAATTCGCGTATCCGGCATCAGGCACCGCATCAATCAGCATCAAGGTCGCGCGCATCAGGGGCGTCCACCGGGCTGAGAAAGGATGGGTGGCAAGCTACAGGCAAGATGATCCGCGTCAAGACGTCGCGAAATTGACCTGAATCAGCGTCTTGGCTGCGACTGTTTATCCATGTTCCCAACCGAGCCGGTCGGGCAGTGGCACCGACACACCATCGATGACCAGCGACAGGCCGGCGCCCGCCGCGAAATGACCCACGGGGATCGCCCGGACCGGCGGCTTGACGGTCGTCGGCAGGGCAAAGAGCAACTCATAATCATCGCCCGCGCGCGCGGCGGTGATCTGCGTTGCCGTGCTGGCCCCGCGGGCGGCCTCCAGCGCGGCGGACAGGGGGATATGGTCTATGGCGACGGCGAGCCCGCTCGCCAGCCCCATACGCGCCGCGTCGATCAGCAAACCGTCCGACACATCCATCATCGCATGGACATGCGGCGCGAGCAGTGCCCCTTCCACAAGGCGCGGGCGCGGGCGGCGATAGGCGCCAACCAGCGGCCCCGTCGCGCCGGGATCAGCCCGCAAGAGTTCGAGCCCTGCCCCGGCATCGCCAACCGGTCCGGTGACATAGAGCCGGTCGCCGGCCCGCGCGCCCTTCCGGGCGGGAACCGTGCATGTTGCCTCGCCGATCGCGGTCAGGCTGTAGCTGCGCGGCGCACCGGCGGGCATACGCACCGTATCGCCGCCCAGCAGAGGCATGGCATGTCGGCTGAGCGCTTCGCCCAGTCCTTCCAGGAAGGCTGCGTCCCAGCCTTCATCGCCGGACAGCGCATAATTGAGCAGGCATCCCCTGGGCCTTGCGCCCTTGGCCGCAAGGTCCGACAGATTGACCGCGGCCAGCTTCCACCCGATGTCGGCCGGCGGATCCGCGGGCAGATAGTGGATATTCTCGACGATCGTATCGCTGGTGAGGACAAGCCGTTCGCCTCCCAGTTCCAGAACCGCCACGTCATCCTGCAAGCCTCGTGCAGCAGGATCGTTCGCCAGCAGGCGCAGCAGGGTCAGAAAGCGGGATTCAGCGGACATTGCAGCCTTAAGATCGGTCGCCCGGAGCGTATCGAAGGACGTTTCTTCCTTTTAGAGAAGCAGCCGGCGTCGACAAGCTCGACCCGACGCCTCTTTCCTGATCTTACGGCCGTACATCCTTCGCCACCGCGTCGAGCAGCCCATTCACGAACCCTGCCTCACGCTTGTCGTAGAAGGCGTGAGCGACATCGACATATTCGCTGATGACGGTGCCGGTCGGCACATCCTTGCGCGCCAGCAGTTCATAGGTGCCGGCGCGCAGGATCTGGCGCATGGGCTTGTCCAGCCTTTCCAGGCTCCATCCCTTGGACAGGCGAGCGATGACCAGCCCGTCAATCTCCGCCCGGCGCTTGTCGACGCCGATCACGATATCGTCGAAGAAGCTTTCTTCCGCCTGGGCATAGGTCACGTCCTCGATCGTCGCGCCAAGGCGGTGCTGATGGAATTCGTGCAGCAGCGCGTTGAGCTGCGTGCCCTCCATCTCGATCTGGTAGAGTGCCTGGACCGCGGCGAGACGCGCAGCAGAGCGGGATTTGGAGCGTTCGTTCATAAGGATCTTCTATTCCGTTCGGGTCGGGCCTGTCGAGAAGTCCGCGCATCCGGTTCTCGACAGGCTCGAACCGAACGGATGAAATTATTTCAGCCGCAGCGCCACCGAGGCCGCATGCGCCGGCAGCCCTTCCGCCTGCGCGAGAGCGACGGCCGCCGGACCGATCGCGCCGATGGCGGCGGTATCCAGGCTGAGGAAGCTCGTTCGCTTCATGAAGTCGAGCACCGACAAGCCCGATGAGAAACGCGCGCGCCGTCCGGTCGGCAGCACATGGTTGGGGCCGGCCACATAATCGCCCACCGCTTCAGGTGTCATCCGCCCCAGGAACACCGATCCGGCGTGGCGCACCTGCGCGAACAGCGCGTCGGGATCATCGACCGCCAGTTCCAGATGCTCGGCAGCCAGCCGGTCGACCAGCGGGATCGCCTCATCAAAGTCACGCACCAGGATGATGGCGCCGTTATTCGCCCAGCTCGTTGCCGCGATGGCCTGCGTCGACAGCAGCGGCAGCCGCCTCTCGACCGCTGCGGCGACCGCATCGGCGAAGTCCGCATCGTCGGCAAAGAGGATGGACTGGCTGGTCGGATCATGCTCCGACTGACTGAGCAGGTCGGCGGCGATCCAGTCCGGATCGTTCTTCGCATCGGCGACGACGACGATCTCGGAAGGGCCGGCGACCATATCGATACCGACCACGCCGTAAAGTTGGCGCTTGGCCTCCGCAACCCACGCATTGCCAGGACCTGTGATGACATCGACCGGCCGGATGCGCTGTGTGCCATAGGCAAGCGCGGCGACCGCCTGGGCCCCGCCGACGCGCCAGATCTCCTCGATGCCGGCGATACGGGCGGCAGCAAGGACGAGCGGGTTGATTTCACCATTGGGCGTCGGCGTCACCATCGCGATGCGCTGGACCCCGGCAACCTTGGCCGGGATGACGTTCATCAGCAGCGAACTGGGATAGGCTGCGCGGCCACCGGGCACATAGAGGCCAGCCGCATCCACCGCCCGCCAGCGCGCGCCCAGTCGCACGCCCGCCGCGTCCACGCCGTCGCTGTCCTGCGGCCTTTGCTTTTCATGATAGGCTGTGATCCGCGCCGCCGCGAGTTCCAGCGCATCGCGCAGTTCGGTGGATATCGCATCGAGCGCCGCGCGACATTCGGCCGGCCTGACCGCCCAGCCGCTCGCGTCCAGATCGTGCCGGTCGAACCGGCTGGTGTAGTCAGCAAGCGCCGCGTCGCCCTCGGCGCGCACGCGCTTCAGGATCGCAGTCACATCGCGCGACACATCCTCGTCCGCCTCGCGCCGCGCTTCGACCAGGGCGTCGAAGGCTGCGACGAAGTCCGCTGACCCGCTGTCGAGCCTAAGCGGCATCCCGCACCTCTACCGCCTTGCGAAAGGCTTCCACCAAGGGCGTGAGTTCAGCCGAGCGCATCTTGTAGGCGGCACGATTGACGATCAGCCGCGCCGACACCTGCATGATGACGTGCGTTTCAACGAGACCGTTCGCCTTGAGCGTCGCGCCAGAGGAGACCAGGTCGACGATCCGTCGAGAGAGCCCCAACGAAGGCGCCAGTTCCATCGCACCGTTGAGCTTCACGCATTCGGCCTGGATGCCGCGCGCCTCATAATAGCGGCGGGTCAGGTAGGGATATTTGGTCGCGACACGCACATGGCTCATCGCTGCCTCGTCCTCGTCGGCAAGGCCTTCCGGCTCGGCGACCGACAGGCGGCAATGGCCCATGTCGAGGTCAACCGGCGCGTAGATTTCCGAATAGTCGAATTCTTCCAGCACATCGGACCCGACAATGCCGATCTGCGCGGCGCCATGAGCGACGAACGTGGCGACGTCGAAGGCGCGCACCCGAATGATCGACACGTCCGGCCGATTGGTTGCGAAGCGGAGCGCCCTGCTCTTCTTGTCATGGAACTCGGCCTCCGGCTCGATGCCGGCGCGGGCGAGCAAAGGCAGCGCCTCATCGAGGATTCGGCCTTTGGGGATGGCGAAGGTAATCGGACGAGTCATGACGCGCGGGCCTTACCGGCAGGGAGGCAAAAGGGCAAGGTTAGGCGGGGCCCCGCCCAAGCTGGCGAGTTCGGACTCCTAGGTTTCGGCGCCGCGCACCGGACGCCGTGACCTCGTCATCAAGTCCATGTCGAGCGACGTCAGGCCGCTTGCGCCATTGCCGCCTCGGTGCTGGCAATCCAGCCGCCGCCCAGCACGCGGTCGCCGGCATAGAGGACGGCGGCCTGCCCAGGCGCCACGCCATATTCGGGGGCATCGAACAGCAGGCGATCGCCTTCCAGGCGCGCGGGTGCGGGCCTGGCCATGGAGCGCACCTTGGCAGTCAACGGGCCGCTGAAATCTCCGCCCAGCCAGTTGATATCGCTCAGCAACGCGCCTGATACGGCCAGTGCGGCCTTTGGTCCGACGATTACCCGTTGCCCTTCGCCGTCAAGCCGCACGACGTAAAGGGGCTCCGCTTGTCCACCGATCTCAAGCCCTTTGCGCTGGCCGACCGTGTAATGAATCAAGCCCCTGTGCCGGCCAAGCGTGCGGCCATCGACATGGACGATGTCACCGCCCCTGTCCGCGTCTGGTCGCAGTTTGCGCACGATCGTTGCATAATCACCGTCGGGCACGAAGCAGATGTCCTGGCTGTCGGGCTTCAACGCCACGGACAGGCCCAGCTCGGCCGCGATCCCGCGCACCTGAGGTTTGGGCAGACCGCCCAGCGGGAAGCGCAGATAGTCTAGCTGCGCCTGAGTCGTTGCGAACAGAAAATAGCTCTGGTCACGCGCGGGATCGGCGGCGCGGTGCAGTTCGGCACCGCCTGCCCCTTCTAGGCGGCGGACATAGTGACCGGTAGCAAGGCAATCCGCCCCCAGGTCACGTGCAATCTGGAACAGGTCAGTGAACTTCACCCCCATATTGCATTTGACGCAAGGAATGGGCGTGCGGCCGGCCATATATTCGTCGGCAAAGTCAGCCATCACGGACTCGCGGAAACGGCTTTCATAATCAAAGACATAATGCGCTATGCCGATGCGATCGGCGACCGCGCGCGCGTCACGTATGTCCTGCCCGGCGCAGCAGCTTCCGGTGCGGCCCACCGCCGCGCCATGATCGTAAAGCTGAAGAGTGACGCCGATCGTTTCAGCCCCGGTGCGGGCAGCAAGCGCAGCAACGACGCTGGAATCAACGCCGCCCGACATGGCAACAACGATCCGCCGCGCGCTGAGCGGCTCGGGCAACTGGAACTGGGGCTGCATGGCGGCGCATATAATCGCGGAGACGGTCGCATGCCAGTACGATCGCGCACCTCGTCAATATTGGTGAGACGAGTTTACCGGACTTTATCCTTTCGTCGCTAGATTCCTGCCCATGGATTTCAGTTTCCTTCGGGCAGGCGGACTCAAACCCGCCTTTGCCAGACCTGTCGACCGGGCGCGCATGCCGGTCTGGCCTATAC
Source organism: Sphingobium mellinum (assembly GCF_037860795.1). Lineage (NCBI taxonomy): Bacteria > Pseudomonadati > Pseudomonadota > Alphaproteobacteria > Sphingomonadales > Sphingobiaceae > Sphingobium > Sphingobium mellinum. Next base: position 16,406 of record NZ_JBANRK010000004.1, on the reverse strand, counting down.
TGCGGGCGGCTTCGGCGGCGGCGCAAGCGGCCAGCCCGACGGCGCGAGCGGTCGCGGGCGTCCTGCGGGGGCAGGATGAACCGAGCGACTGGATCCAGGACCTGGCCGAAATCTTCGCACCCAGGGCCGACGGCATGATCGAGGCCATGCGCCCGACGGGAAGCTTCAACCCGTTGATCGCACAACATTTAAGGACGGGACAAGGATGATGAAGGGGGCGTTTACCGTGGCGCTTTAGCCGATGTTCAGGGCTGAAGCGCATACCGGTCGCCGCTGCTGAACTCGGCACGCCACTGCCGCTTTTTGAGGGTGAGAATGATAGAAAATCAAAAAATTCGGCCTGCTCAGGTCGTCGGGCCGCTTGGAGAACCCCTGACGCTGGACAGCTTGCCGCCGGTGGAGACGACGCGCTGGGTCGTACGCCGGAAGGCGGAGGTGGTCGCCGCCGTCAATGGCGGGCTTCTGACGGTGGACGAAGCCTGCGCACGCTATTCGCTGACGCTGGAGGAATTTGCCGGCTGGCAGCGCGCGGTGGATCGTTCGGGCATGCATGGCCTGCGCGTGACGCGCATCCAATATTACAAATCCCTCTACGAACGGCAGCAGAAATTCTGAACGCCGGCCGCGCTCCGTCCTCCTGGAGCCCGGCCGGCGCGAATGGGGCCGACGGATCGAGCGATCCGCCGGCCCTTTTTCTTAACCCCGCCTCTTGACCCTGGGTCGCCATTCTGCATCGCCTTCATTTTTGCCGGGAACGCGAAGCCGACTTCTCCGTTACATAAATTGCCAACCCGCTGGGGGCGCTGGTCCAAGGAGAGTGTGAGATGGGCATTATTTTGTGGCTTGTTGTCGGCGGCATCATTGGCTGGCTTGCCAGCATGCTTATGCGTACCGATGCGCAGCAGGGCATCCTGCTGAATATCGTCGTCGGCATCGTCGGCGCGTTCATCGGCGGCCTGATCTTCAGTGGCGGGTCGATCAATGAAGGTCTGACGCTCTACAGCTTCCTCGTGTCCCTGGTGGGCGCGGTCGTGCTGCTCGCCATCGTGAACCTGGTTCGGCGCGGCACAGTCCGTTAACCGCACCAACGCTGGCGGGTAACAAGGGGTTGCGTCTCATGGACGCGGCCCCTTTCGCGTCAGCGCCGTCCGGCCTTCAGCCTCGGCGCGCGAACCAGCGATAGATGGCGAGCACCCCAATCGATCCCAGCACTGCCGCGACGAAGCTCGCATGTTCGCCCGGCGCATAGATGTTGAGCAGCCGGCCGACATAGCCGGCCAGCAACGCCCCCGCGATGCCGAGGAGGATCGTCACCACGCAGCCGCCGGGATCGCGGCCCGGCATTACCAGTCGAGCTATCCCGCCCGCGAACAGTCCCACGATGATCCACCCCAGCAGTTCCATGGCATCCTCCTGCCCCGACCCTCGCATTGCGCCACAGCCGAGCGCTTTTGACAAGACCGGCCAGGCTCTATTGTCTGCATTGCCCGCACCTGCGGTTGCGGCGGCACTGAGGCTCACGATATTGGGTGTTGAGCGAGGTGATTTATTTTTATAATACAGCTCGCACCGCGCTGCGCGCCGGAAGATGGACCCAGGGATGAACTACGAAACTCCAGTCGCTGCCGATACGCCGGTGCGCGTTTTTGGTGAGCAACCGCGCCGCTCACGGCGCCGCGCGCTCCTTGTCGGCGCCGTCATCGCCGGCATCCTGATAATCGCCGCCGCATGGGTCAGCCTGCGCGGAAAGAGTGCCCAGCCCGCCTACAGCGTGGAGCAGGCACCCGTGGTGACAGTAATTACGCCAGGCCGATCGCTGGTGGCGCGAACGGTCAACAGCACCGGATCGCTCGCCGCTCGCGTCGAAATGCCGGTGGGCGTGGTGGGTGAAGGCGGCGCTGTCACCCGCGTGCTGGTGCAGCCGGGCGACTGGGTTGGCGCTGGACAGGTGCTGGCGGTCATCGAACGGTCGGTGCAGAGCGAGCAGATCCGCTCGCTCGCCGCGCAGGTCGAGGTCAATCGGGCCGATGCCAAACTGGCCCAAGCGCAACTCGACCGCGCCCTCCAGCTCGTGAAGCGGGGTTTCATCAGTCAGGCCGATATCGATCAGCGCACCGCCACCCGTGACGCGGCCAACGCGCGCATGAATGTCGCGGCCGCTCAGCTGGCAGAACAGCGGGCCCGCACGGGCCGGCTCGACATCCGCGCACCCGCCGCCGGACTGGTGCTGACCCGAGATGTTGAGCCCGGCCAGATCGTGAGCGCCGGGAGTGGCATCCTGTTCCGCATGGCAAAGAGCGGCGAAATGGAAATGCTGGCGCAGGTCAGCGAAAGCGATCTTGCCGCGATAAGGCCGGGCAACAGCGCGACCATCACGCCGGTTGGCAGCAGCACAGGCTTTGCCGGCAGGGTCTGGCAGGTATCCCCGGTGGTCGACCCGCAGACGCGGCAAGGGACGGTCCGCATCGCCATTCCCTATAATCGCGCGATCCGCCCCGGCGGATTTGCCTCAGCCACTATCGTCAGCGGCAGGACAGCCGCGCCCCTCCTGCCGGAATCCGCCGTGCAGACCGACGCCAAGGGCCATTATGTCTATATCGTCAATGCCCGCAACCAGGCTGAGCGTCGTGCGGTGCGGGTCGGTTCGCCTTCGGAGCTTGGCGTTCCCGTGACGGCGGGGCTGACCGGCAGCGAGCGGGTCGTGATGACCGCTGGCGCCTTCCTGATTCCGGGCCAGAAGGTGAAGCCGGAACCGAGGAAAGCAGGCTAGGCGTGCGGCGGCGCGCCTGATCGCGCCCCGTACAAGCGAGGAAGCGCTATGAGTTTTCGCAATATCTCGGCCTGGGCCATCCGCAATCCGGTGTCGCCGATCGTCCTGTTCGCGGGCCTGGTGCTGGCTGGCATACTCAGTTTTGGCCGGATGGACGTCAACCAGCAGCCCGACATCAGCTTCCCCGTCGCGCAAGTCCTGGTAATGCAGCCGGGCGCCGCGCCCAGCGAACTGGAAACCCAGGTGACGCAGCGCGTTGAGGCCGCCGTGCGCGGCCTCAGCGGCGTTGACGAGATCAGTTCGGTCGTGTCCGAGGGCCAATCGCTCACGACAGTGCAATTCGAAATCGGCACCCCGGTCGACCGCGCGGTGAACGACGTGAAGAACGCCGTCGATCAGATCCGCAGCGACCTGCCCGAAGGGATATTGGAACCGCAGGTCAGTCGTCTGGACATTGACGGCATGCCGATCGCCTATTTCAGCGCCGAAGCCACCGACATGACCTTGGAGCAGTTGTCCTGGTATGTCGACAATACCGTCGCCAAGCGGCTTCTGGCCATCCCGGGCATGGCAGCGGTCAAGCGCGGCGGCGGGGTTAGCCGGGAAATCCGCGTCATCCTGGATCCGGCGCGGCTGCAATCACACGGTATTACCGCGGCGCAGGTCAATCAGCAGCTTCAGCAGGTCAATCTGAATGCGGCGGGCGGGCGGACGGAAATTGCCGGCGCGGAACAGGCTATCCGCGTTGTCGGCAACGCTCGCGACGCGCATGCGCTGGGCGAGACCCAGATCGCCATTCCTGGTGGCCGCACCGTCAAGCTCGCCGACCTCGCCGATGTGCGCGACATGTATTCCGAGCAGCGTTCGCTCTCGGTAATGAACGGCCGTCAGGTGACAAGCTTCAACCTCGCCAAGGCGAAGGGCGCGTCCGACGTCACCGTCTTCGACCAGGCGAAAAAAGTGCTCGATCAGCTGGGCAAGGAGAATCCGAAGGTTCGTTACAAGGAGCTGTTCACCAGCGTCGACTACACCAAGAGCCAATATCATTCGGCGTTGGCCGCGATGGTCGAAGGCGCGGTGCTGGCCGTAGTGGTCGTATTCCTGTTCCTGCGCGATTGGCGCGCCACGCTGATCTCGGCACTTGCCATCCCCCTGTCGGCGATACCGACCTTCTGGTTCATGGACATGATGGGCTTCACGCTCAACATCACCTCGCTGCTGGCGCTCAGCCTGGTGGCGGGCGTGCTGGTCGACGACGCCATCGTGGAGATCGAGAATATCGTCCGGCACATGCGGATGGGCAAGACGGCCTATCAGGCCGCGATCGACGCCGCTGACGAGATCGGCCTTGCCGTGCTCGCGACCACCATGGCGATCGTCGCGGTGTTCCTCCCTGTCGGTCTGATGCCCGGCCTCACCGGCCAGTTCTTCCGCCAGTTCGGCCTGACCGTCGTCGTCGCGGTGCTGATCAGCCTTGCCGTCGCGCGGCTCATCACGCCGATGGTCGCTGCCTATTTCCTCAAGGCGCATGGCGAGGAAAGCCATGGCGAGGGGCGGCTTATGGACCGCTACATGGCGGTGCTGCATTGGTCACTGGACGAACGCAAGGCCAGGGCGCGGCGGGCGCTCGGTGGGCGTAACCGCCTTACCGCCTGGGTGTACGATCACCGGATCTGGACCATGGGACTGGGGGTTCTTGCCTTTGTGGCCACTATCGCGGCGTTCGGCACGCTGCCCATGACCTTTCAGCCAACGACCGACACCGATTACAGCCTGGTGAAGGTGGAAACCGTCCCGGGCAGCACGCTGGAACAGACCACCGCCATCACCCGTCGCGTCGCCGATATGCTGAGCGCCGACTCCCAGATCGTCGAAGCCGCATTTGCCGATATAAATCCCACGGATGCGAAGATTTATCTGACGCTGCGAAAGGACCGCCCGATCAGTTCAGTGGATTGGGAACGATCGATGGCGCCGCGCTTCCAGCAGGTCGCCGACGCGCGCGTCAACTTCCAGTCGCAGTCGAATGGCGGCCAGGGCCGTGACATCAACATCATGCTGGGCAGCGACAATGCCGCCCTGCTGGAACAGGTCGGCAATAAGCTGATAACCGAAATGGCCAGCATCCGGGAAATTCGCGCGCCTCGGCTGCAAGGCGACCTCAGACGGCCGGAGATCGTCATCAAGCCGCGCTTTGATCTCGCGGCCCACCTGGGCGTCACGACCGCCGCGCTCAGCCAGACGATCCGCGTGGCGACGATTGGCGATATCGACCAGAACAGCGCCAAATTCTCGCTCGCTGACCGGCAGATTCCGATAAGGGTGTCGATCGCCGAGGACAGCCGCCGCGACATCGCCACGATCGAGAACATGCCGGTGCCAACGGTGAATGGTGGATCCGTGCCACTGAAAGTCGTCGCCCAGGTGGAGTTCGGCGCGGGGCCCACGCAGATCAATCGCTACAATCAGATACGCCGGATCGTCGCCGGCGCCGATCTGGCCCCAGACGTCGTCAGCAGCGAGGCAATGGCGAAGATCGATGCGCTGCCCACCATGAAGGCGGTCCTTCAAGGCAAGATTCCGGGAGTCCAGAAGCTGAACAGCGGCGATTCGAAGTTCGAAGCCGAAATGGTCAAGAATTTCGCCGTCGCGGTGGTATCCGGCGTGCTGCTGGTCCTTGCCGTGCTTACGCTGCTGTACAAACGGCTGATGCCGCCCTTCGTCAATCTGGGATCGCTGCTGCTGGCGCCGCTGGGAGGCGCGCTCGCGCTGCACCTGACCGGCAATCCCATATCCATGCCGGTGTTGATCGGCCTTCTCATGCTGCTGGGTATCGTCGCCAAGAACTCGATCCTGGTGATCGACTTCGCGCTGGAGGAAATCCAGAAAGGCGTGCCGACGTTCGAGGCGATCGTGGATGCGGGGCATAAGCGAGCGCAGCCGATCGTCATGACCACCGTTGCCATGGTCGCGGGGATGGTGCCGACCGCCCTGTCGATCAATGGCGACGGCGCATGGCGATCGCCCATGGGGATCACCGTGATCGGCGGGCTGCTGCTGTCGACCTTGCTGACGCTGGTCATCGTACCTGCGACCTTCAGCCTGGCTCTGGGGGTCGAAGAGTGGGTGGGCCCCCGCCTTGGCCGCCGCCTTCTGACCTATCGCAAGGGCGACGATCAGCCCCATGCAAGAACGGCGCAGCCGGCCGAGTGATTGCTACCGTGTATCGCTGCGAAAAGAAGCGCTTGCCTGAACGAAACGGCGGCGTAACCGTTGGTCGGCCATGAAGCTGAACAGCCTTCCTTTTCCCCTTGCCGGCGCGGTCCATCCAGCGAGGGCGATGCGGAGGGTGGCAACCGGCATGCTGGTGGCGATGGCCGCGCTGTTTGCTCTGGCCCGCGCAACCGCCCATCTCCACCCCGCGATCGGCTTCCTCCAGGCTTTTGCCGAGGCAGCGATGGTCGGCGGCCTTGCCGACTGGTTCGCGGTAACCGCACTGTTCCGCCACCCATTAGGGCTGCCGGTCCCCCACACGGCGATCATCCCGCGTAACAAGGACCGGATCGGCGACACGCTCGCCCTGTTCCTGCGCGACAATTTCCTCACCCCCGCGGTCGTGGCGCGGCGGATGCAGCGCCTTGACATCGCCGGCGCGGCGGGGCGCTTTCTCGCCAGCCCCTCCGGCGGAGACGGCCGGCTGCGCGAGGGCGCGTCGCGCCTTGCGGCCGACATGCTGGAAGCGCTGGACCAGGAACGGCTGGGCGGCATGGCCAAGACCGCGATCGCGCAGCGGCTGCGCTCCATCAGCCTTGCCCCGCTGATCGGACAGGCCATCGAAGCGGCGATGCGCGACGGCCGCCACGCCCCGGTAATGGACGCGATGATCCATTGGGCCGACCGGGCGCTGGAAGCCAATGACCATCTCATCCGGCAGATGGTGCATGATCGGGCCGGCAAGATACTGCGCTGGACTGGGCTTGATGAAAATCTTTCCAATGCCATCATAGACGGGCTGCGTCGGCTGCTGGCCGACATGGCGGCGGACCCTGCGCACAGCTTGCGGCTGAAGGCGGAGGAAGGCATGGCGCGGCTGGCGAGCGACCTGCAATCCGACCCCGTCCTGCAGGCGAGAGTGGCGCGCATTCGCGACGAGATCATCGACAATCCGGCGATGCAGCGCTGGATCGACGGCCTGTGGGAGCAGGCGCGCTCAAGCCTGTTGCGGGCGGTCCGCGATCCGGGCAAGGCGATGGCCGGCCGCCTGGGCGAGGCGCTGCGGCAACTGGGCGGGACGCTCCAGGACAATGCCGGGCTGCGCCTGCTCATCAACCGCTTCGCGCGGCGGTCGGCGGTGGGCGCCACGGCGGCCTACGGCACGACCATAGTCAAGCTGGTGAGCGACACGGTGCGCGGCTGGGACGCGGGTACGGTGACCAGCCGGCTGGAAGGCGCGGTGGGGCGGGACCTGCAATATATCCGCATCAACGGCACGCTGGTGGGTGGCTTGGTCGGCCTTGCGATCCATGCGATCGACACGCTGCTTTGAGCGCTTTCCGGCGTTCTGGTGCGAAACCCTGAACGAAACAGTCAATTGCGGGAAGTTTTTCATAGCGCGACCCTAGGGGGCCTTGCCTTCCCGGCCGTAAAGCTTAGGCGCCGAAGCGGTCGCGCAGCCCCAACATCGCCATGGCCGCTTTCGCCGCTTCGCCGCCCTTGTCCTTTTCCGTGCGGCGGGCGCGGGTCAGGGCCTGGGCCTCATTCTCAACCGTCAGGATGCCGTTGCCGATCGCGATGCCATCCATGCTGAGCGCCATCAGGCCGCGCGCGCTTTCATTCGATACGACTTCGAAATGATAGGTTTCGCCGCGGATCACCACGCCGATGGCGATATAGCCGTCATAGCGCCCGCTTTCCGCCGCCAGCGCAATCGCGCCCGGGATTTCCAGCGCGCCCGGCACGGTCACCACCTCATATTTATGCCCGCCCTCTTCCAGCGCGGCGACCGCGCCTTCGATCAGCAGGTCGTTGAGATGATCATAGAATCGCGCTTCGACGATCAGGAACTTCGCCATCGTTTTTCTCCTAGATGTCGAACCGGCGTTCGCCCACGACCGCCAGATCATACCCTTCCAGCGCGACCAGGCTGTGATGCGAATTGGTCAGCAGGATCATGTCATGGACGCCCAGTTCCGCCAGGATCTGCGCGCCAACGCCATAGTTGCGCAATTCATCCATGCCGTCGACCTGCTCGCCGGCGAGCCGACGCAGCATCCTGGACGGCCAGTCGCTATTTTCGGAAGAATTGGGCAGCACGACGATGAGACCGGCGCCTTCCTCCGCGATGATTTCCATCGATCGCGCGAGGACGCCGCTTCGATCGCCGACCTTGCCGAAGAGGTCGCTGAGCGGGGCCATCTGGTGCATGCGCACCAGCGTCGGCTGATCAGGATCGACATGACCTTTTTGCAGCACGATCTGCTCGCTGTCGGTCGCGCGGTTATAGAAGGCGATCGCCTTCCACTCGCCACCCCATTTGCTGGTGAAGGTCGCCTGCGCGCGGCGTTCGACCAGATGGTCGTGGCGGCGCCGATAGGCGATCAGGTCACGGATCGTGCCGATCTTCATCCTGTGCTTCTGGGCGAAGGGGATGAGGTCGTCGAGCCGGGCCATCGTGCCGTCGTCCTTCATCACCTCGCAGATGACGCCGGAGGGATTGAGGCCCGCAAGGCGCGCGACGTCGACCGCCGCTTCGGTATGGCCGGTACGCACCAGCACGCCGCCATCGCGCGCCACCAGGGGGAAGACGTGACCCGGCGTCACGATGTCGCCCCGCCCCTTCGACCCGTCGATCGCCACGGAAATGGTGCGCGCCCGGTCAGCGGCGCTGATGCCGGTGGTGACGCCCTCCCGCGCTTCGATCGACACAGTGAAGGCGGTTTCGTGCCGCGTCCCGTTGTTGCGGCTCATAAGGTCGAGCCCGAGTTCGTCGATCCGCGCCTTGGTCAAGGCAAGGCAGATCAGGCCCCGGCCATGCGTTGCCATGAAGTTGATCGCGTCGGGCGTCGCCATCTGCGCCGGGATGACCAGATCCCCCTCATTTTCCCGGTCCTCGTCATCGACCAGGATGAACATGCGGCCATTGCGCGCTTCGTTGATGATCTCTTCGGGCGAGGCCAGCGCGGTGCCGCCCTCCCGCCGCGCCAGATAGGTTTCCAGCTTGCCGAGGGTGTCGGCGGTCGGGTTCCAGTCCTCTTCCCCCAGTCGGCGGAGCGAATTGGCATGGAGGCCGGCCGCCCGGGCCAGGCCCGAACGAGACATGCTCCCGTCATTCACCAGGGAACGAACCTTGTCGATAAGCGCGGAAGACATGATGCCGACTCCTTGACCCAAAAGTCACCGCGCGGACCTATCACATCACAATGTGATTAGTTCAAGCGGAAAATCACAGGGCGGCGTTGCGCAGACTTTGCATTCGATCGAGATAGCGGGCCAGCACATCGATCTCCAGGTTAAAGGCACGGCCCGGCACCAGCGTGTCGAGAGTGGTCGCCGACGCCGTGTGGGGGATGATATTGACGCCGAAGCGCACGGACCCGTCCGACTGATCCTCGACGCTGTTGACGGTCAGGGATATGCCGTCGACGGTGATCGATCCCTTCGCGGCGAGCGCCGGCGCCAGCGCTGCGGGCGCGGCGATGACCAGCCGGGTCGAATCGCCCTCGGCTGTTGCGGATACCAGCGTGCCTATCCCATCGACATGGCCGGTGACGATGTGGCCACCCAGTTCGTCGCCAACCTTCAGCGCGCGTTCCAGGTTGAGCCGGCCACCCTGTTCCCACAGGCCCGGCGCCGTGCGAGCGACGGTTTCGCCTGACAGGTCGACCGCGAACCAGCCCGTGCCTTTTTCAACTACCGTCAGGCAAGCCCCCGAACACGCGATCGACGCCCCGATCGCCACGTCGTCCATGTCGTAGGCAGAGCCGATAACCAGGCGCAGGTCACCGCGCTTCTGTGCGGAGCGAATGATGCCGATGTCGGTGATGATGCCGGTGAACATAGCGTTTAGGGGTCCTGGCTTACGTGGGCAGCTTGGCTCTAGGCGCTGCGTTGCCGTTCGTAAACCTCCAGCCGATCAACCCCCAGCCGCCGTTCGTCGCGCATTTGCCAGCGGCCATGCGCCTGCCCGAGATCGGCAAGGCCGATGTCGCCGATCCCGCCCAGCCCGGCCCCCACGATGATGGGCGCGCGATACAGCAGCAGCCGGTCAACGAGGTCGGCGCGCAGGAAGGCTGCCGCTGTTCCGGCTCCGCCCTCGACCAGCAGATGATCGATGCGGTCGAGCGAGGCGATGTCCTCGGGCGCGCCTATGCGTTCCCATCCGTCGGGCGCCGCCCCCCGCGTCAGCAGCAGGCGACGCGGCGAGCGCGTCTCCAGGCCCGCGAGCCGCACATCCAGCCGGGGCGCATCAGCGCGCAGCGTCCCACTGCCGACGAGGATGGCGTCATGCCGCGCACGTTCGAGATGTGCATGCGCCCGCGCCGCCTCTGCCGTGATCCATCGGCTGGATCCGTCAGCGAGCGCGATCCGCCCATCGAGCGACAGGCCCAGTTTCAGGGTCACGGCGGGCCGCCCCAGCGTCTGGCGCAGGACGAAGCCGCGCATCGCCGCCGCCGCTTCCTCTGCCATCAGCCCCATTTCGACCGCGATGCCATGCGCCCGCAGATGCGCCGCGCCCTGGCCGTCGGTGCGCGGATCGGGATCGCGCAGCGCGATCACCACCCGCGCCACCCCGGCGCGCACCATGAGGTCAGCGCAGCGCGGACCGCGCGGGGACAGGTGAAAACAGGGTTCCAGCGTCACATAGGCGGTCGATCCGTGCGCGCGCTCCAGCGCCTCCTCCAGCGCCTGCGCCTCGGCATGCGGCCGGCCGCCCTTCTGCGTCCAGCCGCGCCCGACGATGATGCCGTCACGCACGATCAGGCAGGCGACGTTCGGATTCGGTGTGGAAAGCCCGCGCCCCCGTTCGGACAAGGTGATCGCCGCAGCCATGAAGCGGCGATCGGCCGCGGGATCGGACCTCACCGTCGGGCGCTCAGGGCTGGGATGTCCGGGACTGGGCGGTGGGGGCCTGGCCCTTCTCGGCCGCTTCCGCCTTGGCAAGCCGCGCGTCGAGCTGCGCGTTGATCGCCTTCAGCGCTTCCTTGCGCCGCGCGCTGTTGCGCGCCTCATCCGCGCGCCAGTCGATGCCGAATTCGTCGGCCCACCCCTGCATCCGCTTCTGTTCCCTTTGCAGGGCGGACTCGCGCTTGGCGAGGTCGATCTTCTGCTGCAGGATGACCGCCGCGTCGGTGCGATTGGCGTCCCAGCTTTCGACATAGATGATCTTGTTGCGGGTCGGCATGGTATTGGTGTTGGCGTCCACCACGAACACCCAGATGATGACCCAGGTGATCGCCACCGACAGGCCCAGCAGCGGCCATTTATGGGGCCGATTCTGTCGAAAATAGCTCCACAGGTCGCTCAGGGCGCTCTTCGGGGACACGGGACGGGGGAAAATCGCCATCACGAACATATAGGGGATGCAGGCCCGGTTGCAAAGCGGGGGCAACGCCCCCCGCCCCCCCCCCCCCGGCGGTGCAAGGGATCAGAGGTCGGTCAGCCGGAAATGGACGGTGAGCACCTTGATGCTGGCGACCACCTCACCGTCGCGAGTCGCGGGACGGAAGCGCCATTTGCGCAGCGCGTGGCGCTGGGTTGCGGTCCAGAAGGCGTCGTCGGTCGCCGACAGTCGTTCTATCGCGGTCACCCGCCCGTCCGCGCCGATCGCGACGCGCACCGTCACGCTGCCCTCCATCCCCTGGCGGATCATGGAGGCGGGATAGTCGGGCTGAAAGGCGGGCAAGGCGCGCGGATCGATGCGCGCGTCGACGACCACCGGGTCGCGCGGCGGCGGGGGCACTATCCCCTCATCGCCGCCGGAGCCCTCACCGCTCGAACCGCCCATCGTCATGTCCCCGCCGGTGGGTGGCAGGTCGACCGCCGTATCGGGCTTTGCCGGGATCGGATCGCGTGTCGGCCGCAATGGCGTCTCGCTCGGCGGCTGGGGCTTTTCCGCTTCGGGCGGGGGCGGATCAAGCGGGATCGGCTCGCCGACCAGGATCGTCGGGACGTAGGGCGCGATCACTTCCCTGGGCATCAGCAGGAACGCGCCGATAACCACAGCGTGCACGGCAATCGCGCCGCCGACGCCGATCGGGGACCCACCGCCGCGACGATAGCCGGCCACCGATCCGTCGCTGGTCGCTTGCAACCTCATCAGTGTCATCCTGTCCTCCATCCTGCCGTTTGCGCGGTCGTCGTGCCGCGACTTGGAATGTTACATCATATCTAATGATATGTTGCAACATCCTTTCTCGCCCAGATAACGTGCCGGATAGCGTGCTTGTGCGGCAGGACCCGAAACCCTAGACTTGCCGACACTCCGTCGGAACAGCGCAGCCGGTCAAGCACAAGAGGGGCGAGGCGAACGGCCGCAAAGCCAATTCCGACAGAGGGTATAATGCGCTAGGGATCCGGCCATGACACAGACCGCAGACGACATGACGCTGGACGAAATCCGGGCAGCACTTGCCCCCATCCTGCCGCGCCACGCGGCCTTCGACGGCTGGCGCAAGGAAGCGGTCAACATGGCGGCGGCGGAATGCGGGATCGACCCGGATCTGGCGCAGCTTGCCCTTTCGGCCGGCGCCATGGACATGATCGACGCCTGGTTCGCCAGCATCGACAGCCGCATGCTGGAAGCCGAACCACCCGAAAAGCTGGCCGATCTTCCCTTTCGCCAGCGCATCACCACGCTTGTCGAAACCCGGCTCAAGCTGTTGGCGCCCGACCGCGAGGCGCTGCGCCGGGCGATGGCGATCATGGCGATGCCGCAAAATGGCGGGCGCTCGGCGCGCCTCGGCTGGCGCGCGGCGGATGCGATGTGGCGGGCCGCGGGCGACAGCGCGACCGACTTCAATCACTATAGCAAGCGCGCCACGCTGGCGGCGGTTTATGCCGCGACGCTGCTGGTTTTCGTCAATGACGAGAGTGAGGAGTGGGCGCAGACCCGCGCTTTCCTGGCGCGCCGGATCGAGGGCGTGATGCGGTTCGAGCGCGCGAAGGCACGGTGGAAGGGCATAGGAGGGGGCGAGCGGCTGAGCCTTGCCCGCTTCATCGGTCGGCTGCGCTACCCGGCGGCATGATCTGCCGCACCATTGCGGCGATTCCGTATGGCCTTTTCCTATCGGTATTGATAGTCACTCGCAGGAGTTTTCAGCGAGTGCCCTTTCCTTGCGCCTGACCGACCTGCCGCTGCGCCAACCCGCTTATGTGGACCTGATCGACTGGACCGCCCTGTCCGCGTCGGACGGGCAGCGCCTGCGCGAATTCGGCCTGTGCGAAGGGGCAAGCGTGGAGGCGCTGCACCACGGCGGGCTGCTGGGTCGCGGACCCATCGCCTGCAAGGTCGGGCGCATGACCATCGCCATGCGCCGGAACCATGCCGCCGCCGTCTCCGTGCGGACCGGCGTTCGGGACAGCGACGGATGAGCAGGCTTCCGCTCGTTGCCCTGGTCGGCAATCCCAATGCGGGCAAGAGCGCGCTGTTCAACGCCCTGACCGGCGCGCGGCAGAAGCTGGGCAATTATCCCGGGGTCACCGTTGAACGCAAGGCGGGCCGCCTGCCCCTGCCGGATGGCCGCCCGGTCGAACTGGTCGACCTGCCGGGCACCTACAGCCTCAATCCCACCAGCCCCGACGAGCAGGTCACCCGCGACGTGATCCTGGGCAAGCAGCAGGGCGAACGACTGCCCGACGCGCTGGTCATCGTCGTCGACGCGTCGAACCTCGACAATCACCTGCGCTTCGCGCTGGAACTGATCGCGCTGGGGCGGCCGACCGTCGTGGCGCTCAACATGGTGGACCTGGCCACCCGCGACGGGCTGGAACTGGACGCCGCCGTGCTGTCGCGCGAACTGGGCGTGCCGGTGATCCCGACGGTCGCGGTCCGCAAGCGCGGGCTCGACCATCTGCGTTCCGAACTGGAAGGCTTGCTCGACACCAGCCTGCAGCCCGTGCGCCCCTCTGGCGGGACGCCCGGCTTCGATGCGCTGCGCGGCGAGGCACGGCGGATCGCACGCGCGGCGATCGTGCGCGAAACGCCTTCGCGCCGCCTGACCGCGGCGGTGGATCGCGTGGCGCTGCACCCGGTCCTTGGCCTGCTGCTGCTGCTGGCGTTGCTGTTCGTGATGTTCCAGGCGGTCTATGCCTGGTCGGAGGCGCCGATCGCCGCGATCGAAGGCCTGGCGCAGGCCGCCAGCAACGCCGTCGCCGCCGCGCTGCCGGACGGGCTGCTGCGATCCTTCCTGGTCGACGGCGTCATCAATGGCGTGGGGTCGGTCATCGTGTTCCTGCCGCAGATCCTGATCCTGTTCTTCTTCATCCTGATGCTCGAAGCGACGGGCTACATGGTTCGTGCCGCCTTCCTGATGGACGGGCTGATGGCCAGGGTCGGCCTGTCGGGCCGCGCCTTCATCCCGCTCCTGTCCTCCTTTGCCTGCGCGGTGCCCGGCATCATGGCGACGCGCACCATATCGGACCCCAAGGACCGGCTGACCACCATCCTGATCGCGCCGCTGATGACCTGTTCGGCGCGGCTGCCGGTCTATGCGCTGATCATCGGCGCGTTCATCCCGGCGCGGACGGTCGCGTTGGGGATCGGGCTGCAAGGCCTCGTCCTCTTCAGCCTCTATGTCGCCGGCATCGTCGGCGCGATGCTGGCGGCGCTGGTGCTGCGGCGCACGGTCGCCAAGGGCGCGAGCGGCGGATTCCTGATGGAAATGCCCAAATATCAGTGGCCGCGACCGCAGGACATCCTGCTCGGCCTGTGGCAGCGCGCGATCATTTTCCTCAAGCGCGCGGGCACCATCATCTTCGCGTCGACCGTCATCCTGTGGATGCTGCTCTCCTTCCCCAAGGCGCCTCACAACAGCGGCGTCAGCCAGGTCAATTATTCGGTCGCGGGGCGCATCGCCAATGGCCTGAACGTCGTGCTGGAGCCGATCGGCTTCAACCGCGACATCTCGCTGGCGCTGATCCCCGCGATGGCGGCGCGCGAGGTCGCTGTGTCGGCGCTCGCCACCGTCTATTCGATCGACGCGGGCGATGACGAGGCGCGACTGGAGCGCAGCCTGGGCGATCGGCTGAAGGACAAGTGGCCGCTGCCGACAGCGCTCGCCTTCCTGGCCTGGTTCGTGTTCGCGCCGCAGTGCATTTCGACGATCGCGGTCACCCGGCGCGAAACCAACGGCTGGAAATGGCCGCTCTTCATGGTCGGCTATCTTTTTGCGCTGGCCTATGTCGCGGCGGGCGTCACCTACTGGACCGCTGTTGCCATCGGTTTGGGGTAGCTTCCGAAGGCCGTCGCTTTATAAAGACCGGCTAAACGCATCGGAGGAAACATGGCGGGTTCGGTCAACAAGGTCATTCTGGTCGGCAATCTGGGCGCCGATCCGGAAGTCAAAAGCTTCCAGAATGGCGGCAAGGTGTGCAACCTGCGCATCGCCACGTCCGAAAGCTGGAAGGACCGCATGTCGGGCGAGCGCAAGGAGCGCACGGAATGGCACAGCGTCTCCATCTTTTCCGAAGGCCTGGCGGGCGTTGCCGAACGTTTCCTGCGCAAGGGATCGAAAGTCTATGTCGAAGGCCAGTTGCGCACCCGCAAATGGCAGGACCAGTCGGGCAATGACCGCTACACGACCGAAGTGGTGCTGCAAGGGCCTGGCGCCGTGCTGACGATGCTGGACGGCGCGCCCGGCGGCGGCGGGCAGGGCGGCGGCGGCCGCTCACAGGGCGGCAGCGACTGGGGCGCCAGCTCGGGCGGGTTTGGCGGCGATTATGACGATTTCGGCGGCGGGAGCGGCGGCTTCGGCGGCGGGAGCGGCAGCGGCGGCGGCGGCGGACGCTCGTCGGGTGCCGCGCGCGGCGGCGCCAGCGCCGGCGGACCGAATTTCGACAATGACCTGGACGACGAAGTGCCGTTCTGAACCGGCGCGATTGCGGTCAACGGGAGGCGGCGCTCGCGAGGGTGCCGCCTTTTTTCATGAGCGGATGGCCGATGCGAATAGGACATCGCAGAACGCCGGGCTGGCGGCAGCCATGGAGGGAATGGCGGATTCCCGCGATTTTTACGCCGAAGTTCACACCATATGCGCGCGCGCGCCTGGGCGCGCGTGTGCGTGAGGGGCTAATTGATCGACATTTCAAAGACGAAGCGAGGATAGGCGGGCTGGGATGAAATAGGACAGGCTGGAATTGAGGGGGGTTGGCAAAATAGGATGGTTTTTGAAAAGGCTGTTGCCGTTGCGCCACCCGTGACTTTGCGCAGCACCTTTGAGGAGTGGATCGCGGGACTTGGCGATGGAGGGCAGCGAGCCCCCGGATCAAGTCCGGAGTGACGAAAAGGGGAGTGGCTGGAAGCGACCAGTTTTGGATATTTGGAGAAGTAGCGTGGCATCCTGAGAGGCTGTCTCGAAACGGCGGCGTAATGACGGTGGACGATCGAGCTCCGGTATGATTCCAGAGGGTTGCGACACCT
>NZ_JBANRK010000003.1:0-177690 GCF_037860795.1 Sphingobium mellinum | reverse complement strand
ATCGATCAGCCGTGGCGCATCATGACCATAGGACGCCGCAAATGGGCGCGTGGGTCGTGATCAATGCAGGTTGGTATTATTCGATGCTGGGGATCGAAGGACGATTGCTTAGGCTACAGCGTGTCTGCTCGGAAAGCCCATAACTAACGAGCGATATTATGTGTGAAGGGAGGCGATGTCAGAGTTCATGGCTTGCTAACCAAGCCTCCGCTGTGCCTTGTGATTGGTCAGCATATGCGTATTCAGGCGCCTTTGCGGCCTGCAACGCAGCCATCCCGCTCAACCACCATTTTCCCGACCTGCACCTTCAGCAACGGCACAACCCGCGGATCACAAGTCGCGACGATCGCGCCCGGAGGTGCTGAAGTCAGCCCACGGAGCCCGCCGACATGGGTGACAGCACGTCCATTTTCGTGCGCGACCATCATGTAGAAGCGCAGTTCAGGCGCATAATGGGGGTCGTCGGGGATGCTCCAACCCGGCTCGATCACGACCACGGGCGCACGTTCGTGGGAAAGCGCTTCCAGCAGAGCGCCGTATCGCGCGCGCGGATAATGTTCGCGGTCGTACAGCAAGGTCCGGTCGACATCGACCGCCCGCGCAACGCCATGCGCGACCAGCAAGGCCGGTACAAGCATCGCGATCCACAGCCGGTAGCGGGGCAGTTTTCTCGATTCCGCTTGCACACGAAAGCGGACAAGGATGGCGTGCACGGCCAGCGCCGTCGCAATGGCTACGAACGGATAGGCCGGCAGATAATAATGGACGAGTTTTGTGCTGGTCATCGTGACCACAACAAGCTGCCCCAAAGCGATACATAGCGAAAAGACCATCGCGAGGCGTAGTCGGCCGTGCGTAATTGGAAGCGCGAGGGGAGAAAGCAAACCTGCGATGCCAAGGCTGAACAGCCCGCTGATGAATGTGGTTTCGACATAATACCAGGGCGGGCCATCATGATCGTCTAGCGCCTCATTGAAGCGGCCGCTGACGTCATTGTAGATCATGGCGTGCAGATATCCGGGATCCGCCTGCTCGCGCAGGATCAGGAATAGCGCAATGGGAACAATGGCGATAATAGCCCCGATAAAATAGTGCGCGTTGATCACTCTGGGCCAGCGCCGCGTGATCAAGAGGTAGAGCAAAAGTCCGGCACCGGGAACTGCGCCTGCCATGGCTTTTGTCATCAGCGCACCTGCACCCAACAAGCCGGCGAGCAGCAACCAACGTAGCGGCGGGCGCGATCGATGCACCGCGAAAAACAGCAGCATCAGATAGCCGGTCGTGAAGAAGGTAAGTAGTGCGTCGTAATCGGCCGTTCGCGCGCCATGTTCTCCGAAAAAGGCGACGCTTGCTGTAAGCGCGATGCCACCAAAGGCAGCGATCGCCGCCGAAGATGTGATCCGGTAAAGGAACAGCATCACGAGCAGGACCGTGCCGAGCGCGCTGATGATGGACGGAAGCCGAAGCGCGAATTCGGTTGGGCCAAACACAGCCATGCTGCCCGTCATTAGCCAGATGAGCAGTGGCGGTTTGGTGTTCCAGAGATCCTGATGATAATCATAGGTCGTCACCAGTCCGATGCCGCCGTGGCGCATCTCCATGGCGCTGATGACAAGCCGTCCCTCATCCCAGATCAGGATCGGTACGGGTTTGCCGACAAGGTAGAGCAATATCGCGAACGTCGCGATCACCGCCGCCAAAAGCCGCATATTCCAGAACCGACTGCCCTTGATCCGGCTTCCGATCATTATTCTTGCTTCCCGTTCCCATTTCAGCTGACGAGCTAGCTTGATTTGGTGAAAATCCCGCTAACCACCGCCCCCGATATCCCAGGCAGCGAAGATGGCGAAGCCGCGGACCCGGCGATCGTCGTCTATGGCAGCAATCTGACTCGAAACTAGGTTTAGGTGGGCACAAAACCCGCGACCAGGTCACCCCCGAACGCAAATATCGCCTATCAGTCGACGCCATCGCCGAGCTACTGGATTATTCGGTGCCGGGGGCGGGGAGCTATGGGGGCCACGCCGATCGCGTGATCCCGCTCCGCCGCTATCTGATCGGCGCCATTACGACGCTCGCTCGCCCCGACGCGATCTTGGACATGAGCGTCATGCACGAGCGCGGGCAGTGGATGCAGAACGAGCGCCGCTTTGCACTCAACCCGGAAGGTCGCCTGCAGACGAGGAAGGTTCGCCCTGTCGTGCCTGTGGTCGATTTGCTTCATTCCTGGTTGTCCGCATCCGACGAGTGGCTGGTGTGCGGTCAGCGATCCCGGCTCGATTCGGACCAGCGCATTGATGTCATCGAGCAATATCGTGTCGCCAGTGTAAGAAGCGCCTGGCGGGGAGCGCGGGAGAAGTTGGGCATCCCCGATGGATGGGGCCCAAAGCTGATTCGGCACAGCATGGCGACCATTCTCGCGAGTAGGCGCGTGGATTGATCGAGCTGGAGATTGCGCTCGGGCATCGTCCTCTGAGCAAGACCTCCAGCCACTACGCCATCTTTGACCCCAACTATCTGAGCACGATCAGACACGGGATTGAGCACGTTGTAGCGGATCTCACCCGCATGGCCGGTCCGGCACTTCACGCAATACTCACGCAAGAACATGAATATGTGATGGTGCTCCGGGCATAGAAAAGCCCCGGAAACCACAAGGATTTCCGAGGCTTGTCATGGTGGGCGTGGCAAGGATTGAACTTGCGACCCCTGCGATGTCAACACAGTGCTCTACCACTGAGCTACACGCCCACGGGAGTTGCGCCAATAGCGGCGGGCGTAGGGGTGCGCAAGCGGGAAATTGGGCCGCTCGGCGAAAACTCTGGACAGGTCGGGGGCATCCCATATGGTCCGACGGGAAGGGGACAATCGCGCATGATGCCAGTGACAACCATGGCGGCCCAGGACGTGCCGCGGCTTCCTCTCTATCGACAGCTTTACGTGCAGGTGCTGGTCGCCATCGCGTTGGGTGTGGGGATCGGCCATTTCTTTCCGCAGGCCGGTATCGCGTTGCAGCCGCTGGGCGACGCCTTCATCAAGCTGGTGAAGATGATCATCGCGCCGGTCATCTTCCTGACGATCGTCACCGGTATCGCGGGAATGAAGGAACTGGGCGCGATCGGCCGGGTCGCGGCCAAGGCCTTCGCCTATTTCCTGACCTTTTCCACCCTGGCGCTGATTCTGGGGCTGCTGGTGGCCAACCTCGTTCACCCTGGCGCAGGCCTGAACATCGATCCTGCCACGCTGGACGCCGGCAAGGTCGCGCAATATCAGCAACAGGCCCACGCCCGCAGCCTAACCGGCTTCCTGATGGACATCATCCCCGGAACGCTGATTTCCGCCGTCGCCGACGGGCACAATATCCTGCAGGTGCTGTTCGTCGCCATCCTGTTCGGCATTTCCCTGACGCTGATCGGGGAGAGGGCGGGGCCGCTGATGACGGTGCTGGAATCGGCCAGCCACGCCATCTTCAAGCTGGTATCTATTCTCATGAAGGCCGCTCCCGTGGGCGCGTTTGGCGCCATGGCCTTCACCATCGGCAAATATGGTGTTGGCACGCTCGCCAATCTTGCTGGACTGGTGGCGACATTCTACCTGACGTCGCTGTTGTTCGTGCTTGTGGTACTGGGCCTCGTGGCGCGGCTGGTCGGTTTCAACATCCTGCACCTGATCCGCTATCTGAAGGCAGAGCTGCTGCTGGTACTGGGCACGTCCTCGTCCGAAGCCGCGCTGCCGAGCCTGATCGAGAAGATGGAGCGTGCCGGCTGCCGCAAGTCGGTGGTCGGGCTGGTCGTGCCTACAGGTTACAGCTTCAACCTCGACGGCACCAACATCTACATGACGCTCGCGGCCCTGTTCATCGCCCAGGCGACGAATGTGCATCTCAGCATTGGCGACCAGATCCTGCTCCTGCTGGTCGCGATGCTATCCAGCAAGGGCGCGGCGGGCGTGACCGGCGCCGGTTTCATCACGCTCGCCGCGACGCTGTCGATCGTACCCTCCGTACCTGTCGCGGGCATGACGTTGATCCTGGGCGTCGATCGTTTCATGAGCGAATGCCGCAGCCTTACCAACTTCATCGGCAATGCGGTGGCCACGATCGTGGTGTCGGTCTGGGAAAAGGGGCTGGACCGTGACCGCTTCCGCGCCGCCATGGCCGGCGTTCCGTTCGATCCGACTCCCGACATGGAAAAAGTGGTCGCGGACTGACGGTTCAGTTGAGCCCGCTCACCGTGGCGCTACCGAACATCCGTTCGATCTCCAGCACCAGGTCCCGCAGATGGAACGGCTTGGACAGCACCTTCGCCTGCGGCACGGCCTTGCCGGCCTTCAGCGTCACGGCGGCGAAGCCGGTGATGAACATGATTCGCATGTCCGGCGCGATCGATGCGGCATGTTGCGCCAGTTCGATGCCGTCCATCTCCGGCATGACGATGTCGGTCAGCAGAAGGTCGAACTGATCCGTTCCGATGTGCGGCAGGGCTTCCGCGCCTGTTGACACGGCGAGGACGTCATAACCGGACCGCTCCAGCGCACGCGCCAGATAGGCGCGCATGCTGTCATCATCCTCGGCCAGCAGAATTCGAACCATCGCTGCGTCAGTCTCGCCTTTGGCCGATCACGGCCTGTCCCGCGCCACCCCTCGCGGGTGGCGCTGCCGACCATTATATGCGAGAGTGGCTGCATATATCCAGCCAAGTAACCATTTTTGCCGGGGCCGTGTGCAGGAGACGCCTTTGACCCATTCCGCGCCGCGCGATCCGGTCCGCTCCACCCCTGCCTATCATCTCTATGGATCGGACCGCCCCGCCGGCCCGGTTGTCCTGTCGGTGCCGCATGCCGGCCGCGACTATGACGATGCGCTGCTGCGCGCCGCTCGGGTGGCGCCCGACATTCTGCGGCGGCTGGAGGATCGCTGGGCCGATCTGCTGGCCTTCCCGCTGATCGAACGGGGCCATTGTGTCATGGTGGCCCGTCAGCCGCGCGCTATGATAGACCTTAACCGGCACGAGCGGGAGATCGACCCGACCATGATCGCGGGACTGCCGCGCGATGTGCCGTTGCAGACGTCGGCGAAGTTGCGGGGCGGGCTGGGTCTCTTTCCGCGCCGCCTGCCGGGTGCCTATGAACTGTGGCAGCGGCCGATGACCTGGGACGAAGCGCGCCGCCGCATCGACCTCATCCACCGGCCCTGGCATGCGACGCTCGGCGAGTTGATGCGCGCCGCCCGCGAAGTCCACGGCCATGCCGTGCTGATCGACCTTCATTCCATGCCGCCGCTGTCCCCCCCTGCCGCCGGGCAGCCTGCCGCCGACGTCGTGCTGGGCGACCGGTTTGGCCGGGCCGCCTCGACGCGCCTGATGACGCTCGCGGCTGATGTGCTCGAAGGACATGGTTTAAGCGCGGCGCAGAATCATCCCTATGCCGGCGACCATATGATAGAACGCCATGGCCGGCCCGCGAATGATCTTTACGCCCTGCAGGTCGAGGTGGATCGCAGCCTCTACCTCGATGCCGCGCTGGATCGGCCCGGACCCGGCCTCGGCCGGCTGCAGGCAGCGATCGCCACGCTGGTCGAAGCAATCGCCTGCGAACCGCCGCGCGCGGCCTATCCGCTGGCTGCGGAATAGGCCGCGCGATTCGACGTGGGTTTCAAACGACGGGCTGATCGGGCAGCGCATGGGTCGGGTCGGGAACATGATGGAATGGCACAGACCCACCAGGATCAGCGACCACATCGCCACCGGTCCCTGCGCGAAAACGGTGACTGTCATCACGACGAACGCCGCGGCGGCGAAGACCGCCAGCACCTTGCGCGCGTCGACCCGCTGCATGATCGCTGAACCGGCGAACCGGCCGATCATCATGCCGCCCCACAGGAAAGTCAGATAACGTCCCGCCTGTTCATGGGTCAGGCTGGCGATCTGGGGCTGGCTGATGAAGTTCACAAACAGGCTGGCGACGCCGTTCTCCGCCATCACATAGATGAAGATCGCCGGAATCCCGAAGACCAGGTTGCGGTGCGACCAGAGCGACAGTTGCCTGCGTTTCTCCTGCGCCAGCCGGGTTACGGATGCGCCAATGGCGGGCAGGGGGAACCGCGCGATGATGATCGCGAGGATCAGCAGGACGAGCGCGACCAGCCCATAAGGCAGGATCACCGACTGCGCGTCGGCCATCCGCTTGACGGTGATGAAGCCCCACATGAAGAAGAGGCTGGCGAGCAGCGTGAGGGCAGGGCCGTATCGCGTGCCCGGATGATGCTCCATCGCGCCGGCGGCTATCGATGCGGGGGGACCTGCCATTCACCTTCTCCAGAAGCGCGGGCCGGCCGGATTCGCACAGGGTTTCGTGGCCAGCATTGTCGGCATTGGCGTGATATGAACTTGTCCCGCATGCCGCAAGCTCAAGCTCAGCCGCTGGCCCCGGCCCTGATGGCGATCGATCTGGTCTGATCGGATTTTCCAACGGATGGACGGCGTCCGACTTGATGCGGCGGTGCCGGATCGCGATATGGCGGCGGAACAATCGCCATCCTCACGCCCCGGGAGATTTCATGACGCCGCCTTCCCGTACAGTCACACGCGCCGTCGATCCGCTGTTCATCGAACGATGGTCGCCGCGCGCCTTCGACGCTTCGGCCCTGCCGCAGCAGGATCTCGACACGATCTTCGATGCCGCGCGCTGGGCGCCTTCGGCCTTCAACTACCAGCCATGGCGCTTTCTTTATGCCCATCGCGACAGCGCGGACTGGGCGCGCTTCCTGGACCTGCTGCTGCCGTTCAACCAGAGCTGGGTCCAGCATGCTTCGGTGCTGGTCTACATCCTGTCCGACAGGATGATGGCCAGCCCCGGTTCCAGCGAACTCAAACCCTCGCACAGCCACAGCTTCGACGCGGGCGCGGCCTGGGCGCTGATGGCGCTGCAGGCGACGCGCCTTGGCTATCACAGCCATGCGATGACCGGGGTCGATTTCGACCGGGCCCGCGACGAGCTCGCTGTGCCGGACCGCTTCCGCCTGGAAGCTGCGGTCGCGATCGGGCGGCGCGCCGACAAGGCGATATTGCCCGAAGCGCTTCAGGCGCGGGAGGAAGCCAGCGGCCGCCGCGACATCGACGCATTTGCCCACGCCGGCAATTTCGTCGGCTGAGGCGGGGTCGCTACGGCCCTTCGCCACCTCGTTCCAACATCCCCTGCATTCCGCAGTTGGCGACCTAATAACAACAGGATAGGGTAATCCACCTGGTGAAGAGGTCGTATCGATTGGACGTGAAACTGCCGAACCATGATGCGTCCCGGACGTGGACGTCGCTTCTCGCAACTGCCGAGCGGCTCGCGAACGCGCGCTCGCTCGACGATGTGATAGAGGCCGCGCGCGCCACCGCCCGCGTGATTGCGGGCGCGCACGGCATTAGCATAGTCCGCGGCGAGGGCGATCATTGCCATTATCTTGCGGAAGATGCGATCGCGCCGCTCTGGGCGGGGCAGGCCTTTCCCCGGGCGAGCTGCATTTCCGGCTGGGTCATGAGTCATGGCCAGCCGGCGGTCATCCCCGACATCGCCGTCGATCCGCGCATCCCGCAGGACGTTTATCGGGATACCTTCGTGCGCTCGCTGGTGATGATGCCGGTCGATACCGGCGCCGCGCCCATGGCCATCGGCGCCTACTGGGCGGATGTGGGGCAGCCCGAGGCGCTCGCCGTCGAAAATCTGGGTCAACTGGCGCGGCTCGTCGGCGCGGCGATCCGCAACCTGTCGCTTCAGGCCTCGTTCGAGATCATCAACCGCATGGGCGCCGCCGTCGCCGCCGAACAGAATCTCGACGTCATCGTCCAGACCATTGTCGATGGCTCGGTCGAGTTGACGGGCGCGGAATTCGGTGCCTTCTTCTACAATCTCGTAGACCAGAAGGGCGAAAGCTACATGCTCTACAGCCTGTCTGGCGTGTCGCGTGAGGCGTTTGCCGATTTCCCCATGCCGCGCAACACAGCGATCTTCGCGCCGACGTTCGAAGGCCAGGGCGTTGTACGGTCCGATGACATCCGGCAGGATCCACGCTATGGCCGCAGCGCCCCTTATCATGGCATGCCGCCCGGCCATCTCCCCGTCATCAGCTATCTGGCCATGCCGGTCGTGTCCCACAGCGGCGAAGTGCATGGCGGCCTGTTCTTCGGCCATCATCAACCCGCGCGCTTCACGACCGAGCATGAAAAAATCATCGCGGGGGTTGCCGGCCATGCCGCCATGGCCATCGACAACGCCCGCCTTCATCACAAGGCCCAGCGCGAGATCGCCGCGCGCACCGTGGCCGAAAGCGAACTGCGCCAACTGAACGCGACCCTGGAACAGCGGATCGAGCAGCGCACTGAACAGATCAGAAGCGCCTTTCACGAACTGGAACAGAGCGAGCGCCGCTTCGGCCTGCTGGTGCAGGGCGTTACCGATTATGCCATGTGCATGCTCGATGCTGAAGGCACTATCACAAGCTGGAATGCCGGGGCGGAGCGGATCAAGGGCTATACAGCGCGAGAGATTGTCGGCCGCAACTTCGCCTGCTTCTACACGGAGGCCGACCAGCAGGACGGCATGCCCGCCCGCACGCTTCACATCGCCACAACCGCCGGCCGGTTCGAGGCAGAAGGCTGGCGCGTGCGCAAGGATGGCACGCAATTCTGGGCCAATATCATTGTCGACGCCATCCACGACGATCAGGGCCGCCTTATCGGCTTCGCGAAGGTCACCCGCGATCTCACCGAAAAGCGGGCGGTCGAGGAACAGCTGCGCCAGGCCCAGAAGATGGAAGCGGTGGGGCAGTTGACCGGTGGCATCGCGCACGACTTCAACAATCTGCTGACGGTCATCAACGGCAATATCGAACTGGCCGAACGCAGCCTTGCCCGCGATGAGGCCAGGACCCGGCGCGCGATCGCCAATGCCCGGCAGGGGGCGGAGCGCGCCGCCGCGCTCACCCAGCGCCTGCTCGCCTTTTCCCGTCGTCAGCCGCTCGTCCCCAAGCCGCTGCATCTCGACCGGGTGGTGGAGGGTTTGTCGGAACTGCTGAAACGATCGCTTGGCGAACTCATCCAGCTGGAAACCGTCAGCGGCCCACATCTGTGGCTTGTGGAGGCCGATCGTAATCAGATCGAAAGCGCGCTGCTGAACCTTGCGGTCAATGCGCGCGATGCCATGGCGGAAGGGGGAACGCTCCGGATCGAAACGGCCAACGCGCATCTCGATACCAGCTATGCGGCGATGCAAGGCGACGTGACGCCGGGCAATTACGTCATGATCGCGGTCAGCGATACCGGCACCGGCATGTCGTCGCCGGTTCTCGTCCGAATTTTCGAACCCTTCTTTACCACTAAGGAAGTCGGTCGTGGCACAGGCCTGGGCCTCAGCCAGGTCTATGGTTTCGTCAAGCAGTCGGGCGGCCATGTCGAGGTCCTGTCGCAACCGGGGCAAGGCACCACGGTCAAGCTCTACCTGCCGCGTTTCACCGGCCCTTGCGGCGACGTGGCGCGGCCCGATGTGGTCGCCCGGACGGCAGAAGCAGGCGCCTGCGGCGAAACCATCCTGGTGGTCGAGGATGACGAAGGCGTGCGCGCATACTCGGTCGAGATATTGCGCGATCTGGGCTACCACGCGATTGAGGCGGCGGACGGGCAGGCGGCACTGAACCTTCTGGAACAGACCGACTCGCGCATCGACCTGTTGTTCACGGACGTCGTGATGCCCGGCCTTTCGGGTCGCGAACTGAGCGATCGCGCTCGCGCCCTGCGCCCCGACATCAGGATTCTCTACACCAGCGGCTACACTCGTGAGACATTCCTGCGTGACGGCAAGCTCGACCCGGACATCAGCCTGCTCGCCAAGCCCTTCACCCTGCAGGAACTGGCCCGACGGCTACGCGATCTGCTGGATAATTAAGCTCTTCGCATCCCGGACGATGCAATCGGAACGGATACTCTAGCGGGCGTACCGCTCATCCGCCCGATCCAGCATCTCGCGCACCTTGGCGGCGAGGTCGGTGTAGGTGAACGGCTTGGTCAGCAGTTCGACGCCGGGGTCGAGCCGCCCGTGATGAATGATGGCGTTGCGGGCATAGCCGGTCGCGAACAGAATACGCAGCCCCGGCCGCCTCGCAAGCGCCTCGCGCGCGATATCCTCGCCGTTCATGCCGCCGGGCAGGACCACGTCGGTGAACAGCAGGTCGATGGGCGGCGAGGCGCGATCCAGTATCTCCAGCGCGGCCGCCCCATGGCCGGCCTCGATCACCCGATAGCCCAGCTCTTTCAGGACATTGACCGCATAGGCGCGCACATATTCGTCGTCCTCGCATACCAGGATGGTCTCCTGCCCGTGGCTGACGGCGGAGTGGGGACGTTCGCCCGCCTGGTCGTTCGCGGCGACGGGGCCATAATGACGCGGCAGGTACATCTTGACCGTGGTTCCCTGGTCGACCTCCGAATAGACGCGGATATGGCCGCCCGACTGTTTGATGAAACCATAGACCATGGACAGGCCCAGCCCCGTGCCGCGCCCGACTTCCTTGGTGGTGAAAAAGGGTTCGATCGCATGGCTCAGCGTCTCGGCGTCCATGCCATGGCCCGTGTCCGACAGGCTGATCAGCACATATTGGCCGGGCTGCACATCCTCCTCCCTCGCGGCGTAATGGTCGTCGATATGCGTGTTCGCGACCTCGATGGTCAGCTTGCCGCCCCGCGGCATCGCGTCGCGCGCGTTGACCGCCAGGTTCAGCAGGGCATTTTCCATTTGATTGATGTCGATCTCGATCGGCCACGCGCGCGCCGCCTGTATCGTTTCGACCTCGATGGTTTCGCCCAGCGTGCGGCTCAGCAGTTCGGACATGCGGCTCACCAGCCGATTGGGGTCCACCTGTTCGGGTGCCAGCGGCTGGCGGCGTGAAAAGGCAAGCAGCCTTTGAGTCAGCGTCGCGGCACGCTGCGCGCCCGCCATGGCACTCTCGGCCGCCCGACGCAGCCTCTCGATATCGGCCTTGTCGCCCGCCGAAAGCCCTCGCTGCAGCAATTCCAGATTGCCGGTGACCACCTGCAGCAGATTGTTGAAATCATGCGCCACCCCGCCCGTCAGCTGGCCCAGCGTCTCCATTTTCTGGGCCTGGCGCAGCGCCGCCTCGGCCTCCGCCAGCGCCTTGGCATGGGCCCGCTGTTCGGTCACATCGCGGGCGACGCAATAGATCAGTCCTCCGTCGGGTACAGCGGTCCAGCTGAAGGTGCGGTAGCTGCCGTCCTTTGCCCGGAACCGGTTTTCGAAGCGCTGCGTCGTCACGCCCGTCTGCAATGAGAGGGTCTCCGCGCGCGTTCGGGCAACGTCATCGGGATGTTCCATCCATTCGGATGTGCGCCCGATCAGTTCCTCCTCGCTCCATCCCAATATGTCCGTCCAGGCGGGACTGGCGGCCACCCATATGCCCGCCGTGTCCGACACCAGGAAGGGGTCCCGGGCCAGCGTCCACAAACGGGTCCGATGGGCCAGCATCGCGCGTTCCGCCTGCACCCGCTTTGTCGTTTCGCTGACGATGCACAGCGCGCCTCCGATCGACCCGTCCGTCTCGAACACGGGCGAATAGGAAATGTCGAAAAACACCTCTTCGCCCCGCCCGCCGTCGCGCTCGATATAGAAGGGACGGTCCTTGGCATGGACCGTCTCGCCATGCTCCACCACGGTCAGCAACAGCGGTTCCAGGTCGTCCCATAATTCCGCCCAGCCCTCGCGCGCCGGTCTGCCCAGCGCTCCGGGATGCTTGTCGCCGATGGTGGGGGCATAGGCCTCATTATAGAGGGCGCACAGGTCCGGACCCCAGAACAGCACGATTTCCGCCTTGGATGACAGCATCAGCCGCACCGTGGACACGAGCGAGGTTGACCACTGCCGAACCGGCCCCAGCGGCGACCGCTCGTCTATGGCGGCGGTCAGGGCTCCGACAGGCCCATGGGCGGCAATCATCGCGGCGACATCCGGGGCCGGGATGTTCACGTGCTGTCCCCTGTTCGGCTGTTCATTTTGCAGGATACGCCTAGCTCCCCGATTGTATCCGCCGTGGCGGCCGCCGCTGTGACCTTTTGTCCACATGCCGCCCTCTTGCAACGGCATGGCTGTCGGCGCATGGATCGGCGCCATGACTGCGCTTGTCCTGTCCCGTCCTGCCGTGGCGGCTCCTCGTCCTGTCCCGATCGCGCGCTGGCTCCTCGCCGTCGCGGGACTCGTCTTCTGCATGGTCGTGGTGGGCGGCATCACGCGCCTCACCGAATCGGGGTTGTCGATCACGCAGTGGAAGCCGATCGCCGGTGTCATACCGCCGCTGACCCACGACCAGTGGATGGACGCGTTCCGGCTGTATCAACGGATTCCCGAATATCAGCAGCTGCGGCAGGGCATGACATTGTCCGACTTCCAGTTCATCTTCTTCTGGGAATGGGTGCATCGCCTGCTCGGCCGGCTGATCGGCGTCGCCTTTGCCGTGCCGCTTCTCTGGTTCGCGTGGAAACGGGCGGTTCCGTTTGGTTATGGCCTGCGTCTTGTCGCCCTGCTTTCGCTCGGCGGGTTGCAGGGCGCGATTGGCTGGTGGATGGTGAAGTCCGGCCTTTCCGTCCGCACCGACGTCAGTCATTATCGCCTTGCGGTTCATCTGCTGACCGCGCTCTTCATCATGGGCGGCCTTATCTGGACGGCGCTCGACCTGCTTGCGCTCGCGCGCAACCGTGACGCGCGACCCGCCAGGCTGACCCTATTTGCCCTTGTCGCGCTGTTAGTGCTGTTGGGACAGTTGATGTTCGGCGCCTTCACCGCCGGGCTCGACGCCGGCTATGTTTCCAGCACCTGGCCGCTGATGAACGATCGTTTCGTGCCCCAGGGCATCCAGTGGCTCGGCTCGATCTGGGCTACGATGTCCAATGATCCCTATCTCGTTCACTTCATCCACCGCTGGTGGGCCTTCGTCACCGCCACGATGCTGATCCTGCTTGCGCGCAAGGTGCGGCGGGCCGGGCATCGCGGCCCGTCGATCGCCCTCAATGCCGCCGTCGGCACGCAGATCGCGCTCGGCATCGCCACCGTCGTCAGCGGCATCGCCCTGCCGCTCGCCGTCCTGCACCAGGCCTGTGGCGCGCTGGTCGCCGCTTCCGCCGCATGGGCCGCGCACGCGGCTGGAATGCGCCGCGCATGAGCGCGGTCGCGCTCGTCTACACGCTGTTCGGCTCGGCCGAGGCGGCCGAACGCGTCGCGCGGCAGCTGCTCGACGAAGGGCTGATCGCCTGCGCCAACATGTTCGCGCCCGCGACCTCGCTCTATGAATGGAACGGCGCGGTGGAGCGGGCGCAGGAGGTTCCCGTCCTGTTCAAGACTGCCGGCGCGCGCCGGGGTGCCTTGATGGACCGGCTGGCGCAGCTGCACGATTATGACGTTCCCGCCATCC
This sequence comes from Sphingobium mellinum, assembly GCF_037860795.1. NCBI lineage: Bacteria > Pseudomonadati > Pseudomonadota > Alphaproteobacteria > Sphingomonadales > Sphingobiaceae > Sphingobium > Sphingobium mellinum. Next base: position 164,234 of record NZ_JBANRK010000003.1, on the reverse strand, counting down.
TTGCTGTGCCGGTGGATGCGGTTTTGCCGGACTTCGGCCAGTGGGTTGCCGACCGGACAACAAAATGACGGGTATTATTTTACCCGTCAGGAAAGCCGCCGAATCTCTTGACTTCTTGAGGCTCCCCGGTCATTAGCCCCCATCTTCCGGCCGCATCTCAAAAACGCTGTCGGTTCGTCATTTCATTCTGGAGATTGGCACCATGAAGGCGCTGATGAAGACCACCAAGCCGGCAACCCCGGCCACGGTCGAAAAGAAGTGGATCCTGATCGACGCGGATGGTCTCGTCGTCGGCCGCCTCGCCTCGACCGTCGCGAACATCCTGCGCGGCAAGCACAAGACGTCCTTCACCCCCCACGTCGATTGCGGTGACAATGTCATCATCATCAACGCGGAAAAGGTGAAGTTCACGGGCCGCAAGCTGACCGACAAGGTCTATTACAAGCACACCGGCTATGCCGGCGGCATCAAGGAAACCACCCCCCAGAAGGTTCTGGAAGGCCGTTTCCCCGAGCGCGTCCTGGAAAAGGCCGTTGAGCGCATGATCCCCCGTGGCCCGCTCGGCCGTCAGCAGATGCGCAACCTGCGCATCTTCGCCGGCGCTGAACATCCCCACGCCGCGCAGAACCCCGAAGTGCTCGATTTCGCGTCGCGCAACCGCAAGAACAAGGTGGGTGCCTAATGTCCGATAACCGCCAGTCCCTGTCCGACCTCGCGTCGCTGACCGCCAACGCTCCGGCGCCTGCCGCTGCTGCCGTCTCCGCTTCTGACGCGCCGATCGTTCCCGCCCAGCCGGCCGCTGCGCTGCGTCAGCAGGAAATCGACAGCCTCGGCCGCGCCTATGCCACCGGCCGCCGCAAGGACGCCGTCGCCCGCGTCTGGGTCAAGCCCGGCACCGGCAAGATCACGGTCAATGGCCGCGATCAGGAAATCTATTTCGCCCGCCCGACCCTGCGTCTGGTGATCAACCAGCCGTTCGGCGTGACCGATCGCGTCGGTCAGTATGATGTCATCGCCACCGTCAAGGGCGGCGGTCTGTCGGGTCAGGCCGGCGCCGTTAAGCACGGCATCGCCCAGGCTCTCTCGAAATACGAGCCGGCGCTGCGCAGCGCGGTCAAGGCCGAAGGCTTCCTGACCCGCGACAGCCGTGCCGTTGAACGTAAGAAATATGGCAAGGCCAAGGCCCGCCGCAGCTTCCAGTTCTCGAAGCGCTGATCGGCAGATCAATACAAAATTGGAAGGGGCCGGTGTTTCCGGCCCCTTTTCGTTGCCGTCTTCCGTTCCGTATCCGTGTCGGTGGCAACCTTGTCTCGCCTGGGTTGTTGATCTGCCGTACCATCGACAGGAGGACTCAATGGGTGAACTGACTGACAAGGCCAAAGCCGCTGGGAACAAGGCCGTCGGTGCCGTCAAAGAGGCCGTAGGCCGTAATCAGGGCGACGCGGATCTCGCCGCCAAGGGCAAGGCGCAGAAGGCGAAGGGCACGGCCCAGGACATCAAGGGATCGGTCAAGGGCGCCTTGGGCGATAAGATATGACGAGAAGCTGACATCCGGGAAAAGGCCTCGCTTCCCAGCGGGGTCTTTTTTATCCGGGCGCGTCAGGTGCGGGGACCAATGGTTTGACGTCCGGTTCGCGGAGATAGGCAAACACGTCTCGCCGTAACTCCCCCGCGCACAGATAAAGTGCGATGACATTGGGTATGGCCATCAGGAAGAAGCTGCTGTCGACTATATCCACCACCCGGCCAAGGTCGATCGCCGCTGCCGGGGGCAGGGCGAGGATGTAGAGGATCTTGTAACTCCACTGCGCCTTGGGACCATTGCCGAACAGATAGCCCCAGGCCTGAAGGCCATAAAAGCCCCAGGCGACCAGCGTCGAATAGGCGAACAGCACGACAACGATCGCGAGCAGCCAGGGGAACCAGGGCGATACCTGCGCGAAAGCCGCCGAGGTGATGGCCACGCCCTCCAGCCCCGATTTCCACGTTCCGGCGACGACCAGCGCCAGTCCTCCCAAAGCGCAGACTATCATCGTGCCCAATAGCGGTTCGAGCAGCGCGACCAGCCCTTCGGACACGGGATGCCGGACCCGGGCGAGGCTGTGCGCCATCACCGCCGATCCGACACCCGCCTCGCTCGCAAAGACCGCCCGTCGCATGCCTGCCACCAAGGCGCCGACCGCTCCACCCGTCGCGGCCCCGCCATTCCAGGCGCCGTGCCATATTTCCGTGAGGGCGGCAGGGATCGCGGACGCGTGAAAGACCAGCACGGCCGCTACGCCGGCCAGATAGACCGCGACCTTGAGCGGGGTCAGTCGCTTCGCTACCTCGCCCAGCCAGGCAGCGCCTCCCAGCGTCACCAGCGCGACCGCAGCGGCAAGCAGGACGCCGTAGGTCCAGCCCTGCGTCAAGCCCGTCACCACGCGTACCTGCGCGAAGCTCTGGTTGACCTGCACCATCGGGACGGCGCCGAAAAGGGCGAAAAAGGCGTAAAGTCCGCCCAATGCAGCGCCCAGCTTCGGCCATCCTCGGGCAGCACCGACCGATTTGAGCACATACATCGGCCCGCCATGCACATGGCCTCGGCTGTCGAACATGCGATATTTGAGCCCCAGCGTCACCTCGGCCATCTTCACTGTCATGGCGAACCAGCCGATGATGAACATCCAGAGGATCGCCCCCGGTCCACCCATCGTCAGCGCGACGGCAACGCCTGCGATATTGCCAAGGCCGATTGTGCCGGCGAGCGCCGTCGTCAGGGCGCCCCACTGGCTGACATCGCCCTGCGCCTCGCTGGCGCCCGGCTGCGTCCGCAGGATGCGGATCGCCCTGCCGACCGCGCGAACATTGGGAAAGCCCAGCCAGAGCGTGAAGAACAGCATCGGCAGGGCGAGGTAGAGGACGATCAGCTCGATATCCGTGCCCAGCAGCGGCACCTTGAAAAAGACCGCGCCGGAAAGCGCGTCCACCGCTGCATTGAACCCGTCCATTGGCCAAGGAATGGCTGCTCGCCGGTGGAAAGTCGAACAAAGATTGCTATGGATGGCGGCAGTTTAAGTCCTTGAAGGCACGAATCATGAGCAGGCGGTATTTCGGCACTGACGGGATCAGGGGCCGCACCAACCAGTGGCCGATGACAGCGGAACTGGCGATGAAGGTCGGCATGGCGGCGGGGAAGCATTTCCAGCGCGGCAGCCATCGTCATCGCGTGGTGATCGGCAAGGATACGCGCCTGTCTGGCTACATGGTCGAAAACGCCCTGGTGGCCGGCTTCACGGCCGTGGGCATGGATGTCGTGCAGTTCGGCCCGATCCCGACGCCGGCCGTTGCCTTGCTCGCCCATTCGATGCGTGCGGACCTGGGCGTCATGATCTCGGCCAGCCACAACCCTTATGCCGATAATGGAATCAAGCTGTTTGGGCCCGATGGATACAAGCTGTCGGACGAGGACGAGATGAAGATCGAGGCGATGCTGGAGCAGGATATCCCGCTCGCCGCCGCCGCCGACATCGGGCGGGCCCGCCGCGTGGAGGATGCCCGCGGCCGCTATATCCACGCAGTCAAGTCCAGCTTCCCGGCCGACCTTCGCCTGGATGGACTGAAGATCGTCGTCGATTGCGCCAATGGCGCCGCCTATCAGGTCGCGCCGTCTGCCCTTTGGGAACTGGGCGCTGACGTCATCGCCGTCGGGGTCAGTCCGAACGGCACCAACATCAATGACCAGTGCGGCTCCACCTCGCCGCTGCTCTGCCAGGAAACGGTGGTTTCGTCTGGCGCGGACATCGGCATCGCGCTCGATGGCGATGCGGACCGCCTGATCGTGGTCGACGAGCAGGGCAAGATCGTCGATGGCGATCAGATCATGGCGCTGATCGCCGGCAATTTCGCGCGCGACGGATTGCTGCGCGGCGGTGGGCTGGTGGCGACAGTCATGTCCAACCTGGGGCTGGAGCGTCATCTTGCCGGCCAGGGCATCACCCTCGAACGGACGAAGGTAGGCGACCGCTATGTGCTCGAACGCATGCGGGAAGGGGGCTTTAATGTCGGGGGCGAACAGTCCGGCCACATGATCCTGAGCGACTATGCGACGACCGGCGATGGCACCGTGGCCGCGTTGCAGGTGCTGGCGGCGCTGGTGCGATCGGGCAAGCCCGCGAGCGAGGTGCTGCACCAGTTCGATCCCGTGCCGCAACTGCTCAGGAATGTCCGCTTTGCCGGCGGCAAGCCGCTGGAACATGACTCGGTCAAACAGGTCATCGCCCAGGCGGAGGCCGAACTGAACGGCTGTGGCCGCCTGGTCATCCGCCCGTCGGGCACGGAACCGGTCATCCGCGTCATGGCCGAGGGCGACCGGGAGGATCAGGTAAAGGAGGTTGTCGAGCGCATATGCGAGGCGGTGGCGAGGGTCGCTGCCTGATGCTGGAGATGCGTCCTGACTGCGAGCGATGCGGGATCGGCCTGCCTGCCGATGCACCGGGGGCGTTCATCTGCTCTTTCGAATGCACCTTCTGCGCGCCTTGCGCCGAGGCACTGGATGATCGCTGCCCCAATTGTGGCGGCGAACTGATGGACCGTCCGACGCGGACGGGAGACGCGCTCGCCCGGAATCCCGCCTCGACCGAGCGCCGCCATAGGGCATGAGCATTGCCCGCATTCTCATCATCGCCGGTTCGGACAGCGGCGGCGGCGCGGGGATCCAGGCGGATATCCGCACGGTGACGCTGCTGGGCGGCCATGCGATGACGGCGATCACCGCGATCACGGCGCAGAACACGCTGGGGGTGCAGGGGGTCCATGCCGTGCCTACGGAAATGGTGATTCGGCAAATGGACAGCGTGATCGACGATATCGGCGTGGACGCGGTGAAGATCGGGATGATCGGCAGCGCGGAAACGGCCGCCGCCGTCGCGGACGGGCTCGCGAAATTGGACAAGGTGCCGATCGTTTTCGATCCGGTCATGGTCGCCACCAGCGGATCGGTACTGGCCGATGCGCCGACCATCGCCGCGTTCGAGCGACTGATGGCGCTCGCTACGCTGGTGACGCCCAATATCCCGGAACTCGAAGCGCTCGGCGGGGAGGATGTCGCGGTGCGCTTCGCCACCCATGTGCTGGCGAAGGGCGGTCATGGGGAAGGGCCGATGCTGACCGACCGGCTGATCGGTCCGCAGGGTGTGCGCAAGGCGTGGAGCAACGCCCGCATCGACACGCCACATACTCATGGGACGGGCTGCACGCTGGCCAGCGCCATAGCCACGGGCCTGGGTCAGGGCTGGGACCTGATCGACGCGATCGAGCGCGGTCGCAAATATGTGCGCGAGGCGCTGCTGCTGGCGCCCGGCCTGGGGCAGGGGCATGGTCCGATGGGATCGCCCTTCGGATTTCACGCCTATGCCTGACTTCGCGCATGAGCGGCTGCATCATCCCGGACTGGTTGCCGGGGTGGATGAGGCGGGGAGGGGCCCGCTGGCGGGGCCGGTGGTCGCCGCTGCCGTCATCTTGCGGCAGGAGGATTGCCCCGACGGCCTCAATGACAGCAAGCAGTTGACGCCCGCGCGCCGGGCCGCCCTTGAGGTCGAGATCAAGGCGCGGGCGCTGTGCTGGGGCATTGGGGTCGCGTCGGTCGAGGAGATCGACGAAATCAACATTCTGTGGGCGACGATGCTGGCGATGACACGGGCGGTGGAAGCCTTGTCCCACGATTGCGCGCATGTGCTGGTGGACGGCAATCGCTGCCCGAAATGGCGGTGGGCGGCGACGGCGGTGGTGGAGGGGGATGCCAAGTGCCTGTCGATCGCGGCGGCATCCATCCTGGCCAAGGAAACGCGCGACCGGATGATGGTGGAAGCGGCGATGGCGCATCCGCATTATGGCTGGGAAAGCAACAAGGGCTATGGCAGTCCCTACCATCTTGCCGCGCTACGGGAACATGGGCCGACGCCGCTGCACCGCAAGAGCTTCGGGCCGGTGGCGCAGTTGGTTCTTCTGTGAAGTCATGAATGAAATCGTGAATTGGCAGCTTTTTTTCGACGGCCATGTCATTTCGATATCGTAATGATATGGCCGTGCTGTCCCGGCCTGGGATAAGCTTTTGATCGCGAACCTGACTCCGGCTTGGCGTCGGGATGTCTTGTGGTTAAGAAAGGGTATATGTCCTTTCTTAACCACCGATTGGTCTGGAGAATGCTCCTGCTGGCGGCGCTGGCGCCCCCGATGCTGGCGCAGCCCGCCGCGGCCGCCCAGGAGGCGCCGATCAGGCCGGGTGGGTATCGCTGGCTGGAAGAGGGGCCATTCACCGGGCCGATCTACCTGATCATCAGCGTCGATCGGCAGATGATGCACGTCTATGACGGCGACCGACTGGTCGGCATGGCGAGTGTGTCGACCGGCATGACCGGCCACCGCACGCCGAGGGGCGAGTTCGCGGTCCTCCAGAAGCGCGAATGGCATCGGTCGAACATCTACAGCAATGCGCCGATGCCCTTCATGCAGCGGCTGACCTGGGGCGGGATCGCGCTGCATGGGGGGCATAATCCTGGATATCCGGCGAGCCATGGCTGCATCCGCCTGCCCCATGAATTTGCGAGGCAGTTGTTCGCGCTGACCGCACTGGGCACGCTGGTGCGGGTGACGGGCGACGAACTGCGGCCCGCACTGATGCTCGACACGCTGGTGCTCAATGATCCCGGCAGCGCGATCGTCACCTTCACGCCGGGTGCGGAGCCGGCGCCCGCGAAGAAGGAAACGGTCGAACTGGCGGCGCAGGAGCCGCCGCTGCTGACGGTCGATCCCGCCGTGTTCAGGCCGCATCTGCGACGCTGGTAAGGCTAGCCGGCAAAGCTGCCGCGCCTATTTCCATGCGGCGTTCTCGTTAATGAAGCTGCCGGGCGGCGCGTTGGGGCACAAGGACGATCAGCAGGATGATCAATCCCGCAAGGGTGGCGGTGGCCAGTGGGCGGCTGAAATCCAGGCCTCCCTTGGCGATCGGCTTGTCGAGAAAGTCGCCGACGGTAGCGCCCAGCGGCCGGGTCAGAATGAAGGCCGTCCAGAAAAGGGCCACTCGACTGACGCCGGTCCAGAAATAGAGGGCCGCGACGATGGCGAGCGCGCCCCCGAAAAGCAATGCCGCGCCCGAATAGCCGAGGCTGCCGTCCGCTATCCAGTCACCCAGGGCCGTGCCCAGCGTCTGGGAAAATGTGATCGTGATCCAGTAGAACAGTTCGGCGCGGGGCTCCGCCACCGTATTGACGGAGATGCTCCCCAAGCTGCGGTGCCAACTGAACAGTGACAGGAGCACACAGGCGAGCAGCAGCACCGAACCACCGGGATAGCCTATCCCAAGCGAGCGGGTCGTGAAATCCGCCAAGGTTGTGCCTGCGGTGGTAGAGGCAATGATCGTCGCCCAATAGAGCCAAGGATTGAAGCGGCGGGCCTGGATCTGAGCCCACACCAGCAGAAGCAGCAACAGGCCGAAGATTGCGGTGCCCGCAAGATAGCCATTGACTCCCGCCTGTCCGGCGCCCGCTGTCGTTTCGCCCAGCCAGGACATGCTGATGGCGTCTCCGCCCGTTTCGCCCAGCGTGGTCGCAAGGATTTTGATGATCCAGAAACCGAATGTGACTGCCGGCACTTTCGTCAGGCTCGCCTTGGACTGAGCTTCGGTCATCATATGTCCTTCCAATGGCCAGGCCCGATAGAACGAATGCCGGCACCTGACGTTCCTGTCCCGGCCGTCGGAAGGCCGTTGGTCGACCCGGAGCGCCTTGTGCCGGAATAGCCAGAATAGGAAACGGCCGGTCCGGCCTGGGACCGACCGCTCCCCAACCGCCGGCCGGGGAGTTGCACTGTCAGGCTGCCTCGGCGGTTTCCGCTGATGTGGGCAGGCGGATGAGATAGTCGAAGGCGGAGAGCGCCGCCGTCGAGCCCGCTCCACAAGCGATCACGATCTGCTTGTAGGGCACGGTCGTGCAGTCGCCGGCGGCGAAGATGCCAGGCTGGCTGGTTTCGCCGCGCGCGTCGATCTCGATTTCGCCGCGTGGAGACAGGGCGGTCGCGTCCTTGAGCCATTCCGTGTTCGGGACGAGGCCGATCTGGACGAAAATGCCCTCCAGCTCGACATCATGTTCCGTGCCGTGATTGCGGTCCTTGTAGGACAGGCCCGTCACCCGCGTCCCGTCGCCGTCCACCCTGGTGGTGAGCGCTGAAGTGATGATGCGGACATTGGGCAGGCTCGCCAGTTTCCGCTGGAGCACAGCGTCGGCGCGCAGCTGGCTGTCAAATTCGATCAGCGTCACATGGGCGACGATACCGGCGAGGTCGATCGCCGCCTCGACGCCGCTGTTGCCACCGCCGATCACCGCCACGCGCTTGCCCTTGAAGAGCGGGCCGTCGCAGTGCGGGCAGTAGGCCACGCCTTTGTTGCGATAGTCGTCTTCGCCCGGCACGCCCATCTGCCGCCAGCGCGCGCCGGTGGAGAGGATGACGGTGCGGCCTTTCAGCGAGGCGCCATTTTCCAGCACCACCTCATGATAACCGCCTTCGCTCTTCGCCGGGATCAGCTTCGCCGCCTTTTGCAGGTTCATGATCTCGACATCATAATCCTTCACATGCTGTTCGAGCGCGGTGGCGAATTTCGGGCCTTCGGTGTGGCTGACCGAGATGAAATTCTCGATATCCATGGTGTCGAGCACCTGGCCGCCGAACCGCTCCGCCGCGAGTCCCGTGCGGATGCCCTTGCGCGCGGCATAGATGGCCGCCGCCGCGCCGGCAGGGCCGCCACCGACGATCAGCACTTCGAACGGGTCCTGGCCGCGGATCTTATCGGCCGCGCGATCCGCCGCGCCGCTGTCGATCTTGGCAACGATCTGCTCCAGTTCCATCCGGCCGCTGGCGAAAGGCTCGCCGTTCAGGAACACGGTCGGCACGGCCATGACCTGGCGGGCATCGACCTCTTCCTTGAACAGCGCGCCGTCGATGGCGATGTGGCGGATGCGCGGGTTGAGCACGCTCATCAGGTTGAGCGCCTGCACCACGTCCGGGCAATTCTGGCAGGAGAGAGAGAAATAGGTTTCGAAGGTGAAGTCGCCGTCCAGATTCCGGACCTGTTCGATCACATCCTGCGCCGCCTTCGACGGATGACCGCCCACTTGCAACAGGGCGAGCACCAGCGAGGTGAATTCGTGACCCATGGGAATGCCAGCGAAGGTCACGCCGATGTCCGTGCCAGCGCGGCGAATCATGAAGCTGGGCTTGCGCTTGTCGGTGCCGGCCAGCACGAGCGAAACCTTGTCCGACAGTTCGGCGATCTCGTTCAGCAGCCCTTCCAGTTCGCGCGCTTTCGCGCTGTCGTCCAGCGACGCCACCAGCTCGATGGGCTGGGTGATGTTCGCCATATAGGCCTTCAGCTGGCCTTTGAGATTTGCGTCCAACATCCTGTCATAGCTCCATTGATTTGGCGCGCCGGTCCGGGGCACGCGGCTTCCCTGGCGCCGGACTGCGACCCGAAGTCCGGCGGTGCCGAGATAGCGACGATTTGCTTGCGTAAAACCCCGCCGGGCCAGGGAGGCGGCTCGACCCGGCCCGGCAGGTGCCTTGTCAGGTCCTAGATCTTGCCGACGAGGTCGAGGCTGGGGGCGAGCGTTTCTTCACCCTCTTCCCACTTGGCCGGGCAGACTTCGCCGGGATGCGCGGCAACATATTGCGCGGCCTTGACCTTGCGAAGCAGTTCGGTGGCGTTGCGGCCGACGCCTTCCGACGTGATTTCCATGAACTGGATCACGCCTTCGGGATCGACCAGGAAGGTCGCGCGGTCGGCGAGGCCCACGCCCGGACGCATCACGTCGAAATTGTTGGTGATCTGGCCCGACTGGTCGCCCAGCATATAATAGTTGATCTTGCTGATCGCCGGCGAGGTGTCGTGCCAGGCCTTGTGGCTGAAATGCGTATCGGTCGAGACCGAATAGACTTCGACGTTCAGCTTTTGCAGCGTCGGGTAGATGCCCGCCAGATCTTCCAGTTCGGTCGGGCAAACGAAGGTGAAGTCGGCGGGATAGAAGAAGAAGATCGCCCACTTGCCCTTCACATCGGCGTCGGTCACGTCGACGAACTTGCCTTCCTTGAACGCGGTGGCCTTGAACGGCTTGATGGGGGTGTTGATGAGCGCCATGGGCTTTTCCAGTTCCTTTTTCGGAGGTTTGCTGTTGCCCGGCCTATGTAGGGGAGGGGGTGTTCGAGGGGAAATTGGTTTTCTCGTGGGTCCTTATTGAGAAAAGCGATCAATCACCCGATTGTTGATCGACTCCCTGATCCCTGGGTTTTTCCACGATATAGGTCATGGCTTCATGCACCATGGCCAAGGCTTCCTCGGTCGAGAAAGTGGAGGAATCGAGGCACAGTTCCAGCCACAGACCGTCGACCATGGCGGTGAGCGCGATGGCGGCGACACGGGCGGCCGGGCGCGGCACCTGCGGCGCGGCCTCACGCAGCAGCACCTCCAGTCGCTGCCGGCCGGCGCCATAGGTTTCCGCATGGGTGGCGGCGATCTCAGGGCTGGTCTTGACCAGGCTCCAGAAAGAGATCCAGGTCGCGAGCAGATTGGGGTCCAGCACCGGCGGCATGAAATTGGCGCGAAGATAGGCCCACAGCCGCGCCCTGGGATCGGGGCCCGCCGCCGCCACGGCCTGTTCCATTGCCGCCGCGACCTTCTGCCCCACGTCGCGATAGGTGGCGAGGATCAGCGCGTCGACGCCCTCAAAATAATGCGTGAGCAGGCCAGCCGACACGCCCGCACAGGCGCAGATGCCCCGAACCGATATGGCGCCCACGCCTTTTTCCGCGAGGCACCGCGCCGTGGCGTCGATCAGCGCCTGCCTTCTTACATCAGCCGATTCCCTGACGAACCGGGCCCGCGTGTGGGCCCTGATGGGGCGACCTGCCATCTTATGTTCCACAACCTCTTCCCATGACCATGGTTGCGCCCCCCTTGAACGGCCCCCGGCCGCCACTTCCCGCAACAATGGATCGGGTTCAGCGTTCACCCTGTTGAGCACGTAATTGCAAGGGGAAAGATGGATGGAAGGCAAGCCGATCCCAAGCGCGCTGCTGGCGATCCTGCTGGTTGCGGGGTTGCCGGGCGGATGCTCAAAGCCGGCGGGAAAGGACGCGGCGGCAAATGCCGTCGCGCCGCCGTCCGTCGAGGCAGTCGGCGAACCCGATTCGGTTCGTCCTGACAATGACGGCGGGGGCGAGGGCGGCGTCCCGACCGACCAGTGGGTTGGCCGCTGGACCGGGCCGGAAGGGCTGTTCCTCGACATCCAGCGGTCGCCGAACGGGCGCGAAGGCCATTATGCGATCACCAATCGCGATACGCTTGATCGGCAGGCCGAATATGCCGGCGTGGCGGAAGGCGACGCCATCGGCTTCACCCGCGACGGGAAGAGGTTTATGATTCGCGCGGGCAGCGGCGCCGAGACTGGCTTCAAATATCTCGCCGGCAAGAATGAGTGCCTGATCGTCGCGGCGGGGCAGGAGGGTTATTGTCGCTAGGGGGACAAGCCGGGCTATACGGTCTCGAGCGCCTCAAGCGCGGTGAATCGTTGCGACCAGAGGGCGCCGTAGACCGCCATCCACTGGACGATCGGGGCAAGGCCCTTCACCCGGGACGCATAATAGGTCTCGCGGCCCGCCCGGCGCGCGGTGACGAGGCGCGCGCGCTTGAGCTTGGCGAGGTGACGCGACACCATCGGCTGCGACACGTCGGATATGGCGGTAAGGGCATGGACGGTCTGTTCCCCTTCGCGCACCAGATATTCCAGCAGAGCGCGGCGTGTGCCGTCGGACAGGGCCTTGAACAATTCATCGCAGGCGGCGGAACGATCACCGGAGGAAGCAGCATCAGTCATCCGAATTCATAACCATATCGTTATGAAAGGATCAAGCCCGGTGTGGATTTCGACCCGCCGGAAGCCGTTAACCAAAAAAAGTTCGGCGGGTCGAGCGGTTGAGTCTTTTATGGCACACTACTTCATGTTGAGTCCCAGACGGTGCAAGGGACTCAACATGTCGTGGCTACCCTGTTCGTTCCCGGGCGCGTTAACTTTTCTGTGAAGCTTGTCGGCTAAGCTGCTGATCTTGACGGCGGACTCCCGAGGACTCAACGCTGGGCCTCGAAACGAATGGGGGTCAGATTATGGGTGTAATGGAGCGCGTCGCGCCGCGGCGGAAAAAGGCGGGCGCGCCGGCCGGGATCAAGGCTTCCGACATTGCGACCGATTGCCTGCTGCGGGGCGACTGCATCGCCGAGATGGCGAAGCTGCCCGACGGCTGCATCGACATGATCTTCGCCGATCCGCCCTATAATCTGCAACTGGGCGGCGACCTTTTCCGTCCCGAAGGCGGGCGCGTGGACGCGGTCGACAACGACTGGGACAAGTTCGACACGCTGGGCGCCTATGACCGCTTCACCAAGGCGTGGCTGGCGCAGGCCCGCCGCATCCTGAAGCCGAACGGCACGATCTGGGTGATCGGCAGCTATCACAACATCTTCCGCGTCGGGACCGCGCTGCAGGATGAGGGCTTCTGGATCCTCAACGACATCATCTGGCGCAAGTCCAACCCCATGCCCAACTTCAAGGGCACCCGCTTCACCAACGCGCATGAGACGCTGATCTGGGCGAGCCAGGGCGAGGACGCGAAATATACCTTCAACTACAAGGCGATGAAGACGCTCAATGACGAGTTGCAGATGCGGTCCGACTGGGTGCTGCCGATCTGCGGCGGGCAGGAGCGGCTGAAGCGGGGCGGCACCAAGGCGCACCCGACGCAGAAGCCCGAGGCGCTGCTCTACCGCGTGCTGCTGGCCTGCACGAAGCCGGGCGACGTGGTGCTCGATCCCTTTTTCGGCACCGGCACCACGGGCGCCGTGGCCAAGCGCCTGGGCCGCAAGTGGATCGGCATCGAGCGCGAGGACAATTATATCGAAGTCGCGATGGAGCGGATCGAGGCTGCCCTGCCGCTGGACGAATCGGCGCTGACCATCATGCAGAGTGCCAGGAGCCAGCCCAAGGTTGCCTTTGGTACGCTGGTCGAGACGGGCTATGTGCCCGCCGGCACGGTACTGACCGACGCAAAGCGCCGCTGGCACGCGGTGGTACGCGCCGACGGGTCGCTCACCATCGGCAAGGATGTGGGATCGATCCACAAAATGGGCGCGACGCTCCAGAATGCGCCGAGCTGTAACGGCTGGACCTTCTGGCATCAGGAAGCGGATGGCGCGCTGAAGCCGATCGATGCCGCGCGGCAGACCTATTTGCTGGCGAACGAGCCGTAAGCTTTGACCCCGCCCGCCCTTGAGCTTGTCGAAGGGGTCTTGCTGGGAGCAAGGAAGAGCTTCGTCAGGTCGGCCGAATGGAGGTTTCTAAGGTGCTGCCCCACATCCCGGCCCACGCCCGGATCTATCTCAAGCCGACATGGTTCATACCATCGCCCATCGGCCTGCCCGACGGATCGGCCGCCCGCATGGCCAATGGCCTTATCTGGTTCCAGGGCTTTGAACTGACGGCGCTCGACGGCGCGCGCCGGATCGCGCGGCAGGTTGTGCCGGTGGCCGGGTTTGACGACGCGACGGCGGCGCTGCCCGAATCGCTCGCGGAACGGGCGCGGCAACTGGCCGCTCGCATCTCCGCGTTGCGGCCGCCCATCGGCTTTGGCGAGCGGACCATCCGTTTTGATTCGCCTCAGCTGATGGCAATCCTCAACGTCACGCCCGACAGCTTCTCGGATGGCGGCCGGAATGTCGGCGATCCGCAAGCAGCGGCAGACGCCGGTTTCGCCATGGCGGCGGCCGGCGCGGCCCTGATCGACGTGGGCGGCGAATCGACCCGGCCCAAGGCGGAGAAAATATGGGAGGGTGACGAGATCGCCCGCATCGTGCCCGTGATCGAACGGCTCGCCGCCGCTGGCGTGCCGGTGTCCGTCGACACGCGCAAGGCAGCGGTGATGGAAGCGGCGCTCGCGGCCGGCGCGGCCATCGTCAATGATGTGTCGGCACTGGCCCATGATCCGCGCAGTCTGGACGTCGTCGCCCGCGCCGGGTGTCCGGTGATCCTGATGCACGCGCCGTCGGCCGGGGACGATCCGCATGATCGCAGCGCGCTTGGCGCCACGGGCTATGGCGATGTCGTCGCCGACGTGTTCGATCATCTTGAATCGCGCATTGCCGCCTGCCTCGCGGCCGGCATCCCGCGCGAGCGGATCATTGTCGATCCGGGCCTTGGCTTTGGCAAGTCGCTGGCCGACAATCTGGCGCTGGTGAACGGCCTCGCGACCTTTCAGGGGCTGGGCGTGCCGCTGCTCTTCGCGGGGAGCCGAAAGCGGCTGATCGGCGCCCTGTCGAACGAGGCGCCGGCTGCCGATCGGCTGGGCGGATCCGTGGCTCTGGCGTTTCGCGCGGCCGAGCTGGGGGCGCAAATGGTGCGCGTCCATGACGTGCAGGAAAGTGTGCAGGCGCTGCACCTGTGGCGCGGGTTGGCGGACGCGGGGCTAAGCGCGGTCTGAAAGCGCGAGCGAGTCCGGTTGCTCCCCCATCCCTGACATTCTCCACCACTTTCGGAACCGTTCAGGGAAGGCAGGAATTTAGGCTGTTCCCGGTGCGACGGGAGACTGAAAAAAGGAGCAGCCCATGGACAATCATGTTGCGAAGATCATCGAAGTCGTCGGTACGTCTGAGGTCAGCATTGACGACGCGATCAAAGGCGCAATAGCCAAGGCTTCCGAAACCCTGGACAATTTGCAGTGGTTCGAAGTGATCCAGACACGAGGCGCGATCGCAAATCAGAAAGTCGACCGGTTCCAGGTCATTTTGAAAGTCGCTTTCGGACTGGTGGATTAAATGAAGGGTGGATGGGTACTATCCGGCCTGTCCGCTTCCACCCTTTCCGTCATGCCAGCGAAGGCTGGCATATCGGCCCTTTCCCTCCCGAATACCAGCGCGCGCGTGCTTTGGCAGGCAGTCAGTCCGCTTTCACCCCAGCCGCTTTTCCCCCAGGCATGATATCGCCACCCTCGGGCGTTTCCGCCTTCGCGGCGAAGATGCGCAGGCTGTCGAGCGTCTTGTCCGCGATCGCCTGATATTGTTCGCTCAGCATTTCGGGAAAGACGAAGCTGGCCGAAACGATGGTTCCATCGGGCTTTCGCATCAGCTGCACGCTGACATTGTTGCCCTCACCGTCATTGGCGGTGCCGCGATATTCGTTGTCGCCGACATAATCGCCATCGACCCCTTCCGACCCGCTGCTCATGTCGGCGACAATCTGTTGCAGCGTCTGCTTGTCGTGATTGGCCTGCCAGAATACGCGCACGTCGGCGCCGGCGCCGGGGTCCTGATAGACGACCCCATCGGCGGTGCTGGCCGACGCGTCCTTCTGCCAACCTTCAGGGAAGGTGATCGAAAAGCCGCGCTCCACATTCACATAGTTGCGGCTTTCGGCCTCCAGCGCCTTGTCCCCGGCGACGGCCTTGGCCGCGGCGGCATTGGCGGCAGCGGCCAGTTCCTCCTGACTCGGCAAGTCCTCCACCGGCTCGGCGCGGCCGCAGGCGACCAGCAGAAGGACGGAAAGCGGGGCAGCGAGGCGACGGATCTTCATCGCCTTTCCAAAGCATAGCCGGCACGACATTTCAACGCGCAACCGCCGCTTGGGCGACCAGGGAGGCGCCCGAGCGGGAGAAGCGCCGTCAGGCGGCGCTGTCGATGCCCAGTTCCGCCAGCTTGCGGTAAAGGGTCGACCGGCCAATCCCCAGGCGGCGGGCGACTTCGGTCATGCGGCCGCGATAATGGCCGATGGCCAGACGGATGACGTCCGCCTCGATCTCCGCCAACTGACGGACATGGCCGTCGCCTTCGAACAGGGTGATGCCGGCCGCTTCCCGGGGCGACTGGGCCACGGGCCGAAGCCGCGCGAACGATGCTTCGCCGTCCACCGCAGGGGCGCGCGTGCGGATCTGCGCGGCGATCTGCGGGAAATCGAGCGGGGTCAGCGCATCGCCTTCGCATAGCACCGCAGCGCGGAAGAGCGCATTCTGAAGCTGGCGCACATTACCCGGCCAGTCATGCTGCATCAGCAGCGCAAGCGCGTCGTCGGTAAGGCCAAGGCTCCGCAGGCCCGGCTGCACCGCGATTCGGGCAAGCAGGTGGCGGCAGAGCGCGGGCACATCCCCCAGCCGGTCGCGCAGCGGCGGGACGGTCAGCTGGACGACGTTCAGGCGATAATAAAGGTCTTCGCGGAAGCGGCCGGCCTCGATCTCGTCGATCAGCCGCTTGTTGGTCGCCGCGATGACGCGCACGTCGACATGGACCGGGCGGCGGGCGCCGATCGGCTGCACTTCCCCATCCTGGAGCACGCGCAGCAGCTTGACCTGCGCGTCGAGCGGCATCTCGCTGACTTCGTCGAGGAAGATCGTGCCCATGTCGGCGGACACGAACTTGCCAACCTGCCGGTCGAACGCGCCGGTGAAGGCGCCGCGTTCATGGCCGAACAGGTCCGATTCGACGAGATTGGCGGGAATCGCGCCGCAGTTGACGGTGACCATCGCCTGCTTGTGCCGGGGGGAGGCAGCGTGAATGGCGCGGGCGATCACATCCTTGCCGACGCCGCTTTCGCCTTCGATCAGCACAGGTACGCGGGCGCGCGCCGCCTTGGCTGCAATGGCGAGCGCGGCGCGGAACTGGGGCGCGGCGCCGACAATGTCCTCGAATGAAAGGGCAGCGGAAATCTTTTCCGTCAGCGGGCGCAATTCGCCCCGGCCATGTTCGGGCGACAGCGTGGCGTTGAGCGCCGCGAGTAGCCGTTCGGGCGCGATCGGCTTTGCGAGGTAATCGCTGGCGCCCGCGCGCATCGCTTCGACGGCGATGGCGACGCTGTTGTGCGCGGTGAGGATGAGGATCGGCAGCGCGGGACGGCGGCTGCGTAGTTCGCGGATCAGGCTGGCGGAATCATAATCCGGGCTCCACTGGTCCAGCACCACCGCATCCAGGCGCATGCCATCCTGCGTGCCAAGCGTCGCAATGGCGGTGTCGCCGTCATTGGCGAAGATCGTGCGCCATCCTGCTCGCGCGGCAAGCGCGGACACGAGCCGGCGTTGCGCGGGCTCGTCATCGATCAGCATCAGCATCGGAACGCCGTCGCGCGCCATCTTGCCCCTCTTCTTGAACTGGTCCGCTATCCTAGGGCCAGGGGGGTAAAGGCGCCCTTAACCCGAAAGATTTTCTTGCCGGTTCCGGGTTGAGGGGGGGCGGGCTTGTCGATAAGGAAGCGCTCAGAACACTGGCTGACGAGGGATAGACATGGCGGCGGAACACAATCTGGACAGCGCGGCGCAGACCTATACGAGCTTTGTTTCCCTGATGAAGTGGGGCACCATCGCCAGCGCGATCGTGGCCGCTCTGGTGGTGCTGCTGATCGCCAGCTAGGGCGCGCGCCACATCGTCGTCAAACGGCTGGTCTGATCGCGTCGGCCGGTACCGGCGACGGGGTGAGCGAATGAACGCATTTCTGGTCATCGCCTTTGCTCTTGCCTGCATTGTCGGCGGCAGGGCGGCGTGGCGCGTCCCCCGGGCCGATGCGCCGGCGCTTGCGACCATCCTCTTCCTGCTCGCCGCCGCGATCGTCGCGGGGACGGTCAGCGTCGCCGCAGAGGCGGGGAGCGCCGCTGCGCGCTATCTCGGCCTGATTGCCGTGCTGCTGGCAAGCGCGGCGCTGTCGGGCGCCTTTTTCGCGGGGCGGCGCACCGACGCCGGGCGGAAGGCCGACCGGCCGTGAGCGGCATGTTCGACGCGATCTTGCTGGGCTGGGCGCTGGCGGCGCTGCTCTTCTTCCTCGCGCTGGCAGGACCGGCCGCCGGGCCTGGACGTCGGCGGCGCCACGCGGCCGTGGCTGGCGCGATCATCCTTGCCGGCGCGGCGATCTATGGTGCCGACATCATGAACCTGCCGGAAATTGCCGGCGCGCTCGTGATCGGGGCGGCCATCGGCCTGCTGCTCGCGCGGGAGTTGCCGATGCGGCGGCTGCCGCTGATGATGCGGGTGCTGGCTGGGGGAGCCGGCGCGGCGCTCGCCTGCGCGGCGCTCGCGATCCGTTTCAACCCCTATGCGTTCGGCCTGCTGGGCGAGGATCAGCCGGAGATCGCACCATGGGGCGTGGCGGCGCTGGTCATTGCCCTGCTGACCGGCGTGCTGGCAGCTGGCGCGGGAATGGCGCGTCCTGGCTGGCGGATCGGCGGCGCGGCGGGACTGATCGCACCCGGACTGCTCGCGCTGCTGGCGGGCGCCAGCTTCGCCATGTCCGGGGCGGGCGAACGGCTCCCCTGGCTTGCCACGGGCATTGCCCTCGCGGCGCCCGCGGGCGCGTTGCTGGGCGCTCGTGCGGCAACCGGGGGTGAGGCCGCGATCCTGGCGGCGGTCGTCGGGCTGGTCGGCTGGTCGGCTGCTGCCGTCGCCTTGCTGCTGGAAAATACGGGGCTGATCGTCGCGGCCGGGCTTGCCGGTTCGGCCGGGACGCTGCTTGCCGTCCGTCTCAACGTCCGGCACGCGGGAAGGGGCTTGCCGACCGGCTACGCCATGCCTAACGCTTGACGGCAGGCGGGCTGGTGCGCTTCGTCGCCGGCTTATGTGGGACAGGGCAACAGATGCGTAAACTTGGTCTGATCGGTGGGCTCAGCTGGACTTCGACGGCACGCTATTACCAGATCATCAACCAGGCCGTGTATCGCGCCAGGGGCGGGCGGCACAGCGCCCCGCTGCTGATCGAAAGCCTGGATTTCGCGGATATCGGCCGGTCGACCACCGACGAGGAATGGGACCATGCCGCCCAGATACTGACCGCTTCGGCGCGGCGGCTGGAGCAGGCGGGGGCGGCGGCGCTGCTGATCTGCGCCAACAGCATGCACCGCGTCTATGACGAAGTGCAGGCGGGCATCGACACGCCCATCATCAACATTGCCGACACGGTCGGGCGCAAGATGAAGGCGGACGGCATTGAAAAGGCCGCGTTGATCGGCACGCGCAACGTCATGACGGAAAAATTCTACCGCCAGCGGCTGGTGGCGCACGGCATTTCGCTGCTGCCCCCCGACATGGAGCTGGCCGAGCGGATCGACCGGATCGTCTATGACGAACTGACCATCGGCAAGGTCAGCCGCGAGTCGGAACGCTATATGCGATCGGAACTGACGGACATCGCCAAGGAGAATGTGCAGGCCGCGATCCTGGCCTGCACCGAACTGGAGATGATCGTCGACGTGAAGGCGAATGTGCTGCCCATCTATGACGGCACCGCGATTCACGCCCGCGCCGGCGTGGATGTCATCCTGGGGGATTAGCACCCCACCCGTTCGTACGAGCGCGTCGCGACACGACACGGGGCAGGGCGAGCCGCGCACAAAAAGGGGACGCCTTGCGGGCGCCCCCTTCCTCCCCTTTGAGCGGTCAGAAAGCCTTGCTGATCGAGCAGGCGGCAGGTCCGAGGATGACGACGAACAGCGTCGGCAGGATGAAAAGGATCAGCGGCACGGTCATGATGGCGGGCAGACGGGCGGCCTTTTCCTCGGCGCGCATCATGCGTTCGTGGCGGAATTCGGCCGACAGGACGCGCAGCGCCGAGGCGAGCGGCGTGCCGTATTTCTCGGTCTGGATCATGGTCGTGACCACGCCCTTGAGCGCATCCAGCTTCACGCGGTTCGCCAGATTTTCAAACGCCATCCGCCGTTCGGTAAGGAAGCTCAGCTCAATCGCCGTCAGCTGGAATTCGTCGCCCAGTTCCGGATAAGCCTTGCCCAGTTCCTTCGACACGCGGGCGAAGGCGGCGTCGACGGTCAGACCCGCTTCGGCGCAGATGACGAGCAGGTCGAGCGCGTCCGGCAAGCCCTTGCGGATCGCGGCGGACCGCTTCTGGATCTTGTTGTCGAGAAACAGATCGGGCGCCTTGTAGGACAGCAGCAGTGCGCCGGCGAAGACCATGAAGCGCTTGGCCCCGCCCCAGTCGGGATAGATGCCCGCGCCATAGAGCAGCAACGTCGCCATGCCGCCGATGACGATCGGCAGGACCATGCGGCCGAAAATGACGGCAACCGCCCATTCCTTCGACCGGATGCCTGCCTGGGCGAGCTTGTTCTGCGCGTCCTTGAGCTGGTCGTCCTGCAGCACCTTCAGGCTGGAAAGGAACGACCGCATCTGGTCGGTGGCCTGATTCTTCTTGACCAGCTTGGCGCGCCGCCGCGCTGTCGAGGCGGTGATGCCGGCCTTGAGCTGTTCGCGCCGTTCGTTGAGCGCCTTGACGCGCCGGGCCATGGGATCGCGCACGGTCATGACCGAATAGAGCGCGAACAGCATTGCCATGGTCGCGACGGCGGCCAGCAGCGTGCCGAAGTCCGTGGCGGTCATTCCGAAGAGGGTGCCTGCGGGAATGGGGACGGTTTCCATGACTGTGTCTTTCCCGTCAGATTTCGAAGTTGATCATCTGCGCCATGATGAAGACGCCGATCGCCATCCAGCACATGCCGCCCAAGCCGATGACCTGCATCGTCGACATCCCGAAGATCCCGGCGGGATCTGGCGTGAAGAAGGGATGCATATAGTTGAAATTGATGTAGCAGATCATGCCGAAGACCAGGAACGGCAGGGCGCCGATGATATAGGCCGACGCCTTTGATTCCGATGACATCGCCCGGATCTTGAGCTTCATTTGCGACCGCTGGCGCAGCACGGTGGCCAGGTTCGACAGGGTTTCGGCAAGGTTGCCGCCGGTTTCGCGCTGGATTGCCAGGCTGATGACGAAAAACTGGAATTCCGGCGTGCCCAGCCGGTCGGCCGTTTCCTGCAGCGCCTGGTCCATCGTCTTGCCGATCTTAATACGCTCGGTGATGAGCTTGAACTCCTCGCCGACCGGGCCGGGCACTTCGGTCGCGACCACGCCCAGCGTTTCGGTGATCGGCAGGCCGGATCGCAGGCCGCGCGTCAGCAGTTCAAGCGCGTCGGGAAACTTGGCCGTGAAGTTCTGCACGCGCTTCTTGATGAGGCGGCTGACCCACAGATGCGGAAAGCCAAGGCCCGCCGCCAGGCTCACCATGACCGCCAGCAGGGGAGGGAAGCCACGGATGAACATGGTCGCGCAGATCAACAGAAAGATGACGGCGCAGGCGGTCATATATTGGCTGACCGTCCATTTCTTGCCGGTCATGCGGATGCGCTTGGCAAGATTTTCCGGGTTGGGAACCAGCGACACCAGCATCTTCATTTCGGTGACGGGCTGGCGGTTGGAAATGGCGCGGCGCATGCGCGCTTCCAGCACGGTATCGGTCGAGCCGCTATGACGTTCGCGGATCAGCGCGACACGCCGCTTGGTCGCCTTTTCGGCGGACGGGCCGGCAAAAGCCATGGCAAGCAGCCCGAGGCAGCTTGCCAGCAGTATCATCAGCAGGAGGATATTGCCCATGTGATAGCCCGTTCCGTGAAGGGACCGCGCCACCGACCGGCGGCGCGATCGCGATAATCAAGCCGTGGCCTTGTCCTTGCGTGCGGGGATCAGGCTTTTGAGGTCGCCGATCTTGCCGAGCAGGGAGTCGCCCTTCTTCTTCGCCGCCTTGCCGTCGCCGGCCTGGGTTTCGTCCGCCGCGCCCATCACCGCGTCCAGCAGGCTGGTGCAGGCGGCGCCCACCTTGCTGCCCTTGGCGGTTTCGGCGATCGTCTTGCCCAGCTTGGCTGATTGGGCGGCGACGCGCAGGTCGAACGGTATGACGATGTCGACCTTGCGTTCGATCGACGTTTCGAAATCCTTGCGGCTGATTTCCTGCGCGCCGGCATGGACGCGGTTGGCGACCACCAGCACGCGCGACTGCGGCGCGTTGGTCTTGAGCCAGGAGAGGATGCGGATCGAATCGCGCGCCGCCGCCAGCGTCAGTTCCGTGACCACCACGGCGACATTGACGTCGCTCATCAGGTGCGGATGCTGGATCAGCATGTTGCGCGGCAGGTCGATGACGCTGCATTCGAAGGCCGCGCGAAATTCCTCAAGCAACTGGTAGAAGGCGCCGCCATCAGTCAGCATCGGCTGGCTGATCGGCGCTTCGGCCGACAGGAGCGCCAGCGTGTCGCTCGCCCGCACCATCGCGCGTTCGATGAACAGGCCATCGATGCGGCTGGGATTTTCGATCGCGTCGGTCAGGCCGCGGCCCGGCTCCAGGTCCATCGCCAGCGCATTGGTGCCGAAATGAACGTCGAGGTCGAGCAGCGCGGTCGGCCGCTTCTGCTTGTCGCTCAACAGCCAGGCGAGCGAGGTGGCGATGCTCGACGCGCCAACGCCGCCGCGCGTCCCGATGATGGCTGCGGTCATGTGCGGGCGCTCGGGCGCCGCGTCACGCGGGGCGAAGAACACGGCCTGCGCCTGCGCCAGCACGTCGCGCAGCTGATCCGCGCCGAAAGGCTTGAGCAGATAATCCTGGATGCCGCTGGTGATCAGATCGCGATAGAGGCGCACGTCGTTGACCTGGCCAGCGGCGATCACCACCGTGCCGGGTTCACACACTTCGGCAAGACTGTTGATGTCGTTGAGCGGATCGCCGCTTTCCGACATGTCGACGAACAGGATCTGGGGCGATGCGCTGATCGACAGGCTTTGCACCGCGTTGCGCATGCCCCCCTTGTGCACCTTTTCGGGTGCCCAGCCCATTTCGGCCGCGACCATGGCAAGCAGGTCGTGGCTGTGATCGTCGCAGACGAAGGCGTGGAAGGGATCGCGATGTCCGGCCATGGCAGGTTTCCAGGGTGCGTTCATGATCAGTGGCCTCCCGACAGGGTCTTGAGATCGCCCGACCCGGTGGGCGCTTTTTCGCGATAGGTGGAAATGGCGCGGTTCGACGTGGCGGTGCGCAGGTCGCTGTCGCTGCTCTGCCCACGGACCAGGTCTTCGGGATTGGCGACCATGGCGGCGAGATTGCCGTTGATGCCACAGCCATAGTTGGAGGTGGCGCCGAGCTGCCAGCTGGTCTCGCTCTTGCCCGACCAGTCCGGGCAACCCGGCACGCTGGCAATGGCGCGGCGTACGACCAAGCGGACACTGCCGTCGGGCGCGGTGCCGGCGGCGGCGGAACTGTCTTCGCCCACCAGCATGCCGTGCCGGGCAACGACATCGGCGATGCCTTCCCGCAGAGAGGAGGTGGAATAGCCGTCTGTCACGATCGCGACCTGGTCGCCGTAACCCATGCCTATCGAAACGAACCAGTCGTCCAGGCGGCGCGCTTCCGATGCGGACAGGCTGCCGTCGGCTCCGGCCCGCACGTCATAGGTAAAGGCGGTGTGGCTGACCACCGGCTGGTGGACCGAATCCACACTGCGGTTCGGTTTGGCCTGCGCCCCGAGCGGCAGCGCCAGCACGGCGAGGGCACCGAGGCGGACGAGGGTCTTGCTGGACAATGCGATCATGTCTGTCGTCCTTCGGATCAGAAGCTGAAGCCAGGCGCGGCGGCCAATTTGGCCGAGCGCTTGGCGCCGTCACGGGTGGCAAGCGCGGGGGTGGCGGCTGACGCCTGCGGACCCGGAGCGGGCACCGGCCCAACCGGATCGCGGTGCGGCATCGGGGCGCGCGCACCGCTGACGCCATCATTGCCCTGCTGCATGATGAGGCCCTGGCCGACATCGGCGTTGCGGAAGCCGTCGGTCGGCAGACGCACGTCCGATGCGTTCATGGGCTTCACCAGATAAGGCGTGACGACGATCACCAGTTCGGTTTCATGCCGCTGGAAGCGACGCGATTTGAACAGGCTGCCGAGGATCGGGATTTCTCCGAGGCCCGGCGTCTTGCTGATCGAATTGGCGGTGTCCGCGTTGAGCAGGCCGCCGATCATGAAGGCCTGACCCGACCCCAGTTCGACAGTGGTTTCGGCCGTGCGGCTTTTCAGCGCGGGGACGGACGCGTTCACCGAAAAGTCGAGGCTGGACACGGTTGGGCGGACGCGTAGCGAGATACGGCCATCGGCCAGAACCGTCGGCGTGAAGGCCAGTTGCACGCCATATTGCTTGAATTCGATGCTGTTGCCCTGTGTGCCGTTGCTGACCGTGTAGGGATATTCTCCGCCCGCCAGGAAGCTGGCCGTTTCGCCTGACAGCGCGGTCAGGTTCGGTTGCGCGAGCGAGGTGGCAAGACCCGACGATTCGGCCAGGTCGAGGGCCCCTGCCACGTCCATGCCCAGCAGATTGGCGACAAAGCCAAGGCTGGTCGAACCGTTGGTAGGCTGGTTGAAGGTGTAGGTGGTCTGACCGAGCGAATTGCTGCCCCGCGTCACGAAATCGCGGTCGGCGCGGCCGATATGATCGATGATGCGGCCCGGACCCGAGGCCAGCGCCGAGATGTTCATGCCGATCTGGTGGCCAAGGTCGCGGCTCACCTCAGCGATCTTCACCTGCAGGTTGACCTGCAGCGGTGTCGCGGTGCGCAGGCGGCTGACGACCGTCACTTCCTTGCCGACGAAGGCCTGCGTCAGGCGTTCGGCTTCGGCGGCGTCCTCGGGCGCGGCGATCGTGCCGGTCAGGAGGACCATGCCGTTCATCTTGTTGACCGCGATGTCGGCGTTCGGCATCGCCAGCTTCAGCATCTCGTCGACGCTGGTCAGGTTGTTGCCGACCCGGACGGTGCCGGAAAACAGCACCTTGCCGTTGGTCGCGGTAACGAAGACCGTGGTTTCACCGGCTGCCTTGGCGATCAGGTAGAGCTGGTTCTGGGCCCGGACATGGACGTCGACCACATTGGGGTCGCCGATCACCACGTCCGACATCTTGGCATTCAGGTTGATGACCTTGCTGCCGCCGACCGACATCAGGATCGCATTGTCCTGCATCGAAGCCGGCGCGGCGTTCAGGGCCGTGGTCGGCGTGGCGGCCATGGCGATGGCCAGGCCCAGCGCGATCGCGGGGGCGACGAGCGGCTTCACCGCCGCCTTGCCCGCATGCATGTTCAAACGCTTCATCTTACTTCCCCCCGACCGGTACGACGGTCACATTGGTGCCGCGGGCGATGCGGATCACGGGTCCGCTGACGGCGCCCGTGCCGGCCAGAGCGCCGCCGGCGGGCACTGCGGTGGCGGCAGCGGTCTGTAGAGGCTTGGCGGGGACGGAGCTGCGCTGGTAGCGAGACACGTCGGCGCCGGTGGAATAGGTGGTGCCCTTGTCGACCGGGCGAGAGGCCAGGTGAGCGATGATCTTCTTTTCCGCGTTCGGATTGGCGCCGTCGGGCAGGTCGACATCAGCGCCGGCGATGGCGGCGTCGAGGTCGGACGCATTGTCGGCGATCGAGCGCAGCGACATGGAAAGCGAACCGATGGTCTGCGCGACCGCGATCTTTTCAGCGATCTTGGGCGTCACTTCGATCGTGACGTTGGAATAGGTCTGGACCACCGGTTTGCCGTCCGCGCCCATCGCGTCCATGCGCTGGTCGGTGGCGAGCACGCGCAGGTTGCGCAGGATGGTTTCGGAAACCTTGAGCGGATCGCCGTCGCCGCCGCCGTTGACGCTCTGCGTCAGCATGAGGTCGACGCGGTCACCGGGAAAGACGAAGCCCGCAACCGAGCTTTGCGCTGACACCGGCACCGTCACGGCGCGCATGCCCGGCCCGAGAGCAGCGGCGAGGAAACCGCGCTCACCGGGCTTGATCACGCTGCCCATGGTCATCGGCTGGCCGGCCGAGATGGCGGTGCGAACGACGCTGCCCACCAGCTTGGCGGGATCGGCCTGGCCCTGGATATAATAGGCCTGCTCGACCAGATCCTTGGGCCAGGGCTGGAAGCGGAAGGCTTCCGCATCCAGGATGGTGCCCACGGGGAGCGCCTTGGTCGCGACCAGCACATGCGGCTGATCGGCTTCCACCGGCATCGCCGAGGCAGCGGCCTGAGGCGCACCTGACGAACTCAGCATGTTGCGCGCGAGAAGAGCTGTAGTGACCGCTATGACAAGCGCCCCCACCAGCAAGACTATTTTCTTGGCGTCCATGATGAAATTCGTCTCCCTCAATCAGGCGACCATGCGCCCGAGCCCCGAATTTTACGCAAAATGGTTAAGATATCGTTCGCCAATCAACCACAGCGCGGCGACGGATATTGCGATCCCGTACGGGATCTGCGGCTGCCCCAGCCGCCTTGTCATGCGATGATGAACGACGGTGACGATCGTCACCAGGCCGCCGATCACCGCCATCAGCATCACCATCGACAGAACGGCGGCCCAAGGGAACCAGAGCGCCAGCGCGCCCAGCAGTTTGACGTCGCCGCCGCCCATGCAGCCGATGGCGAAGAGCCCGGCGAAGGCCAGGAACACAACAAGGGCAACGATCAGCTGGAACGCCATGCCCGGCCAGAGGTCGAGCCCATTCGCCATCCACCACAGCGGCGCCAGCGCGGCGACGATCAGGTTCAGCCGATTGGAGATGGTGCGCGACCGCAGGTCCGTGACGCATACGATCACGAGCAGCAGGCCCAGGACGCCCAGCAGCGCCAATTTGAAATATTCCCCCCACATGACAGTACACACTAGACCCGATGGCTTACCAAACCGTAACCATGCGCCCCATGGATTCGCCCGCCTTCAAAGCCCCGGCCTTTGACCGCCGCGCCTGGCCGATGAACGGGCGGCTGGACTATTGGAGCGCGCCTGACGGCTGGCCGCTGCGCCGCTACCGGCTGGGTGAGGGCAGGCGGGGCCGAATGCTGCTGCTGGGCGGGCGCGGCGACATGATCGAGAAATATCTGGAGGTGATCCACCATTGGGCGGAGCGCGGCTGGGCGGTCACCAGCTTCGACTGGCGCGGGCAGGGCGGGTCGGGGCGACTGACCGGCGACCCGCTTTGTGGCCATGTCGAGGATTTCGGCCAGTGGATCACGGACCTCGATGCGTTCGCGGCCGATTGGCGGAGCGAAGGATCGGGGCCGACCGCCATCGTCGCGCACAGCATGGGCGGGCACCTGTTATTGCGCGCCTTGGCCGAAGGCATGTCTCCGCCGGACGCGGCCGTCACCGTCGCGCCGATGATGGACGTCCATTCCGCGCCGCTGCCGCGATGGCTCGCCGTCGGCATCGCCAACGCCATGTGCCGACTCGGCCTTTCGCGCCGACAGGCGTGGACGCAGAAGGAGGAGTCCGCCCGGCAGCGGCTGATGCGGCAGAAGCGGCTGACGCACGACCCGGACCGTTATGCCGACGAGCTGTGGTGGCGCGACCATAGCCGTGACGTGGCGCTGGGTCCGCCAAGCTGGCGCTGGGTGGAGCAGGCGCTCGCTTCGACCTGGGCGCTGGAGCGGGGCACCGGGATCGATCGCATCGCCGTGCCGCTGCTGATCCTCGCGGCCGACGCGGACCAGCTGGTGTCGACCCCCGCGATCCGAAGAATTGCGGCGCGCATTCCTGGCGCGCGACTGCATGTCTATGGCAGGGAGGCGGCGCACGAGATATTGCGCGAGCTGGACCCCGTACGGCTGGATGCGCTGCGTCGCATCGACGCTTTTCTGGATGAAATGGCGCCGGCATGACCCGCTTCGACATCGTGGTCGTGGGCGGCGGCATCGCCGGCGTCAGCCTGGGCGCGGAACTGGCGCGGCACGGTTCCGTGCTGGTGCTGGAACGGGAGGCGAGCGCGGGTTATCACGCCACGGGCCGCTCCGTCGCTTTCTGGGAGGAAAGCTATGGCGGCCGCGCGGTGCAGCCGCTCACCACGGCCTCCGGTCCTTTGCTGTGTCATCCCGATCCTGACTTTGCCGATCGGCCTTTTCTTTCGCCGCGCGGCGCGTTGCATATTGGCCAGGCGGGGGATGAAGTCGCGCGCGACCGCCTGCTGGCAGATTTTGCCGGGCTGGTGGAATTGCAGCTGGTCGATCCTGCGTCCCTGATGCGCGGGCTGCGGCCGGAATGGACGCTGGGGGTGCTGGAAACCGGCGTGTGCGACATCGACGTGGCGGCGCTGCACCAGGCATGGATGCGGCTGTTGCGTCGGCGGGGAGGCGAACTGCGCCTTTCGACCGGCCTTGAGCGCGCGCGCAGGAAATCGGGCGGCTGGCAGGTCGATACCGGCAAGGAAGCGATCGCCTGCGGCATTCTGGTCAATGCCGCGGGAGCCTGGGCGGATGATGTGGCCGCGCGCAGCGGCGTCGCGCCGATCGGCATAACGCCGCTACGCCGCACCGTCGCACAATTGCGCGTGCCGAAAATGCCAGCGGCGAACCTGCCGCTGGTCATGGACCTGGCCGGGCGATTCTATTTCAAGCCCGAGGGGGAAGGGCGCGTCTGGCTGACCCCGCATGACGAGGAGCCATCGCCGCCCTGCGACGCCGCGCCCGAGGAGTTGGCGGTTGCTGAAGCGATCGCGCGGTTCGAAACGGTGGTTGACTGGCCGGTCGTCGCGGTCGAGCGCCGCTGGGCGGGTCTGCGTAGCTTCGCCCCCGACAGGGCGCCGGTCTATGGTTTTGACGCGGACGTGCCGGGCTTTTTCTGGTTTGCCGGACAGGGGGGATTCGGCATCCAGACGGCCCCGGCGGCCGCGCTGCTGGGTGCGAGCCTGCTGGCAGGGGAAGTGGCGGCGCACCCGGTCGCCGGCATTGACGTGGCGCGCTATGCGCCGTCGCGTTTTCAGCGCTGACTCCTTCCCCCTGCAAACACTGCATCCTTTCCGGAACGAACCTGTCGCGATCACGTTAGGTCACCGGCCGCTCACCCCGAGATGCGCGGAAATAATAGGGCGGCCTGTCCTTGAAGAGGAGGATGCCCCGATGAGAAAGCCTATAGTTACGGTGCCGGCCCTGTTCACCGCCGGCTTGCTATTCGTCAGCGCCGCTGCCGGCATTGCCCAGCCGCCGGAGGAAATCATCATTACAGGCCGCTACGGCCGGGTTCCAGACAGCGTTCAGTCCTTGTCTCAACCGGTCAGCTATGCCGACCTCGACCTCAGCACCGCGGCCGGGAAGGACGAACTTCGCCATCGCGTGTCGCTGACCGCGCGCTATCTGTGCGAGAAGATGGGCGAAACCGATGCGGCCACGCCCGTCACGCCATCCTGCCGCGATGCAGCGGTCCGGGACGCGATGCAGCGGGTTGGAACGATCGAGGAAGGGTTCGCGCCGCGCGGCACGACCTGGGTTGCCCCCACGCGCTGGCAGCCGCCTTATCCGGAGGATTGGGCCAGGCGCTACCCGTGAGTCAGGCAAGGGGGAGCGGCCCGCCCGCTCTCCCTTCGCCGGGCTATGATCGAAACTGTTCGGCCGCGGCGCAGGCCAACTGATCCGCGCGCTCATTTTCCGGGTGGCCGGCATGGCCTTTCACCCATTGCCACGTCACCTTGTGACGCGTGGTCGCGACGAGCAGCGCCTGCCAGAGTTCGCCATTCTTGACGGGCTTGCGGTCGGCCGTCTTCCACCCATTTTTCTGCCAGCCGAACACCCATTTGGTGATGCCGTCCATCACATATTTACTGTCGGTATAGAGCGTGACCTGGCAGGGTCGCTTGAGGGTGTTGAGCGCTTCTAGCGCCGCCGTCATTTCCATGCGGTTGTTGGTCGTCTGCGCTTCGCCGCCTGAAATTTCCTTTTCGGTGGCGCCGAAACGCAGCACCGCGCCCCAGCCCCCCGGCCCAGGATTGCCCTTGCACGCGCCATCGGTAAAGATTTCGACGAGGGGAAGATCGCTCACGCGCGCAACAGGTCCGCGCCGGACCGGGCGTAGAAATCCAGCCGCCGCAGATAGGCGAGCGGGTCCTTGCGCGTCACCAGCGCGTCGGGCGGGGTATTGATCCAGTCATAGGCCCGGGTCAGCAGGAAGCGCAGCGCCGCGCCTCGGCAGAGCGTCGGAAACGCCGCGCGCTCAGCGTCTGACAGGCCGTGCGTCGCGGCATAGCCTGCCAGCAGGGCGTCGGAACGCTCGGCGAAGAATTGCACGCCGTCATTGCTGAACACCCAGGCGCTGTGCGTCACCGCAAGGTCATAGGCGCGGATGTCGGTGCAGCTGAAATAGAAGTCGATGAGGCCGGTCACCTCGTCACCCAGCATCAGCACATTGTCCGGGAACAGATCGGCGTGGATCACCGCGCGGGGCAGGTCGGCGGGCCAATGGGCGTCGAGATAGGCGAGTTCGTCGGCGACCCGTGCACCGAGGCCCGGCGCGATCTCGTCGAAATGGTCACCGCATCGCGCCGCGAGATCATGCCAGCCGGGAAGGTCGAGCGCGTTGCGCCGTTCGCCGGCGAAGCCCTCTGCCGCCCGATGCATCTGCCCCAGCGCCGCGCCTGCCGCGCGGGCCTGTGCCGCTGTCGGCTCGGTGACGGAAATGCCGGTCAGGAATTCGATGAGGCAGGCGGGGCGTCCGCCAAGCTGTTGGAGCCGGCGGCCATCGCGATCGGCGATGAAGCGGGGCACCAGGCAGCCGCGCGCGCCCAGATGATCGAGCAGGTCCATGAAGAAGGGCAGGTCCGCTTCATCCACCCGCTTTTCATAAAGCGTCAGGATGTAGCGATGGCCGCTGCCGTCCGCGCCAGTAGTTTCCAGCAGATAATTACTGTTTTCGACGCCCTCGGCGATGCCCTTTGCCGACACCAGCCGGCCTGCGTCATAGCGACCGAGAAAGGTGTCGATCTCCTCGGCGGGGACATGGGTATAGACCGCCATGGACTTAGGCGGCCTCCAGTCCGCGGGGCAGTTTGAAGGCGACGGTTTCGCGCGCCGTTTCCACCTGCTCCTCGGTCACGTCGAAGCGGGCGGCGAGCCAGTCGACCACTTCGCGCACCAATATCTCGGGAGCGGAGGCGCCGGCTGTCAGGCCAAGCGTGCCGACACCGGCAAGCCAGGCGACATCAATGTCATCGGCGCGGCGGATCAGGCGGGCGCGGATGCCCTCGCGCTCGGCCACTTCGACGAGGCGCAGCGAGTTGGAACTGTTCGGCGCGCCGATGACGTACAGCGCTTGGCAGGCGGCGGCGATGGCCTTGACCGCCGCCTGACGGTTGGAGGTGGCATAGCAGATATCCTCCCCCTTGGGCGCCTGAATGGCGGGGAATCGCCTTTGCAGCGTCGCGACGATCGCCGCCGTGTCGTCGACGGACAGCGTCGTCTGGGTCAGGAAGGCCAGATTGTCCGGGTTTGCGGGGATGAAGGCTTCGGCATCCCCGACCGTTTCGATCAGGGTCATATGGCCCTGATCGACCTGGCCGAAGGTGCCGATGACTTCGGGATGGCCCTTGTGGCCGATGAACAGGATGTGGCGGCCGGCATCCACCAGCCGTTCGGCCTGGCGGTGGACCTTGCTGACCAGCGGGCAGGTGGCGTCCAGAAAGTCCAGCCCGCGTTCGCTCGCCTTGGCCGGCACCGCCTTGGGCACGCCATGGGCCGAGAAAACCACCGGCACGCCGTCGGGCACCTGGTCCAGTTCCTCGACGAAGATCGCGCCCTTGGCCTTCAGGCCGTCGACGACATATTTGTTGTGCACGATTTCATGGCGGACATAGACAGGCGCGCCATATTTCTCGATCGCCTTTTCGACGATGACGATCGCGCGATCGACCCCGGCACAAAAGCCGCGCGGCGCGGCGATCAGCAGTTTCAGGGGCGGACGGCTGGATTGTGCAGGCGCTGACATGCCAAGCCGCTTAGGCCAATGTCACGCCGGAAGGAAGGGGGAGGCGCGCTGTTCCTTTCGGTTGCGCGGCGGGCAGGGTGCGGATAATGAAGCCCGACGCCTGTTCCCCAAGGGATTATCTCGTGACCTTTTCTCGTATCGCGCTGACCGGAATGCTGGCCCTTGCCCTTGCGGGCTGTTCGCGGCGGGGGGAGATCGATCCCACCGGCGGCATCGTGGCCGTCCGCTCCGCCTGCCCGGTCGCGGCGGTCCCGGCCTATACCGGCGACATCACCCTGTTCAATCCGCCGCAGAGCACCGAGGCCCGCGCGATCGATGTGGTGGCGAACATCACCGACCTTCGCTCTACCTGCTCGGAAGGGGCGCAATTCTACAGCGAAGCCAGCTTCACCGTGAACGCGCGCCGCAGCGATGCGACCGCCGCGCGGCAGGTGACGCTGCCCTTCTTCTCGGCCGTCGTGCGCGGCGGCAATGCCGTGGTCGCCAAGCGCGTCGGCCAGGTGGTGCTGGATTTCCCCGCCGGCCAATATCGCGCCAGCGCGACGGCCAAGGCCGGGGCCTATGTCGACAAGGCCGCCGCCACGCTGCCCGCCGACATTCAGGCCAAGATCACGGAAAAGCGCAAGGCGGGTGACGCCGATGCGGCGATCGATCCCTTCGCGCGGCCGGACGTCAAGGCGGCGTTGCAGCGAACCAGTTTCGAGCTGCTCGTGGGGTTCAACCTGACCCAGGATCAGCTCCGCTATAACGCGACCCGTTAATCTGGTGCGCCCACTTTGATTTTTCCCGTTCGTGCTGAGTAGGGACTGAGCGAAGTCGAAGGCCCGTATCGAAGCATCTTGCACCACGACAGTCCTTCGATACGCCATTTTGACTTTGCTCAATGGCTGCTCAGGACGACCGGATTTTTGTGATGCAGGATCATTCTATGTCCCTCTATATCCGTTTCACCGCTCATCTGAACGCCGTGCTGGACGCGCTGGAGGCTGACGGGGCGCTGCCCGCGGGCCTCAACCGCAAGTCCGTGACCGTCGAGCCGCCGCGCGATGCAAGCCATGGCGACCTGGCCACCAACGCCGCGATGGTGCTGGCCAAGCCCGCCGGAACCAACCCGCGCGCGCTGGCCGAACGGATCGTCGCCGGTCTTGAAAAGCTGGAAGAGGTGGAAAGCGCCGCGATCGCCGGCCCCGGCTTCATCAACATGCGCCTGACCGACGGGACCTGGCGCGCGGAACTGGCGGCGATCCATGCCGAAGCGGCCGACTATGGCCGTTCCGATGTCGGCCGGGGCGTCACGGTCAATGTCGAATATGTCTCCGCCAACCCGACCGGCCCCATGCATATGGGCCATTGCCGGGGCGCCGTGGTCGGCGATGCGCTTGCGACCCTGCTCGGATATGTCGGGCACAAGGTCATCCGCGAATATTATATCAATGATGCCGGCGGCCAGGTCGACGTGCTCGCCCGATCGGCCCATATGCGCTACCGCGAGGCGTTGGGCGAGGCAGTCGGCGACATCCCAGAGGGCCTCTATCCCGGCGACTATCTGGTGCCGGTGGGTCAGGCGCTGGCGGCCGATTATGGCGACGCCTATGTCGGCGCGCCCGAAAGCGCGTGGCTGGTCCTGTTCCGCACCCGCGCGGTCGCCGCGATGATGGAGATGATCCGCAGCGATCTGGCGCTGCTCGGCATCCACCATGACGTCTTTTCCTCCG
The DNA here is from genome assembly GCF_037860795.1 of Sphingobium mellinum. Taxonomy (NCBI): domain Bacteria; kingdom Pseudomonadati; phylum Pseudomonadota; class Alphaproteobacteria; order Sphingomonadales; family Sphingobiaceae; genus Sphingobium; species Sphingobium mellinum. The sequence goes on along the minus strand of NZ_JBANRK010000003.1, from coordinate 130,874 downwards.
AAGCCGAACTCCAGGCCGCCGGCAAGCCCGAGGCGGCCGAAGCGTGGTTGCGCGCGCACGACCTTGTCTATGACGGCGTGCTCGAAGCGCCCAAGGGCGAAACGCCCGAGGATTGGGAGCCGGTGGAGCTTCCCCTGTTCCGATCGACGAAATTCGGCGACGACCAGGATCGCCCGATCAAGAAGTCGAACGGCGCCTGGACCTATTTCGGCGCCGACATGGCCTATCATTTCCAGAAGGCGCAAAGCGCCGACCAGTTGATCGACATCTGGGGCGCCGATCATGCCGGCACGGTCAAGCGCATCCAGGCCGCCGTCGCCGCCCTGACCGAGGGCAAGGCGCGCTTCGACGTGAAGCTGATCCAGATGGTCCGCCTGCTGCGGGATGGCGAGCCGGTGAAGATGTCCAAGCGCGCCGGCAATTTCGTGACGCTGGCCGACGTCGTGGGCGAAGTGGGCAAGGATGTCGTCCGCTTCACCATGCTGACGCGCAAGGCGGACGCGCAGATGGACTTCGATTTCGCCAAGGTGGTGGAGGCATCTAAGGACAACCCGGTTTTCTATGTGCAATATGCCCATGCGCGCATCTCCTCGCTCGGCCGCCGCGCGCAGGAGTCGCAAATTGATCTTTCCGCACCGGATTTGTCCCGCCTTGGGACGAGCGAACTTAACCTTGTTAAGTTGGCAGCCCAGTTTCCGCGCGTGGTGGAAGGGGCGGCATCAGCCCGCGAGCCCCATAGAATTGCATTTTATCTCAATGACTTGGCTTCTGAATTCCACAGCTGGTGGAATCTCGGCAACGACAATCCGGCCGCGCGCGTTATCCTGGCGGACGATCCGGCTACAACTTCCGCACGCCTTTTCTTGAGCCGCGGAATCGGGCAGATCATCCGCAACGGCCTTGCCCTTATGGGCGTGACCGCATTGACCGAAATGCAGTGAGCTTGGGCGGAGGCACGGCGACGATGGGCGATTATGCGAGGGGGCGGCTCGATCTGGATGACGAAGAGCGTCTGCCCTGGCTCGAGCCCGCGATTGAGGAGGAAGAGGAAAGGCGCCTGTCGCCGATCCTGGGCTTCATCCTGTGCGGCCTGTTGCTGGTCGCTGGCGTGGTCGGCGCGGTCTGGCTGTTGCAGAACCGGCATGGCGGCAACGCTGGCGAAGGCAAGCTGATCGCGGCGCCGGCGGGAGACTATAAGGTTCCGGCCGCGCAGGCCGACGCGAAAAAGTTCGATGGCGAAGGCGACGCCAGTTTCGCCGCGAGCGAAGGCGTGGCCCGCGACGGTCGTATCGATCCCAGCCGCGTGCCCGAAGCGCCGATCACACAGACGGCGCCCGCGCACACGCCGCCGGCGCATCCGGGCAAGCCGTCGCAGAGCGTGACCGCGCGCGTGGCCGATGAAACCCATGTGGCGCCCGCGGCGGCGCAACCCGGTCGCACCGCCGGCGGGTCCGTTATCCAGCTGGGCGCCTATGGCAGTCAGTCGGGTGCGCGGGACGCCTGGACCCGCCTGTCCAAACGCTTCGCCTACCTCGCCCCGCTCACCATGTCGGTGGAGCCCACGGAGGTCGGTGGCGGCACCCTATACCGCCTGCGCGCCACGGCGGGCAAGCAGGCCAGCACCCTGTGCGGCAAGCTCAAGGTGGCGGGAGAAAGCTGCATCGTCGTCAACTGATGCGGGCTTTCCTCCCTCTCGCATAAGGGGCGGGAACCGCGACTCCCGCGCTGACCCGGCACAAACCCCTTCGACACCGCGCCTTCCACCCGCTACCATCCGCCGCCATGAAACCCGTTATCTTCGGCCTTTCGGGCGAGACCCTCACTCCCGACGAGCGCGCCTTCTTTCTCGATTCCCAGCCCGCTGGCTATATCCTGTTCCGCCGCAACATCGCCGACAAGGCGCAACTTCGGGCGCTGACCGATTCCCTGCGGGCGCTGCATGGCCGCGACGACCTGCTCATCATGATCGACCAGGAGGGCGGGCGCGTCGCGCGGATGCAGGCGCCGGTCTGGCCCAGCTTCCCGCCCGGCGCCCTGTTCGACCGTCTCTATGATATCGCCCCATCCAGCGCGATGGCAGCCGCCCGGGCCAATGCCCAGGCGATTGCCGTCACGCTCGCCGAAGCGGGGATCAACGTCGACGCGCTGCCGCTGCTCGATGTCCGGCAGGAGGGCGCAAGCGACATCATGGGCGACCGCACATTGGGCGCTGAACCGATGCGCGTGGCGGCCCTGGGCCGCGCGATCATCGAAGGGCTGGGCGAGGGCGGCGTCGTCGGCATCGTCAAGCACATGCCTGGCCATGGCCGGGCCATGGTCGACAGCCATCTGGACTTGCCGGTGGTGACCGCCGACGATGCGGCGCTTGCGACCGACCTTGCACCCTTCCGGGCGCTGAAGGATGCGCCGATCGGGATGACCGCCCATGTCGTCTATACGGCCTGGGACCCCGAGCTGCCGGCCAGCCTGTCGCTTTCGGTCATCGAAACGATCATCCGCCAGCGCATCGGCTTTGACGGCTTGCTGATGTCTGATGATCTCGACATGAAGGCATTGCAGGGCAGCATCCCCGACCTTGCCGCCGGCGTCGTGGCGGCGGGTTGCGACCTCGCGCTGAACTGCTGGGCGAAGATGGATGACATGATCGGGATCGCCAGTCGGATCCCCGACATCAGTGTGGTGTCGCGGGCGCGGCTGGATCGCGCGATGGCTCATGCTGGCGGCAGCAAAAATGGCCCGCCGCTCGAGCAGTTGCTCGCCACTCGCGATGCGCTGCTGGCGCCGGTCGCGGCGTGAAGGGGCTTGCTTTCACATCCTCCCCGGCAACGGGAGGACCGGCAAGGCCGATGCAGGGATATCGCCCTTGCCATGGCGCAAACCCGTTTCCATCGGGCTTCACCCGCCATTTCCCCTCGTTGGGAAGGCGTTGAAGGGTGGACGAGCTTTTTACCCCGGCTTCGACGCCCCGCCCGGACATGCTCACCGTCAGTTTCGAAAGCTGGGAAGGGCCGCTCGACCTGCTGCTCGCGCTCGCCCGCACACAAAAGGTCGACTTGCGCGAAATTTCGATCCTGGCGCTGGTCGAACAATATCTCGCCCATATCGAAGGGGCGCGAAAGCTGAAACTCGAACTGGCTGCCGACTATCTGGTCATGGCAGCATGGCTCGCCTACCTCAAATCAGCGCTGCTTCTGCCAAAGCAGGCCCAGCCCGATCCCGATCCGGAGGAACTGGCGCTGCGGCTGCAGTTGCGGCTGCAGCGGCTCCAGGCGATGCGCGAGGCGGGCGCGCGGCTGATGGCGCACGATCGCATCGGCCGCGACGTGTTCGTCCGGCCCCGGCCCGAGGGTTTGAGGCTGGTGCGCAAGGCCAGATGGGCGGCCAGCCTCTACGACCTGCTGCAATCCTATGGCCAGATCAGGGCGCGCACCCAGCCGGTGGTCCACATGGTGGCCGCGCGGCCGGTCATGACGCTGGATGAGGCGATCCAGCGTGTCAGCATGCTGGTTGGCTCCGCGATCGACTGGACCGCGCTCGAATCTTTCCTGCCTGACAATCAGGACGGTCCAATGGCCCGTTCCGCCCTGGCGAGCAGCTTCGTCGCTGCCCTGGAACTGGCGCGGCAGGGCCGGCTGGAAATACAGCAGGACGGCATATTCCAGCCCATCTATCTGCGCGCGGCGCTGCCGGATCAACAAGGGGAGAGGCTGCTGTGACCCAGGAACCCGACGATTTCCTGCGCGCGGTGGAGGCTGCCCTGTTCGTCGCGGAACATCCGCTCACCCTGGGCGACCTGCGGTTGCATGTGGGTGAGGCCGGCGACCTTTCCGCCGCGCTCGCCACGCTCGCGGATCATTATGCCGGTCGCGGCATCAACCTGGTCGAACGGGGCGGGCGCTGGCATTTCCAGACGGCCGCCGACCTTGCCCATATTCTGCGCCGGGAAAAGGACGAAACCCGCAAGCTGTCGCGCGCGGCGATGGAAACTCTGGCGATCATCGCCTATCACGAACCCGTCAGCCGCGCCGAGATAGAGGCCATTCGCGGCGTGCAGGTGGCCAAGGGGACGCTGGACGTGCTGATGGAGGCGGGATGGGTGCGGCCCGCCGGGCGCCGTGAAGTGCCGGGTCGACCGCTCACTTACGCGACCAGCCACGAATTTCTGTCACATTTCGGGCTTGGCAGCCGCCGCGACCTGCCGGGAATTGATGATCTGCGCGCCGCCGGATTGCTCGACCCGGTCGATCTTGCACTGGAGGGTCTAGGCGCCCAATCCGTTCTGGAAAATGATGAAGAAGAAGCCTAGAAAGGGCTTAGTTTCAGGAGAAAGTCAAAATGGGTTCCTTTTCATTGATGCACTGGGTCATCGTTCTCCTGGTGGTCATGCTGCTGTTCGGTAGCGGCCGCATTTCCGGGCTGATGGGTGACGTTGCCAAGGGCATCAAGAGCTTCAAGAAGGGCATGGCCGAGGATGATGACGACGTCACGCCCGCCAAGCCCGCGACCCGGATCGAAGGTCACCGGGTGCCGGAGCAGGACGCGCCGACCGCGACCGCGGAAGAAAAGACCAAGGCCTGATATTTCCTCCAGCGGCGGTAGCCTGGCATGTTCGACATCGGTTCGTCCGAATTTCTGCTGATCGTGATCGTTGCGGTGGTCGTGATCGGGCCCAAGGATCTGCCGCGCGCACTTTACAAGGTGGGGCAGATAGTCGGCAAGGCGCGCGGCATGGCGCGTCATTTCCGCACCGGGATCGACGCCATGGTGCGTGAAGTCGAAATGGAAGAGCTCGAAAAGAAGTGGGGCGAGCAGAACCGCCGGATCATGCAGGAGCATCCGCCCGAAAGCATTCCGGCCGCGCCGCAGATGGAGCCGCTGCCCGCGCCCCGCGCTGACGCGCCGCCCCCGCCTTTTGTAGCGCAATCCGCGCCCGCTCCCGGCGCGCGGCCCGCATCGGCCGCTGACGGGCCGCCCTACATCGCGACCAATGCCGGCCAGGGGAAGGGCGACGCGCCGGCATGAAGGACATTGACGATAGCAAGGCGCCGCTGCTCGACCATCTCATCGAATTGCGGGGCCGTTTGTTGAAATGCGTGTGGGCGCTGGTCATCAGCGGCGCGGTCTGCTTTTATTTCTCGCAGCAGATTTTCGGCTTTCTCGTTCATCCACTGAAGCAAGCCTTCGGCGATAGCGGCGGGCGGCTGGTCTATACCAAATTGTATGAGGCCTTTTTCGTCCAGGTGAAGATCGCGGTCTTCGGGGCGTTTTGCCTGTCCTTCCCGATCATCGCGAACCAGCTATGGGCCTTCATTGCGCCCGGCCTGTACGCGAAGGAAAAAAAGGCGCTGCTGCCCTTCCTCGTCATGACGCCGGTGCTGTTCCTGATGGGCGCCAGCCTGGCCTATTTCGTGGTGATGCCGACCGCTTTTCACTTCTTCCTGCAATATCAAGGCAATAGCGGCGGCCTTCAGGTCGAGGCTCTGCCCAGCGCCGATGCCTATCTCACCTTGGTCATGCAGTTCATTCTGGCATTCGGGATCAGCTTCCTGATGCCGGTCCTTCTGATGCTGCTCAACCGTGCCGGCTTCGTCAGCCGCGTCCAGCTGATCGGTTTGCGCCGCTACATGATCGTGGGCGCGTTCATCCTCGCTGCCGTGCTGACGCCGCCGGATGTGGTTTCGCAGCTGATGCTGGCGATCCCGCTGCTGGCGCTGTACGAAATCACGATCGTCGCGATCTGGTTCACCGACCGCAAGGCGGCGCGCGAAGCGGCGGCAAGCGACGCACCGGCCTGAACAGCCTGGCGCCAAAAAAAGGCCCGCCGGAAAGCGGGCCTTGCAAGGGGAAGGGGAAATCTGGGGCGATCGCGGCCTACTTGGCAGCATTCTCGACTGCTGCGCCAGCGCTCTGCACGTCCTTGCCCGCGCCTTCCACCGTGTTGCACGCCGCCACCATCAGGGAGCCCGAGAGCAGCAGGGCGGCCAGGATCTTCTTGGTCATGATCGTCTCCTTGGAAAAACTCAGCCGATTGGTCTCGCCAGATCGGCGACGAAAGGACAACCCGCGGACCCGCGATACGTTCCGCCATCGCAAAGATCTTTGTTTTCAGGGATTTCGCTCAAAAAATCTGAGCCCGGAACGCGTCGGGGGGGGAGATGCGTTCCGGGCTCATGTTTTTTTGGATAGCAAGAGCGGGGGGCAAAAGATTTGCTATCCGAGGTGCAGAACCAATGGTCCGCAAATTTGGTTCCACCATAAGCTAAAAAAAAATCAGATTTTATTTTCTTGAGTTTCAGATGCTTACACATTTTCGGAGCCAAAGCCTTTGGACTGCGGCGGTTTCCGATCAAAGCAGCGGCCGTCCGCTATTGCGATATTCAGGCCGAATGGTGGAGGGCGGCAGGACCGGCTCGGGAGGCGCTTCCACAGGCGTCAGGCTGGGCAGGGGCGCGGCGGCGGAGCGGAACAGCGGCTGCGACGGGGCATCAACCACCCGGACAGGCCAGGCTCGCCACGCTGGCCCCGACTGCATTTCCCGACCTGAATAGGGGATGCGGAAAGCGGCTGCGCTACCCTGGAAGCCTGCGCTGCGGTAGAAGATATGCGCGCCGATTACCGCCACCGGCCGTTTCGATGACGCCCAGGCCGGGTGGACCGCCAGCGTATGGTAGAAGGTCGCGACGCCGACCGGCGCGTAAACCTGTCCAGCGAGCGCCTGCGCGGCGATCCGCCGAGCGCGTGCCCACGCCTGCGGGTTGCTTCCCCGGGCCATCGATCCGTCACAGCTGAAGGTGAACTGGCAAAGCGTGTCGGTGCGGTCGGACCCTTCGTAAACCACCGCGCAGACGCTGTGCGGCCAGAGCGGGCTGCGTACCCGGTTGAGCACGACCTGGGCAACGGCGCGCTGCCCCTCCTCAGGTTCGTTCCCGGCCTCATAATAGATGGCGGAGGTCAGGCAGTTGAGCGCCCGATAGCCGTCGAGCGGGGTCGCACCACGAAAGATGGCGGCGGGCGCGGCCTGAATCTGGTCCAGCGCCAGCACATGTGCGTTGCCGCCGGCGCGCGCGGGCAAGTCGTCGAACATGCCCTGCGCGAAGAAGAAGGCCGAACCGGGGAAATTCGCGCCGGGTTGTTCGGCCGGGTCAATACGCGCGGAGGCGTCGGCCAGCAGGTCGAGCGGCGCAGCAGTGATGAGACGCGGGACCACAAGCGCGAGCAGCGCGAGGGAAGCCATGGCCCCGTGCCACCATCCTTGCTCGCGCGTCGCCAAGATCGTCCGCTTCCTTCCTCAATGCCGGAGTCGCCTAACCCAAAAGCCTTGCCACTTCCTCACCAGATGTTCCCGCGTCCCGCGCCGGGACATCGGAAGTGTCAAGGGTTAACGGTGGCAAATGTGTCTTTTGCCCAATCAGCATTCCCTCGCTTGGCAAGCATGCGTCCGCTCCGCTATGCGAGAGACATGCTGGTGCAGAAAGATAGCCTCGCCCTGATTGGCAACACGCCGATGGTCCGCCTTGCCGGGCCATCGAAAGAGTCGGGCTGCGAGATTTACGCCAAGTGCGAATTTGCCAATCCCGGCGCGTCCGTGAAGGATCGCGCCGCCCTGTTCATCGTCAACGACGCCGAAGAAAAGGGATTGCTCCAGCCGGGCGGAACCATCGTCGAAGGGACAGCGGGCAATACCGGCATCGGTCTGGCGCTGGTCGCCAATGCCAAGGGATACAAGACGATCATCGTCATGCCCGAGACGCAGAGCCGGGAAAAGATGGACACGTTGATGGCATTGGGCGCCGAACTGGTGACGGTGCCGGCCGCGGCCTATTCCAATCCCGGCCACTTTGTTCATACGTCTCGCCGTATCGCGGAAGAGACGGAAAACGCGATCTGGGCCAACCAGTTCGACAATATCGCCAATCGCAAGGCGCATATCGTCGGCACTGCCGAGGAAATCTGGACGCAACTCGACGGCCAGATCGACGGATTCACCTGCGCGGCGGGGACCGGCGGCACGATCGCGGGTGTCGGGCTGGGGCTCAAGGCGCATGACGAGGGCATCACGATCGCGCTGACCGACCCCTATGGTGCCGCGCTCTACAATTATTACGCCCATGGCGAACTGAAAGCCGAAGGGTCGTCGGTGGCCGAAGGCATTGGCCAGGGGCGCATCACCGCCAATCTGGAAGGCGCGCCCATCGACACCCAGTTCCGCATCTCGGACGAGGCAGGGCTTTATTGGGTGCGCCGGCTGCTGGCCGAAGAGGGGCTGTGCCTGGGCTTGTCATCGGGCATCAACGTCGCCGGCGCGGTGGCGCTCGCCAGGGAGCTTGGTCCGGGCAAGCGGATCGTGACGATCCTGTGCGACACGGGATTCCGCTATCTGTCGACCCTCTATAATCGCGAATGGCTGGAATCGAAGGGCTTGACGGTCTTCCCCTGGCTCGCGCACAATCGTTGATCGCTGACACGGGTCGCGGCGACGATAAAAAGAGCGCTTTTTTTGATGGCTGACCAATCCCGCCGACAGGAAGGGTTGCAGCGCGTCCAGATCGGTCTCACCGGGCTGGCGGGCGTGGTGCTGCTCGTCGGCCTCGCAAATATCGTGATCGACAAGGCGCGGATCGACGATCCAGCCCTGCCGCCACCGACTGTACCGACGCTGGAGGTCAATGCCGTGGCGCCCAAGGAACCGCTGGCGGAATTGGGGGTCCAGCCCGCGCCGGAGCAGGTGCCGATCGTGCCCGATCTTCAACCCGATCCCAATCTCAAGAAGCCGATGGACCAGGACCCGCAAGCTGGGGCGCATTGATGCCGGGTTGATGGTTTGACCGCCACGCTGCGCAGTTTCGTCCTGCTGGGATGGTCCGCGCTGGCGGTGCTGGTGGGGGGTCTCGTTCCGCTGCTTCGCACCGGCCAGGTGGAACTGCGTGGCTGGGCGCTCGCCACGCTGCTCGTGCTGCCGCCGGCCGCTGCCTTGCTCAAGGCGCGGCGAGGGGCCGGGGCTGCCTGCTGGGCGAGTTTGGGCGCCATAGCGACGGTGATGAGCTTCGCAGGTCTGGCGACAGTCCGGCCGCCGGCCTTTGTCGGCGCGCTTGGGTTCGCCGGCGTGGCGCTGATGGCGACCGCGGCGGGCCTTCTGCTTTGCCGTCGTCCTCTTCCCGCAAATGCGGGCGCGCGGCTTGGCATCGGGCTGGCAATCGCGGCCCTTGCTCTGGCTGCGTGGCGGGAGGCGAAGGCCCCTCATATCGGGCCGATTGCCGGCGCGCGGCCCCCATTGGCCGTCATCACCAGCCTGCCGTTGTTCTGGGAGGAAGCCGTTTCCGGCCCGGCTGCGCGCGCCGATGCGCCGATCATCACCGTGCTGCGCCAGCGATTTGAGGTTCGGCCGGTTGACGGTCCGCTCGCGCTGGCAGGCACGGGGGCACCGCGATTGTTGCTGGCGCAACCGCGCGCTCTGTCGCCCGTCGAGCTTGTCGCGCTCGACCAATGGGTGCGTGGGGGCGGGCAGGCTCTGTTCCTTGCCGATCCTCAGCTGCATTGGCCGATGGCGCTGCCCATGGGTGACCGACGAAGGCCGCCGCCTGTGACGCTGCTCGCCGGCTTGCTCGGCCATTGGGGCGTCCGCCTGCTCCCCGGCGATGGAGAGAGGGACGAGCGGCGTCATTTCCTTGTCGACGGCCGGCTCCTCACCCTCTACGGGGCATCCTCCCTCCGGGCCACAGGACCTGATTGCCACGTCTTTGATCAAGGCGCCGTCGCCCGATGCAAGGTCGGCAAGGGAAATGCCACGATCGTGGCGGACGCTGACCTGATTGACGACCGTATGTGGCTGGCGGACCCGGCCCGCCCGCTCGACACGGGCCAGTGGACGGCCGACACCCCGCAGTTCGCGGCGCAGGCGCTTGGCGCAGACCTTCCAGGCCGCCGAAGCTGGCTTTGGTCGGGCCCCGTGCTGGTCAGCGCCGTTCGTTGGGCGGCCCTGGTCGGGATTATCTGGGCAATGGTGGGCGCGATGCTGTTTCGCGCCGGGCACCAGCGTCTATTTGGCGCGCGCGAACGTCCTTCCGACCCCGTCATGACAAAGAAAATGAGATAAGAACCAGAACAAAACAGGATTTCCCAAAATCTCCCGACTTTTCCCTTTTCTTGACGCCCATGGCTTGGTATTTGAAAGCCATAGGGGTTGTCAGGCTTTGCTAGTCCTGTGCACCAGGCCGTGACGAGCGCGGTTTGGTGGACGACGGCCTGCGCCCCTGCGAACAGAGGGGCAGCATCCAAAAGTGTCGGACGTCATTCTCTTTACGGGCAACGCGTTCAGCGTCGCGGACGGCAAGGGCCGGTTCGTGCTGCCCCTGGAGATGCGCCGGCAGGTGAAGCTTTCCAGCGGCAATGAAAACCGGCTCTATCTCTCGGTCCATGGCGACAACCCCTGCGCCACCGGCTTTGGCGAGTCGCACCGCCGTTTCCTGTTCGACGAGGTCGAGGACCTGGCCCGCGAGGCGCGCGCCCAGGGCCGCGACTATCATGCCGACCTGGAGATGGAACGCCGCCTCGGCACGATCGAGGAAGTGAATTTCGACGAAGGCGGCCGCTTCGCCATGCACCCCGACATCAAGGACGAATATGGCATCGCCGATGCTGTCTTCTTCTATGGCGTGGGCCGCTATATCCAGATCTGGAAGCCTGAAACGCTGGTCGACAGCAAGGACCGGCCCGAACTGATCCGCAACAAGGTGCGCCGCTGGCTCGACCAGCGGGCGGCGGGGGGCGTCAAGTGAGCGCGTCCGCCGGCCCTGTTACAGATGCCGCGCGCCATATCCCGGTCCTCCTTGACGAAGTGCTTGACGCCCTCGCCATCAAACCCGGCGAGCTTCATGTCGACGGCACGTTCGGCGCGGGCGGCTATTCCGGCGCGATGGCGGAAAAGGGGGCGAAGGTGTTCGCGTTCGATCGCGATCCTGATGCCATCAAGGAAGGGCAGGCCTTTGCCGACGAGAAGGGCATCACGCTGATCGCCGGCGAATTTTCCCGCATGGAAGCGTTGCTGGCCGAGCGGGGAGTGATGGCGGTCGCGGGGGTGACGCTCGACATCGGCGTGTCCTCGATGCAACTAGACCGGCCGGAGCGGGGCTTTTCCTTCCAGTCGGACGGGCCGCTTGCCATGACGATGAGCCAGAACGGGATGAGCGCGGCCGATTTCCTGAACACTGCCCCGGAGCAGGAGATTGCGGATGTCCTCTATCGCTATGGCGAGGAGCCGCGATCACGTCGCGTCGCGCGCGCGATTGTCGAGGCGCGACCGCTGGAACGCACCGGCCAGCTGGCGAGCGTTGTGCGCCGGGCGCTTGGCCACAAGCCGCATGACAAGAAGGACCCGGCAACCCGTACCTTCCAGGCGATCCGCATCCATGTGAATCGTGAACTCGAGGAACTGGAGCGGGGCCTGGAGGCGGCCGAGGCGATCCTGGAGGAAGGCGGAAGGCTGGCCGTCGTTACCTTCCACAGTCTGGAAGACCGCATCGTCAAGCAATTCCTGCGCAACCGCAGCGGTCGGGAGGGGGCGGGATCGCGCCACCTGCCCGAACGCAAGGCCGGCAACGCGCCCACCTTCCACAAGCCCGCCAAGGCCGTACGTCCGGGCGAAACCGAACTGGCGCGCAACCCCCGCGCCCGGTCCGCGACGCTTCGCAGCGCCATTCGTACGTCCGCCCCCGTACCTCCCCGGAGTGCCCGTCCATGATCGCGGTCAAGAGATTGCAGAGCCTGATCTGGATCCTGCTTGTGGCACTGGGGGCGTTGGGAGCCTATCTCGTTTCGCTGAAGGTCGCGACCGAGCGCAACGAGCTCATGAAGGTCCGGACGCAGATCGTGCGGGCGCGGGCGGACATCCGCTATCTGGAAACGGAATTCAGCGCGCGAGCCAGCATGCGCCAGCTGGAACGCTGGAATCAGGACGATTTCATGTATGCGACGCCGACCGCCCAGCAATATCTGGCGGGCGAACAGGCGCTGGCGCATCTGGACGGGGTGCAGCCCAATGGCCCAGACTATGTCGCGCCGCCGGTGATGGTGGCGATGGTGCAGACCCCGGCCGATCTGCCCTCCGCGCCCCAGGCGGCGCCTGCCAGCCCTGCTGCCAGCCAGATCCGCAGCGACATTGCCGTCATTCGCGAAGCCCACGCGGCCGACAATGTCGATGAGATCGCCAAGGCCCCGTCGAAGAGTCCAGCCGAAAAGGCGAAGGACGACGCCGACGTGTCGAAGCCCAGCCCGGTCGCGCGGCGGGCCGAGCGCATGGCGATGCTGGACGCCAAGTTGCTGGATGACAGCACCATGGGCGATATCAGTGCCAAGGCGGCGCGCGAACGCAAGAAGGGAGCACGCTGATGGCAACCCTCATCGTTCAGCCGGGCGGCGCGCGGGCGGGCAAGCAGCGGGTCGACCTGACGGCGATTGCGCATAATCGGCTGATGATGCTGCTGATCCTGTTCATGGGCATAACCGCGGTGGTGATCCTGCGGCTGACATGGGTCGGCATCTTCGCTCATGCCGGCACCGGCGATGACAGCGCGGCAGGCTTACTGCCCGCGCGCGCCGACATCGTCGACCGCAACGGCGTGCCGCTCGCGCGCACGATGGACGCCTATTCGATCGCGGTGCGGCCATCCAGGCTGATCGGCGACCCTGCTGAACTCGCGCGCAAACTGCATGAAATCTTTCCCGACGAGCCGGAAGCCAATTTCCACAAGAAGCTGACCGGCAGAGGCTGGGCCTATCTGCGTCGCCGCGCGCTGCCCGAGGAAGTCGCGGCGGTGAATGCACTGGGCGAGATTGGGATAGAGTTCCCGCGCGAGAAGGAACGGCTGTATCCCCAGCGGACCCTGGCGGCGCATGTGCTGGGCTTTGCTCCCGGCGCGGACGGCAAGGGCGGCATGGGGGTCGAGGCCGCGTTCAACGATCGGCTGACCGACCCGGCGTTGCGCGGCCAGCCCTTCTTCATGTCCATCGACAGCCGCGTGCAGGGCGCGCTGGAGAGCGAGCTTTACGCCCAGTTGGTGCAGACCCGTGCCAAGGGCGCGGGCGGCGTGATCCTGGACGCCAATACGGGCGAAGTGATCGCCATGGCGTCCATTCCCGTCTTCGACCCGAACAAGCTGGAAAATTACGCGGGGAAGAACTGTAGCGAATCGCCGCTGTGCAATCACATGGTCCAGGCGCGTTACGAACTCGGATCCGCCTTCAAGCCGCTGTCGATTGGCGCGGCGATGGATCGGGGGGTCGTCACCTCGATGTCCAAGACCTACGACGCTACCGCGCCGCTGGCCATCGCGGGCTTCCATATCAAGGACGACCATCCGCTCGGGCGCTGGATCAATGTGCCGGAAATCCTGGTGCACAGCTCCAATATCGGCACCGCGCGCATTGCTGACCAACTGGGTGCGGAGCCCCTGCAGCATCTGTTTCGGGAGCTGCACTTCAATGAGCGCGCGCCGATCGAGCTGAAGGAACGTGCCGGCACGCTGTGGCCGGTCAACTGGGGCCGCATCACCACGCTCACCGTTTCCTATGGCCACGGCATCGCCGTAACGCCTTTGCATCTCGCTTCGGCTTATGCGGCGCTGGTCAATGGCGGGCTGTGGCGGCCCGCCACCCTGCGCAAACTCAAGCCGGATGAGGTGCCGCAGGGACGCCGCGTCTTTTCCGCCGCCACCAGCGCGCGGATGCGCCAGCTGTTGCGCATGATCGTCGCGGCGGGTACAGGTCGCAGCGCCGATGCCAAGGGATACCGTGTCGGCGGCAAGACCGGATCGGCTGAAAAGGCCGAAGAGGGCCGGTATAACAAGACTTCGCTGGTGACGACTTTCGCTTCTGCCTTCCCCATGGACAATCCGCGCTACGTGGTCCTCGTCACGATGGACGAGGCGACGGGGCAATATGGCCTGCGCACGGCGGCCTGGACGGCGGCTCCCGTGGTGAAGCGGGTTGTCGAGCGGATCGGACCGATGGTCGGCGTGCTGCCCGACGAGCGCCGCGATGTCGATATTTCGGACCTTATGCCGCTGCTCCATGGTGATGGGGAGAAGGAATAAATGCGCCTCGGGTCGCTGATCGAGGGGCTGGATGCGAAGCTCGACACGGGTGCGCCGCTCGACGCACTGGTGTCGGGCTTCGCGATCGATAACCGGAAGGTTGCACCGGGCACCGTCTTCGGCGCCTTCCAGGGCATGCGGGTGAATGGCGAGGATTTCATCGCCGATGCGGTGCGCGCTGGCGCCGTGGCGGTCGTCGCCCGGCCGGAGGCGACGGTCACGGGTGCGGTGCACATCGCCCATGCCAATCCGCGTCGGCTGTTCGCGCTGCTCGCGGCCCGCTATTTCGCGCCCTTCCCCGATGTGACCGTCGCGGTTACCGGCACGAACGGCAAGACATCCACCGTCGAGCTGGCCCGCCAGCTGTGGCGGATGCTGGGCCATCATTCCGCCTCTATCGGTACGCTGGGCGTCACCACGTCGGTCGACCAGGTGTCGACCGGTCTCACCACACCCGACATCGTCACCTTCCTGTCGAACATGTCGGGCCTGAAGCGCGAGGGCATCTCCCACGCCGCCTTTGAGGCGTCGAGCCATGGCCTTTCCCAATATCGCACCGAAGGGCTGCCGGTATCGGCCGCCGCCTTCACGAACCTGTCGCGCGATCACCTTGATTACCATGGCGACATGGACAGCTATTTCGAAGCCAAGATGCGGCTGTTCGACGAGGTTGTGGCGAGCGACGGCGCCGCGGTCATCTGGGCCGACGACGCATGGTCCGACAAGGTTCTCCAGCGGGCTACGAAGCGGGGGCTTCGTGTGCTGAGCGTCGGGGTGCAGGGGCAGGCGCTGCGCCTTGCCAACCGCACCCCGACCCAGTTGGGCCAGACGCTGGAAGTCGAAGCGGGCGGCACGTCCTACAAGGTCAACCTGCCGCTCATCGGCGCCTATCAGGCCGCGAACGCGCTGACCGCCGCCGGCCTGGTGATCGCCGGCGGCGAGGATGTGGCGAAGGTGCTGGACCTGCTCGGCCGGGTGCAGCCGGTGCGCGGCCGGCTGGAGCGGGCGGTCATCGCCAGGTCGGGCGCGCCCGTCTATGTCGATTATGCCCACACGCCCGACGGCCTGCGCGCCGCCATAGAAGCGCTGCGCCCCCATACGCGTGGGCGCCTGATCACGCTGTTCGGCGCAGGCGGGGATCGCGACCCGGGCAAGCGGCCGCAAATGGGCAAGGTCGCGGTCGACCTTTCCGACCATGTCATCGTCACCGACGACAATCCCCGCAATGAGGACCCTTCGGCGATCCGCGCTGCCATCATGGCCGGGGCGCCGGGCGCGGAGGAAATCGGCGGGCGCCGCGCGGCGATCGCGGCGGCGCTGGCCCAGGCGGGGGCCGACGATATTGTGTTGCTGGCCGGCAAGGGGCATGAACAAGGGCAGATCATCGGCGACCGAGTCCTGCCGTTCGATGATGTCACCGTGGCCCGGGAGTGCGCGGGTTGAGCAAGCTCTGGACATCCCAGGAAATCGTTGAGGCAACGGGGGGCGTCGCTTCGACGCCCTTTGCCGTTTCGGGCGTGGCCTTCGACAGCCGGGAAGTGACGGGCGGTGACCTGTTCGTCGCGATGAAGGGGGAAAGCACGGACGGCCATCGCTTCGTTGACAAGGCGTTCGGCCAGGGCGCGGCCGGCGCGATTGTCAGCGAACCCATCGCCCAGCCTCATGTGCTCGTGCCGGACAGCACTGCCGCGCTGGAAGCGCTGGGCCGCGCCGCGCGCGCCCGTATGCAGGGCAAGGTCGTCGGCGTCACCGGATCGGTCGGCAAGACGGGGACGAAGGAAGCGCTGTTCCAGGCGCTCGACCGCATGTGCCCGGACGAGGTGCATCGGTCGGTCAAGAGCTATAACAATCATGTCGGCGTGCCCCTGAGCCTCGCGCGGATGCCCCGCGATTCGGCCTTTGGCGTGTTTGAAATGGGCATGAACCACGCCGGCGAACTGGCAGAGCTTACCCGTCAGGTACGGCCCCATGTCGCTATCGTCACCGCTATCGCGCCGGCCCATATCGAATTTTTCGGCACCGAAGACAGGATCGCGCAGGCCAAGGCGGAGATCTTCGAAGGGCTGGAGCCCGATGGCACCGCGATCATCCCCTATGACAGCCCCCATGTGGCGATTCTCTATGAAAAGGCGGAGCAGCACGCCGCGCGCATCCTGACCTTCGGCTTCGATGAGGAGGCGGACGTCCGCGCGCGCGACATGGTGCCGGCGGCCAATGGCGGCACACTCGTCACCGCGAAGCTGCCGAGCGCGGAGCTGTGTTTCACCGTGGGCGCGCCGGGCGAGCATTGGGTCTCCAATGCGCTGGCCGTCCTGGCGGCCGTGGAAGCGCTGGGCGGCGACCTGGGCGCGGCGGGGCTTGCGCTTGCGGAAATGCCCGGGCTGCCGGGCCGTGGCGAGCGCCGCCGGGTCGCGGTCGCGGGTGGCGAGGCCCTGGTGATCGACGAAAGCTATAACGCCAATCCGCTCAGCATGGCGGCGACGCTCAAGCAACTGGGCAAGGAGCAGGCGGCGCGCCGCATCGCCGTTCTTGGCGGTATGCGCGAACTGGGCGAGCACAGTCTTGAGCTGCACGCCGCCCTCGCCGAACCGATCGCTGCGGCAAACATAGATTATGCGATATTGGTGGGGGATGAGATGAAACCGCTCGCCAGCGCGGTGAGTGGTGTTGTCGCATTTGACCATGTGCCCGATACAGCGGCCGCGACGAGCCTCATAGTCAGGGAAATGCGCGCGGGCGACGCGATCCTGGTCAAAGGGTCGAACGGCATCGGCTTGTCGCGGCTGGTCGCGGCGCTTGGGGAACAAAAGAACTGATGCTCTACTGGCTCGCCCAGACCATGGATTTTGCGGGGGTGTTGAACCTCGTCCGCTATCTCAGCTTTCGCGCCGGTGCGACGATCGCCACCGCTTTCATCATCGGGTTGCTGGTAGGCCCGCGTTTCATCGGCTGGCTGCGCGTGCGCCAGGGCAAGGGGCAGCCCATTCGCGATGACGGTCCGCAGACGCATCTTGCCAAGCGCGGGACGCCGACGATGGGCGGGCTCATGATACTGACATCGATGATCACGTCGGTACTGCTGTGGATGGATCTGAGTTCTATTTATGTCTGGGCCTGCCTGTTCGTGACGCTCGGCTTCGGCGCGATCGGCTTTCTTGACGATTACGACAAGGTGACGAAGGCCAGCCACAAGGGACTGTCGGGCAAGATGCGCCTGGCGTTCGAATTCCTGATCGCCGGCTTCGCCGCCTGGCTCATCGTCAATCAGCATGGCAACACTGCGCTTTACCTGCCTTTCTACAATGGTCCGGCGATCGAGCTGGGGCCTTTCTACTTCCTTTTCGCGGCGTTCGTGATCGTGGCGTTCGGCAATGCCGTGAACCTGACCGACGGCCTTGACGGCCTCGCGACCATGCCGGTGATCATCGCCTGCATGGCATTCATGGCGATCGTCTATCTGGTGGGGCGGGCCGACTATGCCGCCTATCTGGGCATCCCGCATGTCCAGGGCGCGGGCAATCTCACCATCTTGTGCGGCGCGATCATTGGCGCGGGCCTCGCCTTCCTATGGTTCAACGCGCCGCCTGCTGCCGTCTTCATGGGCGATACCGGCAGTCTGGCGCTTGGCGGGACGATCGGCGTGATCGCCGTTACCGCGCATCATGAAATCGTGCTGGGCGTGATCGGGGGCCTGTTCGTGGTAGAAGCCATGTCGGTGATCATTCAGGTCTTCTTCTACAAGCGGACCGGCAAGCGCGTATTCAGGATGGCGCCGATCCACCATCATTTCGAACAGCTTGGCTGGGCCGAACCGACCGTCGTGATCCGTTTCTGGATCATCTCCTTCGTGCTGGCGCTCGCTGGCCTCGCCACGCTGAAGCTGCGGTGAGCGGCATGGGGCTGGTATCAAGCGCCTTCGCAGGGAAACGCTACGCGGTATTGGGCCTTGCACGGTCCGGCCTGGCCACGGTCGAGGCGCTGGTCGCCAGCGGCGCCGGCGTTGTCGCCTGGGACAATCGGGAGGAAGCGCGCGCACTCGCCGCCGACAAGGCGGAGATCGCCGACCCATTGGAAATCGACCTGGCCGGTTTCGACGGCGTAGTGGTTTCTCCAGGTGTTCCGCTCAACCAGCACCCTATCGCCATGCAGGCGAAGCTCGCCGGCACGCCGGTGATCGGCGACATAGAGTTGTTCGCTCTGGCTCGCCCCACGCTCCCGGCGCATCGCGTCGTCGGGATCACCGGCACCAACGGCAAGTCGACCACGACGGCGCTTGTCCACCACATTATTGAAGCGGCCGGCATTCCCACGCGGATGGGTGGCAATATCGGCCTGCCGATCCTTGGTCAGGACCCGCTGCCCGAAGGCGGCATCTATGTGCTCGAGCTGTCCAGCTATCAGATCGACCTGACGCACAGCCTCGATTGCGACGTGGCGGTGCTGCTCAACATCACCCCGGATCATCTGGACCGCTACAATGGCTTTGACGGCTACGTGGCGTCCAAGGCGCGGCTGTTCGAGATGCAGTCGGCCGATCATGTCGCCGTGATCGCCACCGACGACGACCCAAGCCGCTCCATTGCCGCCACGCCGGGCGCTCGCCGCGTAGAGGTAAAGGCGAGCGACATCGACTCCGCTGCCCAGGCTGGCTGGCCCGCGCTGCAAGGCCCGCATAATGCCCAGAACGCGGCCGTCGCGATCGCGGTCGGTCGCGCGCTCGGAATCGATGTCGCGATCATCGGCCAGGCCCTGCAAAGCTATGCCAGCCTGCCACATCGGATGCAGCGGGTCGGCGAGCTGAACGGCGTGCTCTACGTCAACGACAGCAAGGCGACCAATCCCGCGTCGACGGCCCCGGCGCTGGCCGCCTATCCGCCGGTCAACGGCCGCCCGCGCCTTCACTGGATCGTCGGCGGCCTCGCCAAGACGGACAATCTCGACGAGTGCGCGCCGCACTTCGGCAATATCGCCCACGCCTATACCATCGGTGAAGCGGGCCATATGTTTGCCGACCTGCTGCGTCCGCATATGGCGGTGGACGATAGCGAGATGCTGTCGGCCGCCGTCCGCCGTGCCGCGCGGGTGGCGCAGCCGGGGGACGTGGTGTTGCTGTCGCCCGCCTGCGCGAGTTTCGACCAGTTCCGTGATTTCGAGGCCCGGGGCGATGCGTTCGTCGCGGCCGTCGCGGCATTGGAAGACGGCGACATGGACGGCTGAGGCGGGCGAAGAGGGGGCACAGGCTATGTTCAGGCCAGGCGAACTTGTGAAGGGGTTCAGGAACCGCACCGTTCCGCGCGAGCGCACGGCGCTTGCGATTTGGTTCTGGGAGATCGACCGGCTCCTTCTGTCGCTGATTGTCGCATTGATGGCGATCGGCCTCGTCGCCGTGGCCGCCGCATCGCCGGTCGCGGCTATCGATCGGTCCACCAGCACCGTCTCGGTGACTCCGCTCATCTATTTCTATCGCCAGCTGATGTGGGTGTTCATCGGCCTGCCGATCATGCTCGTCATTTCCATGCTGCCGCGTCAGCAAGCGCGCCGGCTGGCCTTGTTCCTCTCGGTCTTTTTCTTCCTGATGCTGTTGTGCGTTCCCCTGCTGGGATCGACGGTGAACGGCGCGAGGCGCTGGATCGATCTGCCCGGTTTCCGGTTCCAGCCCTCGGAATTCCTGAAGCCGGTCTATGTCGTCTCCACGGCCTGGCTGCTGTCACTGCGCGGCAAGGACGTGAGCCTGCCCGTCATCCCGCTCACCGGGGTGCTGACCGCACTGATTGCCGCCATCCTCATGAAGCAGCCGGATTTCGGACAGACGGTGATTTTCCTCGCCTGCTGGAGCTGCCTGCTCCTGTTGTCGGGCGTGCCGATGAAGGCGATCGGCGGTCTTGCCGGCGCCGGCCTCGCCGGGCTGGTGGTGATGTACATGTTCTATGAAAATGGGCGCCAGCGCATCAACGACTTCCTGGGCATCGGCGCGGCGCAGGATAGCGGGCCCGACCAGACGGAGCTGGCCTTTCGCACCATCACCCATGGCGGGTTCACAGGCGTGGGGCCGGGCGGGGGCCAGAACAAATTCCGCCTGCCCGAAGCGCATACCGACTATATCTTCTCCGTCATCGGCGAGGAATTCGGGCTGCTCGCCTGTATCGCCATCGCCTGCGTCTATCTCGCGGTGGTGGTGCGCGTGTTGCTGCGCATGCTGGACGAGGACGACAATTTCACCATCCTGGCCGCAGCGGGCCTTACCACCCAGTTCGGGCTGCAGGCGATCATCAACATGGGCGTCAATGCGCAGATATTTCCTTCAAAGGGCATGACGCTGCCCTTTATCAGCTATGGCGGCTCCTCTATGCTGGCGCTTTGTATCGGCGTCGGCCTGCTGCTCGCGTTCACGCGGCGCAACCCCTTCATGGGTCGGCACACGGTCGTCAAATGGAGTGGTCGATGAGCATTTCCCGACACTTCGTCCTCGCCGCCGGCGGGACGGGAGGTCACATGATTCCGGCGCACGTCGTGGCCGAGGAATTGATGCTGCGTGGCCATCATGTCGCGCTGGTGACCGATGAACGCGGCGCCAAGATTCCCGGCATCTTCGACAAGGCGCAGGTCCATGTGCTGCCCGCCGGGCGGATGACCAGGAATCCGAAAAGCTGGCTGGGCGCGCTGAAGGCGATCCTGGCGGGGCGGGCCATGGCGCGGCGGCTGAACGAGACATTCCGCCCGACCGCCGTTGTCGGCTTCGGCGGCTACCCCGCGATGCCTGCGCTGCTGGGCGCGCTGGCAGACGGCATTCCAACCGCCATTCATGAACAGAACGCGGTGCTGGGCCGGGTGAACCGCCTGCTGGCGCGCCGCGTCGATGCGATCGCCACTGCCTATCCGGTGGTCGAGCGCCTGCGCGACAAATATGCCGGCAAGGTGCATCTGGTCGGCAATCCTGTCCGCGAAGAAGTGAAGCAATTGCGCGAGGAGGAATTTCCCGCGCTCACCGACGAAAGCGTTTTCCGCGTACTGGTGATCGGCGGCAGCCAGGGCGCCAGCATCCTTTCGACCGTGGTGCCCGATGGCCTGGGCATGCTGCCATTAAGCCTGCGCCGCCGTCTTCAGGTGACGCAGCAATGTCGCGCCGAGGATATCGAGCGCGTTCGCAAGATCTACGCCGATCTGGAAATTCCCGCTGACCTTGCGACCTATTTCAACGATGTGCCTGAAAAGCTCAGCTGGTCCCATCTGGTGATCGCGCGGGCGGGCGCGTCGACGCTCGCGGAGCTGACCTGCGCGGGCCGTCCCGCGATCCTGGTGCCGTTGCCGAGCGCCATGGACGATCACCAGACCGTCAACGCCCGCGAAATGACCGAGGCGGGCGGCGCGCGCACCATTGCGCAGGCGCGCTTCACGGCGGTCGAGCTCGCCAAGCAGATGCAGAAGATGGCGATGGAGCCAGGCGCGCTCCAGAACGCCGCCCGGCGCGCCCGCGCCTGTGGCCGCCCCAATGCCGCGCGCGACATGGCCGATCTGCTGGAAAGCATCGGCCCGGCGCCCATCGTCAATGACCCGCTGCGCGTCGGCCCGGTGCCGACCAGCCTCAATCTCCAGGGAGTTCCCGCATGAAGGGTGTCGGCACCGACATCGGCACGATCCATTTCATCGGCATTGGCGGCATCGGCATGTCCGGCATCGCCGAGGTCATGCACAATCTGGGATACAAGGTTCAGGGGTCCGACGTCGCCGAAGGCTATGTGATCGAAGGGCTGCGCAAGAAGGGCATCGACGTGATGATCGGCCACAAGGCCGATAATCTGGGCGATGCCGCGGTGGTGGTGACCTCCACCGCGATCAAGAAGGGCAATCCCGAAGTCGATCTGGCGCTGGAAAAGCGCGTGCCCGTCATTCGCCGCGCGGAAATGCTGGCGGAGCTGATGCGGCTGAAGTCGACCGTCGCGATCGCGGGAACCCATGGCAAGACCACGACCACATCGATGGTCGCGGCGCTGCTGGACGCGGGCGGGGTGGACCCGACCGTCATCAATGGCGGGATCATCAACAGCTATGGTTCCAACGCGCGCCTGGGCAAGAGCGACTGGATGGTTGTGGAAGCCGATGAGAGCGACGGCAGCTTCCTGCGCCTCGACGGCACGCTGGCGGTCGTCACCAATATCGATCCCGAACATCTCGACCATTATGGCAGTTTCGACAAGGTGAAGGACGCCTTTGTCGAGTTTGTTGAAAACGTGCCCTTCTATGGTGCGGCAATGCTCTGCCTCGACCATCCTGAGGTGCAGGCGATCCTGCCCCGCGTGCAGGACCGGCGCATCGTCACCTATGGGTTTTCGGCGCAGGCCGACATTCGCGGCGAAAATGTCCAGCCAATCCCCGGCGGCAACCGTTTCGACGTGCAGATCCGCGAGCGCGACGGCTCGCTTCGCCGGATCGAGGGGATCGAAATGCCGATGCCCGGCCGCCACAATGTGCTGAACGCGATGGCGGCGATCGGCGTGGCGCTTCAGATGGGCATTGACGATGCGACGATCCAGACCGGCTTCGCCAAGTTCGGCGGGGTCAAGCGCCGCTTCACCAAGGTGGGGGAAATCCCCGTCGCCGGCGGCGTCGCGACCGTGATCGACGATTATGGCCACCATCCGGTCGAGATCAAGGCAGTGCTCGCCGCCGCCCGCGAAGGCGCGAAAGGCCGCGTCATCGCCGTGGTTCAGCCGCACCGCTTCACCCGCCTGCGTGACCTGATGGACGAGTTTCAGCAGGCGTTCAACGATGCCGACATCGTCTATGCCGCCCCGGTCTATCCGGCCGGCGAACAGCCCATCGAGGGCGTGGACAGCGGCGAACTGGTGGCCGGTCTCAAGCGCCGGGGCCATCGCTCCGCCTCCACGGTCGAGGGAGCGGACGACCTTGCCCGCGTGATCGCCGCCGACTGCCAGGCCGATGACATGATCATCTGCCTGGGCGCGGGCGACATCACAAAATGGGCCGCCGGGCTGGCGAGCGCCGTCGCGACGAAGGAAGCGGCCTGATGTCTAAAGCGCGTGGCTTTGCGGAGGCGGGCGGTTGACGGCAACGGCGACGATCCTTCCTCCAGTTCGCGGCTCGATCAAGGCTCATGCGCCGCTTGGCCCCCTCGTCTGGTTCAAGGCGGGGGGCTTTGCGCAATGGCTGTTCGAACCGAAGGATGCGGAGGACCTGTCCGATTTCCTGCGCGGTCTGGACCCGGCGGTGCCGGTAATGGCGCTGGGGCTCGGCTCCAACCTGATCGTTCGCGACGGCGGTGTGCCGGGCGTGGTGATCCGTCTTGGCAAGCCCTTCGCGCTTGTGGAGCAGGTCGATGCCACCGGCCTGCGCTGTGGCGGCGGGGCTTCGGGTATTCTCGTTTCGTCCACCGCGCGCGACACGGGCATAGCGGGCCTTGAGTTTCTGCGCTCCATCCCCGGCACCGTGGGCGGCTTCGTGCGGATGAATGGCGGCGCCTATGGTCGCGAGACCTGCGATATCCTGGTCGAATGCGATGTCGTGCTGCGGACTGGTGAGCGCGTGACGATGCCCGCGCAGGCGCTGGGCTACACCTATCGTCACAGCAGCCTGCCCGACGGGGCGGTTGTGGTCAGCGCCGTGTTTCGCGGCGCGCCCGGCGATCCCGCCGCCATCCAGGCGGAAATGGACCGCATCGCCGCCGCGCGGGAGGAAAGCCAGCCGCTCCGCAGCAAGACCGGCGGGTCGACCTTCAAGAACCCGACCGGGCACAAGGCGTGGCAGCTGGTGGATGAAGCCGGCTGCCGTGGCTTGCGCATCGGTGGCGCGCAGGTATCCGAAAAGCACACCAACTTCCTCCTTAACCTCGGCGATGCGACCAGCGCGGACATTGAGGCGCTGGGCGAGGAAGTCCGCCGCCGCGTCCTGGAAAAGAGCGGCATCGACCTCGAATGGGAAATTCAACGTGTCGGCATGTTTGCCGACGACGCGGAAATTCAACGTGTCGGCATGTTTGCCGACGACGCGGAAATTCAACGTGTCGGCATGTTTGCCGACGACGCTAATCAGGAAATTTCAGTGGGTAAGACAAAGTGAGCCGTGGCCCCTGGCATGTTGCCGTCCTGATGGGCGGCTGGTCCGCTGAGCGGTCCGTTTCGCTGTCATCTGGCGAGGGCGTTGCCAAGGCGTTGGAATCGCGCGGTCACACGGTCACGCGCATCGACATGGGCCGCGATGTCGCGCTGCGGCTCACCGAAGCGAAGCCCGATATCGTGTTCAACGCGCTCCATGGCGTTCCCGGTGAGGACGGCACGGTGCAGGGCATGATGGACTTGATGGGCCTCACCTACACCCATTCTAGCCTTGCGGCCTCGGTCATCGCCATCGACAAACAGCTGACCAAACAGGCGCTGGTTCCGCATGGCATCCCCATGCCGGGGGGGCATGTCGTGAAGAGCGCCAGCCTGTTCGAAGGCGATCCATTGCCGCGCCCTTATGTGGTGAAGCCGGTGAATGAGGGCAGTTCGGTTGGCGTCGCCATCGTGACGCGCGACGGCAATTATGGATCGCCCATCGGCCGGGATGTAGAAGGACCCTGGCAGCATTTCGACGAGCTGCTGGCCGAACCTTATATTCGCGGCCGCGAACTCACCACCGCCGTGCTGGGCGACGAGGCGCTGCTGGTGACGGAGCTGCGTCCCAAAAGCGGTTTCTATGATTTCGACGCCAAATATACCGACGGCATGACCGAACATGTCTGTCCGGCCGACATCCCTCCGGAGATTGGCGAAGCCTGCAAGGCGCTCGCGCTGCGCGCGCACCAGCTGCTCGGCTGCAAGGGCGCGTCGCGCTCCGATTTTCGCTGGGACGACGCTCAGGGGATCGACGGGCTCTACCTGCTGGAGGTCAATACCCAGCCGGGCATGACCCCTTTGAGCCTGGTGCCCGAACAGGCGGCGAAACTGGGCATTGACTATGCCGAGCTGGTCGAGCGTATTATCGAGGACGCGCTTGGGCACAAGCGGGGCGCAAAGGGGGCAGGCCATGGGTGAAGCACGCATCAGGCGCGGCGGAACGGCGCGATTGACGCGCACGACCGGCCCGCGCGGCCGCAACGGGCCGGGGCGTGGGCGTCCGACCAAGCGCCGCTCCTGGATCGGCCGCATGCTTCACGCCCTGCCGATCAGTGACGAAATGCTGCAGCGCATGGCCAGCTGGGCGATCGTCGGCCTGTTCGTCGCGATCGTCGTCGGCATCGCATCCTTGCTGGGCGTGCCCGCCATGGCAGGGCAGAAGGCGGCGGAAATCGCCTCCAGCGCGGGCTTCGAGGTGCAGAAGGTCGAAGTGCGCGGCGTCGAGCGGATGGACGAACTGCCGATCTACAATATCGCGCTCGGTCAGGTGAACCGGTCGATGCTCGCGCTCGATCTGCCCAAGGTGCGCGGCGAGATGCTGAAGCTCGGCTGGGTCAAGGATGCGCGCATATCGCGTCGCCTGCCCGACACGCTGGTGGTCGACATTGTCGAGCGTGATCCGGTCGCGGTGTGGCAGCATGACGGACAACTGCACCTGATCGACGTGGCGGGCGTGGTGCTGCAACCCGTGTCGCCCGGCGCGATGCCCGATCTGCCGCTGGTGGTGGGGCCCAACGCCAACAGGGAAACGGCCAATCTCAACAAGCTCATGGAAAACGCGCCGGCGCTCAAGCCCATGCTGGCCGGCGCGACCTGGGTCGGGGACCGTCGCTGGGATCTGCGCTTTCAGTCGGGTGAAACGCTCTCGCTGCCGGAAGGTGATCGCGCTTCTGCCACCGCGCTCGTCAATTTCGCCCGCATGGATGGCATCAACCGGCTGCTCGGGCGCGGCATCGTGAAGTTCGACATGCGCGATCCCGACCGTTTCGTCCTGCGCCTGCCGGAAAACCAGGGCAACGCCAAGCCGGCCGCGAAAGCCGATACTTCCGGCGCCTCGACCGATGGTGAGGAAGGCTGACGGTCATGGCGCAGCCCAAGGTCGAAAAGCTCGTTACCGCAATCGACATCGGATCATGGAAGGTCTCCGCATTGATCGCGGGGCGGACGGAGACGGGCGAACTGGCGATCCTGGGCACCGGCCAGCGTGAAAGCCGGGGCGTGCGTCGCGGCTTCATCGCTGACATGGAGCGCACCGAACTGGCCGTGCGCGAGACCGTCGAGCAGGCCGAGCGGGTAGCGGGCACCAACATCGAGGATGTCTGGGTCAGCTTTTCGGGCGGCAGCCTGGTGAGCGATGTCGTGACGGTCGAGCGCGACATGGGGGGGTATCGCGTCGAACAGGCCGACATCGACGACCTGCTGACCACGGGCCAGCAAGGGATCGACCCCGATGGCCGGGTGGTGCTGCACGCGCAGCCGACCTGTTTCACCATCAACGGCAAGGTTCCCGTCAAGAAGCCGCTTGGCATGCATGCCGATCTGCTGGGCGTGGACATCCATGTCGTGCTGGCCGACGGCGCGCCGCTCGCCAATCTCGACCTGTGCGTGCGCGGCGCCTATCTCAACGTCAATTCGATCGTGGCCTCGCCGATCGCGACCGGCCTCGCCTGCCTGTCGGAAGAAGAGCGGGACCTGGGCGTCGCGCTGATCGAGTTGGGGGCGGGCGTCACCAATGTCTCGCTCTACGCCGGCGGCATGCTGGTGGGCCTGCACAGCATCGCGATGGGCGCGGCGGACATCACCGACGACATCGCGTCGGCCTTTGGCATCCGCCGGAGCCAGGCAGAGCGGATCAAATGCTTCTATGGCTCGGCGATGCAGAACCGCCGTGACTTTCGCGAGATGATCGAGATCGCGCCGCCCCATGGCGACGTGGCGCTGCCGGGGCAGAGCGCCGGCCCCAACGCGGATGGCGGCAAGATCACACGCGCGGCGCTGGTCGCGGTGATCTGCGAGCGGCTGAACATGCTGATGACCGAAATCAACGCGGCGCTCGCCGGCATGGGCTTCAATACCCCGACCGGTCGCCAGGTGGTGCTGACCGGCGGCGGGGCAGAGATGAAGGGCATTGCCGATTATGCCCAGGGCGCGCTGGGCCGTGCCGTCCGCATCGGTCGGCCGCGCGGCATTGCCGCTCTTCCCGAAGCGCATAGCGGGCCGGCCTTTGCAACCTTGGCGGGGCTGGCGCTTTACGGCGCTTCAAACCCGGTTGATCTTAGAACGATAGCGCCTGCTCCTCAGACGGTCCATCGTATAGGTGCACCCCAGTGGTGGCAGCGAATGGTGCGGGCGATGAAGACCAACTATTGAAATAATCGAAGTCAGACGAAATTTACTGGTGAAATACCCCGTTTTCTGTTGCATTAACCTTCGATGACAGTTTCGCTCACGTCACCGGAGCTGGAGGGAGCTAGAATTTATGAGCATTGAAATCAGCCCGCCGCATGTGGACGAGTTGAAGCCACGCATTGCGGTGATCGGCGTAGGCGGCGCGGGTGGCAACGCCATCGCGAACATGATTGCCGCGTCGGTCGAGGGCGTCGATTTCATCGTCGCCAACACCGATGCCCAGGCGCTCAATGCCTCGCCCGCCGAACGCCGCATCCAGCTTGGCCCGCAGATCACCGAAGGGCTGGGTGCCGGATCGCGTCCCGAAATCGGCAAGGCCGCCGCTGAAGAAACCATCGTGTCGGTCGAAGATGCGCTGAACGGCGCGCACATGTGCTTCATCGCGGCCGGCATGGGCGGCGGCACCGGCACGGGCGCAGCTCCCGTCATCGCAAAGGCCGCGCGCGACAAGGGCATCCTGACCGTCGGCGTCGTGACGAAGCCCTTCACCTTCGAAGGCAATCGCCGCATGAAATCGGCGGAAGCGGGCATCGAGGAACTGCAAAAGCATGTCGATACCCTGATCGTCATTCCGAACCAGAATCTGTTCCTGATCGCCAACCCCAACACCACCTTCAAGGAAGCCTTCCAGATGGCGGACGAGGTGCTGCAGCAGGGCGTGCGCGGCATCACCGACCTCATGGTCATGCCTGGCCTCATCAATCTCGACTTCGCTGACGTTCGCTCGGTCATGGGCGAGATGGGCAAGGCGATGATGGGCACCGGCGAAGCCGAAGGCGACGGCCGCGCGCTCCAGGCCGCGGAAAAGGCGATCGCCAACCCGCTGCTCGATGGCGTATCGATGCGCGGCGCCAAGGGCGTCATCGTTTCCATCGTGGGTGGCGATGACATGCGTCTGATGGAAGTCGACGAAGCCGCCAATCACATCCGTGAACTGGTCGATCCGGACGCGAACATCATCTGGGGTTCGGCCTTCAATGACGGCCTCAATGGCAAGATCCGCGTATCGGTCGTTGCCACCGGCATCGACAGCGAAGCAAGCGCCAACGCCGCGCCGCTGACCCAGCCGTTCAGCTTCGCCAGCCGTCCGGCCGTATCGGTCCCGGCCGCGGCGTCGCGTCCGGCGACGCAACCCGCCCCGGCTCCGACGTCGGTCGCGGCACCCGAGCCGGAGCCAGAGACGCTGGAGCTTGACGTTCCGGCCGCGCCCGAACCGGCGCCGTTGTCGCCGCCCGTGCAGGAAAAGGCCGCGCCCCGGCCGGCTTCGGTCGCGCCGCAGCGCCCGGCCGCCATCTTCTCTGATGAGGACCCCTCGCAGGACGAACTGCTGCTCGGCGCCGAAGTGGCCGAACCGCAGGCCGCTCCCGCCCCGGCGGCGCAGCCGGCGCCGCGCGTCGCGACCGGGGGGACGCTGTTCGAGCGCATGGCGGGGCTGACCCGTGGCGCCGACAAGAATGCGGCGGCCGCGGACAATGGCGGTTCAACGCCGGACATTCCGCGCTTCCTTAATCGCCAGAGCAACCAGTAAGAGCGCGGGCGGCGGTGCCGCCCGGTCGCGACAGGACTGCGCGCCGTCGATCGCTTCGGACGATCGGGCGCGCTTTGTCCTATCAGTAATTTCCCATTCAGGCGGCGATCCGCTAAAGGGCTTGTGTGACACGCTCGGCTTTATGGATTTTCTGCGGACTGCTTCTGGCGGGAACCGCGCAGGCCCAATCGCAGGTTCAGGCGATCCGCCCGTCGGGTGCTGAAAATCTCAGCCGCAATCTGGCTCGTCTTGCGTCCAACCCGCGCGACGTGGATGCGCTGATCGGCGCCGGCGAGGCGGCGATCGACATGGACGACATGCGCGCCGCCGCCGGATTCTTTTCCCGCGCCGATGCGGCCCA
This sequence comes from Sphingobium mellinum, assembly GCF_037860795.1. NCBI lineage: Bacteria > Pseudomonadati > Pseudomonadota > Alphaproteobacteria > Sphingomonadales > Sphingobiaceae > Sphingobium > Sphingobium mellinum. Next base: position 101,597 of record NZ_JBANRK010000003.1, on the reverse strand, counting down.
GCCCAACGATGCACGCGTAAAGGCAGGTCTGGGACGCGTCATGCTCAAGACGCAGAATCCGGCCGAGGCTCTGCGCCTGTTCGACCAGGCCGTCCGGCTGGGCTATGGTGAAGCGCAACTGCTGGCCGATCGCGGGCTGGCTCGCGACCTGACCGGCGACCAGGCTGGCGCACAGCGGGATTATCAGACGGCGTTGCGCCGCGCGCCAGAGGACGCGGAGCTTGTCTATCGATATGCCGCGTCGCTCGGCATATCGGGTCAGGTGGAGGCCGCTGAAAAGCTGCTGCAGCCGCTGCTCTATAAAAGCGACCGCCCGGCCTGGCGCTACCGCGCGTTCATTTTAGCGATGAACAACCGGCAGGACGAAGCACGCAAGATCGCGATGCAGACCATGCCAGGACAGCTCGCTGCGGCGCTCACGCCCTATATGCAGAAAATGCCTTATCTGACCGGCGCACAGAAGGCGGCGGCTGTGCATTTCGGCCATTTCCCCGCGACGATCGGCACCAGCATCGCAGCCATCACGCCCACCCCGCCCGCCGGCACCATTGTTCCTCTGGCAGCCTCGTCGCCGGTCGGAGCGGCTTCGACGCCTGCCGCCGCGCCAGGCACTTCGCCTCGTTCCCGCGGCAACAGCGACAGGGGGCGGGTGGCTCGCGCCCAGACGCCGCCCATGGCTCCAGTCGCCCGTCCCGCTCCGACGCCGGCTCCCGCTCCGGCGCCGGCTCTCGCGCCTGTGCCAGCAGCTGGCGCGCCTTCACTGGCCGCAAAGGTCCAGGGGCCGCCCGCACCCGGCACCGAAGCCATGGCCGCGCCCCGCTCACCGCAGCCCGCGCCCGCATCGTCCACGGCGAGCCAGCTCAACGCCATCACCCTGGCGCAGGCCGCCGTCCAGCGGGCTGCGGCGCCCCCGCCTGCCGCGACGCCCACCTCAACGCCCGCCCCGGTCATGGCCCGGCAGCAGCCCAATCCCGAAGCGACGCGAACCCTCGCCGACATCATCCGCGCGATCGACGTGCCGGAAACCGAACGCCAGCCCAGCGCGCAGGCCGTCGACCTCGCCGAGATTGAGAAAATGCAGGCCGCCCGCCGCGCCGCCGCCGCCGACAAGGCGAAGAAGGCAGCGGCCAAGGCAAAGGCCGATGCCGCCGCGAAGGCAAAGGCGGAAGCTGAAGCCAAGGCGAAGAAGGAAGCCGAGGAAAAGGCCCGGCTTGCCGCCAATCCTTCGCGCAGCTGGGTGCAGATCGGCACTGGTGCAGATCGCGGCGCGCTGGCGTTCACCTTGAAGAACCTGCGCCGGAAATATGACGATGTCGCGCCGCAGGACGCCTGGGTGGCAGGCTGGGGCAGGACCAACCGCCTGCTGATAGGCCCCTTCGCCAGCTTCACCCGCGCCAAGGCCGTCGAATCGAAGCTGAAGGCCGCTGGCGCGGATGTCTTCGCCTGGCGGAGCGATGCCGGAGAAGTCGTCGAGCCGATGGGCGGCAAATAGCCGCCCGATGTCGACGCTGGCCCCTTATGCCTCGCATGCGGACCGCAGCCGAGGCCGGCTGCATGCCGAACCGGGCGGCGAGATGCGAGGGCCGCGAGACATCTTTCAGCGCGATCGCGATCGCATCATCCACAGCATTGCCTTTCGTCGCCTGCGCCACAAGACACAGGTGTTCGTGTCCCCCGATGGCGATCATTTCCGCGTCCGGCTCACCCATAGCCTGGAGGTCGCGCAGATCGGCCGCACGACCGCGCGCACACTCGGCCTCAACGAGGATCTGACCGAGGCGCTTTGCCTGGCGCATGACATCGGCCATCCGCCCTTCGGCCATGCTGGCGAAGATGCGCTGGAAGCGGCGCTCGACGATCATGGCGGTTTTGATCACAACGCCCACACGCTGCGCACGCTGATGCTGCTGGAATCGCCCTATCCGCGCTTTTCGGGCCTCAATCTGAGCTGGGAAATGCTGGAGGGGCTGGCAAAGCATAATGGCCCGGTTCACCGGCCGGGCTGGGCGATGCGCGAAGTCGACGCTCTGTTTCCGCTGGACCTTGCCAGCCACAGTTCGCTGGAAGCGCAGCTGGCGGCGATTGCCGATGACATCGCCTATGATAATCATGATATCGATGATGGCTTGCGCGCCGGCCTGCTGACGCTGGACCAGTTGCTGGATGTACCGCTTGTCAGCCATTGCTGGGACCGCGTCCGCGCCCGCTACCCGGATGTGCCGCAGGACCGGCTGCTGCGGGAACTGGTCCGCGAGCAGATCGGCGTGATGGCCAACGACCTGATCGCCGCGACGCGCGACAATATTGCCCGCTCCGCCGTGGAGACGGTCGAGGATGTGCGGGCCGCAGGGCGGACGCTGGTCGGCTTCTCTCCCGAACTGGCGGCGCAGGAGCGAGACCTCAAGCGGTTCATGTATGCCACGCTTTACCATCACCCCTTGCAGCTGGCGGCCGCGAACCGCGCGCGGATCATCGTGCGCGACCTGTTCCACGCCTATCAGCGGGAGCCTGGGTTGATGCCTGCGGAATGGCGCGACGATTGCCTGCCGGACGAGCCGCACCGCAGCCGACACATCGCCGATTTCATCGCCGGCATGACTGATCGCTATGCCGAAGCGCGCCATGCCGAGATTTTCGGGGAGATGTGCTATCCTGAGGTCGCTGGCGTTGCGCTGGCGCGACGCGACCTCTAGCGTGCGCCCATGATGCTGCATCCGCAAATCGCCGCGCTCGCCGGTCGGCTGGAAGATCTTGCTGCCTTGTTGCGCGGTCAGGGTGACCGCCGCTGGTCGGGCAAGGTGGAGCTTTGCGCGCATCTTGTCGCCGATTCCAAGTTCGCCGGTGTCGATCGGTTTCTGCGCCTGTTCGATGAGGATGACGGTTTCGATGCGATGGTGCTGAACGACGCGGCCGCCAACATGCGCCTTGCCGAACTGCGCAAGGCGACGCGCATCCTGGCTGAGCGCCTGGCGAAGGAAGAGCGCGCCGCTGATTGAGCGATTGACGGCGCACGTCGTTTGGACCAAGGAATTCCTGTCGCTGGGCATCGAGGATTCGGTCCCGGACTTGATGCGGGAGAGCATGGGAAGCCTTTGAGGCCACCCCGTCGCCGAAGGAGCAACCGCCCCGGAATCTCTCAGGCCAAAGGACCGCATCATGGGCAGGCACTCTGGAAAGCGGACGGGTCATGCCGTCCCACCGAAGGGGTAAGCCATCCAGCCGCACGGCCGGTGGTCAAAGCTCTCAGGTTCCGTGACAGAGGGGGTGACAGACGCCACGGGTCCGATTGCGGATTCGGGCAGCTGTCGCTTGAAATCTTGCACGGAAAGGCCGCCTTTGATGACCGGCACTGACGACATAAGCCATATCGAAGAAGAATTGCCGCTGCAGGACCTGCCGCTGGACGCCTGGCACCGCGCCAGGGGCGCGCGCATGGTCGGCTTTGCCGGCTATCACATGCCGATCCAGTATGAAGGCATCATGGCCGAACATGCCTGGACCCGCGACCATGCCGGGCTGTTCGACGTCAGCCACATGGGCCAGCTGACCTTTTCCGGCGACGGCGTGGATGAGGCTCTGGAAGTCCTGCTGCCAGGCGATATCAAGGGCCTCATGCCTTTCCGCCAGCGCTATTCGATGCTGCTAGATGAAGAGGGCGGCATCCTGGACGACCTCATGGTCTCGCGCCTCGGCGGCGGTGCCTTCGATAGCGCCGACATCTATATGGTGGTCAATGGCGCGACCAAATATGACGATATTGGCTGGATGATCGAGCATCTGCCTGACGAAGTCGTCATGAATCACATGGACGAACAGGCGCTGCTTGCGCTCCAGGGGCCGGAAGCCGGCGCGGCGCTGGCAAGCCTTATCCCTGCAACCGCCGAACTCCTCTTCATGCAGTCGGGCCTGTTCACCTGGCGCGGCGTTCCGCTCTGGATCAGCCGGTCGGGCTATACGGGTGAGGATGGTTTCGAAATCAGCGTTCCTGCACAGGATGTCACCCTGCTCGCCGACACGCTGTGCGACCTGCCGCAGGTCAGGCCGATCGGCCTTGGCGCGCGGGATTCGCTGCGCCTGGAGGCCGGCCTGCCGCTCTATGGCCATGACCTGACGCCGCAAGTCAGCACCATTGGCGCCGACCTGGGCTTCGCGATCCAGAAGCGCCGGCGCGAGGAGGGCGGCTTCATCGGCCATGCGCGCGTAATGAAGGAACTGGCCGACGGGCCGGGGACGAAGCGAGTGGGCCTGAAGATCGAAGGGCGTCTGCCAGCTCGGGAAGGTGCGCCCATCTACGCCGGCGGCGCGCAGGTGGGCGAAGTGACGTCCGGCGGCTTCGCGCCGACCGTTGGCGCGCCAATCGCGATGGGGTGGGTCAGCCTGCCGCACAGCGCGGTGGGCACAGCGCTGGAAATCGAGGTGCGGGGCAAGCGTATCGCTGCCACCGTCGCGACGATGCCGTTCGTCCCGCACCGTTATCGCAGGAAATGAGGGGAGATTATCGATGAGCCGTTATTTCACCGACGAACATGAATGGATCGATGTCGAAGGCGAAATCGCCACTGTCGGCATCACGGATTACGCGCAGGAGCAGCTGGGCGACATCGTCTTTGTGGAACTGCCCGCGGAAGGCACCACGTTCGACAAGGGCGATGACGCCGCCGTCGTCGAATCGGTCAAGGCCGCTTCGGACGTCTATGCGCCGATCTCGGGCGAGGTCGTTGAAACCAACGGCGCGCTGGAGGATGAGCCCGCGCTGGTGAACAGCGACGCAGAGGAAGATGGCTGGTTCTTCAAGCTGCGCGTGACCGACCCCAGCGAACTGGAAGGCCTGATGAACGAAGCCGCATACAAGAAGTTCGTGGCTGCGCTCTGAGTTGATGACCGCCGCTCGGCCTGGCCGGGCATGGCGATGCAGGAAAAGATCATGCGCTACCTACCCCTTACCGACGCTGACCGGCAGGACATGCTGTCCGTCATCGGCGCGTCGTCGATGGACGACCTGTTCGTCGACGTTCCGGCTGAAGCCCGCCTGACTGACAAGATCGCCGGCCTGCCGACCCATGCCAGCGAACTGGCGGTGGAACGCCACATGGCGGTGCTCGCGAGGAAAAATCTGTCTGCGGGGGAAGCGCCCTTCTTCCTGGGGGCAGGGGCCTACAGGCATCATGTTCCGGCCAGCGTCGATCATCTGATCCAGCGCGGCGAGTTCCTGACCGCCTACACGCCCTACCAGCCGGAAATCGCGCAGGGCACGTTGCAGGTCTTGTTCGAATTCCAGACGCAGGTCGCGCGCCTGCTCGGCTGCGATGTTGCCAACGCGTCCATGTATGACGGCTCGACCGCGTGCTGGGAAGCGATCGGCATGGCCCGCCGCATTACCAGGCGGGGCAAGGCGATCCTGTCGTCGGGCCTGCACCCGCATTATGTCTCTGTCGCAAGGACCATGGCGAAATTCACGGGCGACCTGCTGGTCCACGACAACCCGGCGCTTGAGGCCGCGACCGATATCGACGCGCTGATCGCCGGCATCGACAAGGATACCAGCTGCATCGTCGTGCAATATCCCGATATTCTGGGCCGCATCGCCGATCTGACGCCGCTCGCTGACGCCGCCCATGCGGCCGGCGCACTGCTGGTGGCAGTGGTGACGGAGCCGGTGGCCCTCGGCGCCATCAAGGCGCCCGGGGCGATGGGCGCGGACATCGTGGTGGGCGAAGGCCAGTCGATCGGCGTCGGGCTCCAGTTCGGCGGTCCCTATCTCGGCCTCTTCGCGTGCAAGCAGAAATATGTCCGCCAGATGCCGGGGCGCCTGTGCGGCGAAACTGTTGATGCGGGGGGCAAGCGGGGCTTCGTCCTGACGCTGTCGACCCGCGAACAGCATATTCGGCGTGAAAAGGCGACGTCCAACATCTGCACCAATTCGGGCCTGTGCGCGCTCGCGTTCAGCGTCCACATGACCCTTCTGGGCGAAAAAGGATTGCGGCAACTGGCGGCGCTGAACCATGGCCTGGCCGTGCAGGCCGCCGATCGCCTGGCAAAGGTGCCCGGCGTCACGCTGCTCAACGACAGCTTCTTCAACGAATTCACGCTCATCCTTCCGAAGGACGCGCGCGAGGTCGTCCGCAATCTCGCCGACAAAGGCGTCCTGGCCGGCGTATCGCTCGGCCGGCTGTTCCCGGACGCCGCTGATATTGGGCAGGGCCTGGTCGTGGCTGTTACCGAAACCGTAACGGCGGAAGATATCGAAGCCCTTGCGCGGGCGCTTGAGGAGGAACTGGCATGACCATGCTTGGGGAAGGCCGCCCCACCGCGCCGCAGGCCGTCAACGACGCGGCGACCATGCCCGTCACCGTGACCGGCAACCGCGCGCTGATGCTGGAAGAGGCGCTGATCTTCGAGATCGGATCGACCGGGACGACGGGCGTCGATTTCGCCGAAGCGCCCAGGGTGGAAAGCCGCCTCGGCACGCTCGCCCGGACTGACCCGATCGGCTTGCCGGGCCTGTCGGAGCAGGAGACGGTGCGCCACTACACCCGCCTCAGCCGCCAAAACTACGCCATCGACCTTGGCCTGTTTCCGCTCGGCTCCTGCACGATGAAGCATAATCCGCGCCTGAACGAAAAGGTCGCGCGGATGCCCGGTTTCGCCGACCTCCACCCGCTCGCGCCACAGTCGACGGTCCAGGGCGCGCTGGCGGTGATCCATGAACTGGCCGAATGGCTCATCAAGCTGACGGGCATGCATTCCGTCGCCATGAGCCCCAAGGCGGGCGCGCATGGCGAGCTGTGCGGCCTGCTTGCGGTCCGCGCCGCCCTCGAAGCGCGGGGTGACGCACGCAGTGTCATCCTCGTCCCCGAAAGCGCGCATGGCACCAATCCCGCCACCGCTGCCTTCTGCGGCTACAAGGTGGAGGATATTCCCGCGACTCCCGACGGCCGCGTCGATCTGGAGGCGCTCAAGTCGCGCCTTGGCCCCGATGTCGCCGCGGTGATGATCACCAACCCCAACACATGCGGCCTGTTCGAACGCGACATGAAGGTGATTTCCGACGCGGTCCATGCCGCCGGTGCCTTCGTCTATTGTGACGGTGCGAACTTCAACGCCATCGTCGGCCGTGTCCGCCCCGGCGATCTTGGGGTCGATGCGATGCACATCAACCTGCACAAGACCTTTTCGACGCCTCATGGTGGCGGCGGGCCGGGCTCAGGCCCCGTGGTGCTGTCCGAGGCGCTGGCGCCTTTCGCGCCGCTGCCCTTCGTCGAACGTCACGGCGACAGCTTCCTGCTGGTCGAGGAAGAAACGGCGGAAGATCATCATGGCGCCACATTCGGCCGCATGGTCGCCTTCCATGGCCAGATGGGGATGTTTACCCGCGCCCTGGCTTACATCCTCAGCCATGGCGCGGACGGCCTGCGTCAGGTCGCGAGCGACGCGGTACTCAACGCCAACTACATCTTGCGCAGCCTGGAAGATGTGCTGGACGCGCCCTTCAGCGCCAGCGGCCCATGCATGCATGAGGCACTGTTCAGCGACAAGGGACTGGCCGAAGGCTTCACCACGCTGGATATTGCCAAAGGGCTGATCGACGAAGGCTTCCACCCGATGACCATGTATTTCCCGCTGGTCGTCCATGGCGCGATGCTGGTCGAGCCCACTGAAACCGAAAGCAAGGCTGCGCTCGACCAGTTCATCATGGCGCTGCGGAGCCTGGCGGAACGCGCGAAGGCGGGTGACGAGGCGCTGAAAGGCGCGCCCTATTTCGCGCCGCGTCGCCGGCTCGACGAAACGCTCGCCGCGCGTAAGCCAGTCCTTACCTGGGCCGATCCGACGCTGGCGCAGGCCGCGGAATGACGGATCAGCCGGAACCTTGGGAGCCGGGTTCCGGCCCGTCCGCTGCTGACAAGCTGCATGCGCCAGCGACCGAGCGGAACCGCGACGCCATTCTCGCACTGTTGCATGACGAATTGCCCGCTTCCGGCCTGGTGCTGGAGGTGGCAAGCGGCAGCGGCGAGCATGTGGTGCATTTCGCCGCTGCCTTTCCCGCGCTGCAATGGCAGCCGAGCGATCCCGACCAGGCCGCGCTCGCCTCCATCGCTGCTTGGCGGGAGGAAGCGGCGCTCCCCAACCTCCGTCAGCCGGTCCGGCTCGACGCGGACGGTGACTGGCCGGTCGGACGGGCCGATGCGGTCCTGTGCATCAACATGGTGCATATCAGCCCGTGGGACGCCACGCTGGGCCTGTTGAGGGGCGCGGGCAAAAGCCTGCCGACCGGCGGGCTGCTCTATCTCTACGGCCCATATATGCGCGATGGCGTGGAAACGGCGCCCTCCAACCTCACGTTCGACGCTTGGCTCAAGGCGCGCGACCCACGCTGGGGTCTCCGCCGGATGGAGGATGTCATTGCCGCCGCCGATGCCGAAGGGTTCCGCTTCGACCGGCTTGTGGAGATGCCGGCGAACAATCTGTCGCTTCTGTTTCGTCGGCGCTAAAGCCTGGCGCCATGACGCAAAGCCTCGCAGCCCTCGTCTCTGCCGAACTCGCCGCTCCCGCCGACCCGCGCGCGGCCGCCATGGCCGGCGCACTGGCGGCACAATATCCGCATGCGTCGCGTGCGGTCCTGTTCTACGGCTCGTGCCTTCGGGAGCAAAATCTCGACGGGCTGATGCTCGACTTCTACCTGATCGTGTCCGACTATCGCGCCGCCTATGGGAAAAGTTGGCTGACGAGCGCCAACCGCTTGATCCCGCCCAATGTATTCCCGTTCGAACATGGTGGGCTGATCGCCAAATATGCCGTGCTGTCGGAAGCCGACTTTGCGCGGCTCAACAGCCCGGCCGCCGACAATGTATCCGTATGGGCGCGCTTCGCCCAGCCGGCGCGTCTGCTGTGGGCGGCGGATGATCTTGCGCGGCAGCGGGCGATCGCCGCGATCGCCTCCGCCGCGCCCACATTGCTCTCGCTAGCCCGGCCGATGACGCAGGATCAGGATGTGCTTTCGCTTTGGAAGGAAGGCTTTACGCTGACCTACAATGCCGAATTGCGGGCCGAGAAGAAGGGCCGGTCCCTCTCCATCGTCGATGCCGACCCTCGGCGCTATCGCCGCTTTGGCGAAGCCGCGCTGGCGCGTGGACTGCCCGCGTCGCCGCAACAGCCTGCCGCGCGCTGGCGCCAGTTGCAACGGCGCGGCAAATGGCTGTCCGTCGTGCGGCTCGCCAAGGCAAGCTTTACCTATGCCGGCGGCATCGATTATCTAGCGTGGAAGATCAATCGCCACGCCAGCACGGCGATCGAGATCAAGCCCTGGCAGCGGCGCTGGCCACTGATCGGCGCGCTCACTCTGCTGCCGCGGCTGTTCCGGGGTGGTGCGATCCGCTAAGCGCTTTCGATAGCGCATGGGCCAGGCCCAGCAGCGTATAGGGCTTGCGGAGCACCTCATGTCCCTCGAAGTCGGCGCGCTCCGCAGTATCCCCGGCATAGCCGGTGACGAACAGCACGGGCACATGCGCAAACGCCGCAGGCAGGCCACGCACCATTTCAGGGCCAGTCATGTCTGGCATCAGTACGTCGCTGACGATCAGCCCTATGTCGCGATGGCTGGCGAGCAGCTTGGCCGCCTTTGACGGGTGGTCGCAGGCGACGGGCAGATGTCCCAGTTCGGCCAGCGCCGCCATCGTCTGGTTGAGCACGCGCGGGTCATCCTCGACGACAAGGATGCGTGTGGGAGGATGCAGCACCGGCTCACAATCGGGCGCGTTCGCCTCCAAGAGCATCGCGCCCTCTGCGCCTACATGACGCGGCAGGTAGAGGTGGACGGTCGTGCCCTTGCCCACTTCCGATTCGATGCGGATGTCGCCCCCGCTCTGATGGACGAAACCGAAGATCTGGCTGAGGCCGAGGCCGGTGCCCTTGCCAACCGGCTTGGTGGTGAAGAAAGGTTCGAACACGCGGGACAGCAGCTCGGCCGTCATCCCGCATCCATCGTCGCTGACGCTGATAGTCACATAGTCACCCGGTGCGCACTCGCCGACCTCGTTGGCGGCAAGGGTCACGCGGCCCGTGCGGATGACCAGCTGACCGCGGCCGTCCATGGCGTCGCGGGCATTGACGCACAGGTTGAGCACCGCATTTTCCAACTGGTGCTGGTCAACAAAGGTCCGCCACCCCTGCGCGCCCTTTTCGAAACTGACGGTAATCTGGTCGCCGATCGCCCGATCGATCAGTTCGCCGATGCCGGCTACCAGCGTATCGGGTTCAATCGCGCTGGGCAGCAGCGGTTCGGACCGGGCGAAGGCGAGCAGTCGGCGCGTCAGCGCGGCGGCACGATTGGCGCCTTCCATCGCATTGTCGAGATGGCGGCTCGCGTCGCGGGGCTTTAGTCGTAGCTTGCGTTTGGCGAGTTCCAGCCCGCCCACCACTACGGCCAGCATGTTGTTGAAATCATGCGCAATACCGCCTGTCAGCTGACCAACAGCGTCCATCTTCTGCATCTGCCGCAGATTTTCCTCTGCCGCCGCTCGTTCCAACGTTTCCTTTTTCAGCTGTTCATAGGCCTCGGACAGTTCGGCCGTGCGCGCGGCGACGGCTGCCTCCAGCCGGTCGGCCCGTTCCGATTCGGCGTCCGCCAAACGGCGCGCATTGCGCCTTTCGGTATAGGCGGCGTTGGCCATCCATAGCGCGAACAGCACGCAAAGCAGCAACACCAGGCCGAAAAGGCGCGATGTCTTGTCCACCCATGCGGTGCGATCACCCGCCAGGGTCACGGCGACGCTGCGCTCTTGCAGCCGCGCATTTTCCGCCTCGATCACCTGGTCGAGCAGTTCCGTGATGCGCTTCAGGTCCTCCGACCGACCGGCGCGGTGGAACTGGGCCAAGGCGCCCATCTTCTGGTCATATGTGGTGCGCAGGCCGATTTCGTTCAGTGTCTTGCCGCGCTGCTCAAACGCCTGTTGGAGCGCGCGCACATTGGCGCGCTGCCAGCCCGACCGGCGGGTCGCATAGGTCAACAGCTTCAACTGGCTGGACGCGGTGCGCCACTGGTCCTGGAACAGCCGGCCGACATCGGGATCAAGGCTGATAACATAGCGGGCCAGCGTGACTTCCGCGCGCGCAGTCTTGGCTTCGAACGCCCGGGCGAGGGCGATGATCTCGAAGCTGCGGCGTTGTTCCTGCAACGCGCGTTCATGGTCACGGGACGCGTCGCTGGCGCTGTACAGCAGCGTTCCCAGCGTGCCGATCAGCAATATGACCAGTACCAACGGCAGCGCGCGCCGTGCCGCCGCTCGCCAGCCAGTTGTCTGATCTTCCATATAATAGCTGTCCGCCATCAACCGCTACATTAGTCGAACAGCATCGATTGCGAAATATCAAGGGTGAAAAGCTTTTCCACCACAGCCGGCATTCGCTTGGGGCCGCCATCGGCTCGGCGCGCTAGGGTCAGCCGATCGCTCCGGTTGCCTTGCCGGCGGCTTCGAACATGCCGATGATCTGGCCGACCTGGTCGTCGCTATGCTCCGCGCATAGGGAGCAGCGCAGCAGGAATGTGCCCGTCGGCGTTGCTGGCGGCCGGGCCATGTTGACATAGAGGCCAAGTTCCAGGAGCGCCTGCCACATCGCGACGGCCTGGGTCTGATCGGTCAGGATGACGGCGATGATGGCCGATTGCGGCGTTGCCGTGCCCAGCCTGAAGCCGAGGTCAGTCAGCCCCTTGTGCAGGCGCTGGCTGTTCTTCCACAGGTGCGCGCGCTTTTCGCCGGCGTGCATGAGCTTGCGGATCGAGGTCGCGGCCGTCGCGACGACGCTGGGGGGCAGCGACGCGGTGAAGACATAGGGCCGGCAGACAAGGCGCAGAACATCGAACTTGGGATGGTTCGACACGCAGAAGCCGCCGACCGTGCCAACCGATTTAGAAAAGGTGCCGACCACGAAATCGACGTCCTTTTCGACGCCCTGTTCCTCGTAGACGCCGCGGCCATTGGGACCGAAAAAGCCCATGCCATGCGCTTCGTCGACCAGTATCATGCAGTTGGCATGCTTGCGCACCGCCGCGACCATCTCGGGGAGGGGGGCGACGTCACCCAGCATGGAATAGACGCCCTCCAGCACCACCAGCTTCTGCGCGTCGGCGGGCAGGCGGCCCAGCCGCTTGTCCAGATCCTCGACGCTGTTGTGGCGGAAGCGGACGATTTCGGCATCGCCCAGGAAGCAGCCGTCATAGATGGATGCGTGGCTGTCCGCGTCCAGCACGACATAGTCGCCCTTCCCCGCGAGCGTGGAGATCATGCCGAGATTGGCCTGGTAGCCGGTCGAAAAGACCATGGCACTGCTGGTGCCGTAAAATTCCTTGAGCGCTTCCTCGACTTCCTTGTGGCCCTGATAGGTGCCATTGAGAACGCGGCTGCCCGTGGTCCCGGCACCGAATTCGTCGAGCGCCTTCTTCCCGGCTGCGACCACGTCCGGGTCGAACGTCATGCCCATATAGTTATAGGTGCCCAGCAGGATCGTGTCCTTGCCCTTGATCACGGCCTGGGTCGGTGACTTCACCTCGTCCATGACGATCGCGAAGGGATCGCGCACGCCGGTCGCCAGCAGCGCCTCGCGCTCGCCGATAATCGGGTCGAACTTGGAAAACAGGTCGCGCGCGCCGGCCACTTCGGCGGGCGTATGGGCGTCGGTAGCGGTTTCCGCAGCGTCGGTCATACATTATATCCGTTCGGTTCGAGCCGCATCGAGCGTGTCGAGATGCGTCAGTCGAGAACTCTTCCCCCCATCCCGACCGTCGGTTCTCGACAGGTTCGATGCGAACGGGGGTGGCTTGGTTAGTTCTTCAGCTTGGCCACAGCGTCGACCAGCTGGCCGACATTTTCAATCTCTGCCTGCATGTTCATGGTGATGATGATGTCGAATTCGTCCTCGATCGCGGCGACGAAGTCCATCACGGTCAGGCTGTCCCATTCCAGATCGCCGGCGAAGGTGGTGGCTTCGCTCAACGCCACGCCCTTTTTGTTGAAAGGCGCGATCTGGCTCACGATGCTGTCGAAAATCTGCTGGCGATCCGTCATTATCTCTTCGGGGCTTTCCGGTGAAAGGGCAGCTTCTGCCCTTGATCCGCGCCTCTTGGCAAGGGAATAAGGCGGCAATCAGGCAGCATCGCGCCCGAATGTGCCGCAGCCGCCGGCCTTAACGAAAATTGTCGGCGTAGGCCTGAATCTTGAGCGTCTTGGGCGGGGTGGGTATCAGCCTGTAATCGATGCCATATTTGTCCGCATAGACGCGCGCGGCATCTTGCGAAGGGAAGGTCAGTCTGACCTGGCTCTGTGTGTCGCCTGATCCGGACCAGCCGGTCAGCGGGTCGGGCTTCCGCGCTTCGCTTGGCGCGAATTCCAGCACCCACTTGTCGGTACGGGCCTTGCCGGACTGGAGGGCGTTCTTCTGGATCTGATAGATGCGCGCGGACATCGTGGCGTCAAACTCCGTGGGAAGGTGCCGGTTGCGTTGCACCAGCGAGCGGGTTCAAGTCAAGGCTTGGCCTTGGCGTCAGCGCGTTTGGTGCGCAAGGTGGCGCTGGCCGCAGCCGGGTCGTCGGGCCATGGATGTTTGGGGTAGCGTCCGCGCATCTCCTTGGCGACGGCGCTCCAGCTGCCCGCCCAAAAGCCGGGCAGGTCGCGTGTCGTCTGGATCGGCCGTCCGGCCGGCGAGGTGAGCGACAGGACCAGCGGAATGCGCGCGCTTCCCACCACGGGATGTTCAGCGAGGCCGAACAAGGCCTGGACGCGCAATTCGACACGCGGTCCGCCCTCTGCCGCATAGTCGATGGCATGGCTGCTTCCCGCCGGCGATCGGAACTCGGGCGGGGCGAGGCGGTCGAGCTGTTGCTTGCCATCCCAGCCGATCAGTCCTTCCAATACGCCCGACAGTTGTGACCGGTCGATGTCGGACAGGCGCCTTTTCCCCGCGAGCAGCGGCGGAAGCCATTCGTCGAGGCTGGCCATCAGCGCTTCATCGGACAGCTGCTCAATGGCAGCGAAGGCTGCGCGCGTCCGCAGCGATTGTGCCGCCTCCGACCAGGGCAGCAGGTCAAGGCCGCCCTGCCGCACACCCTCCATCAGCGCCGCGACCACTGCTTCCGGATCGGGCCGGTCGTCGGAGCCGGATGACAGCCGGATCGCGCCCAGCCGCCGTTCCCGCAATGCCTCCACGCCGCTATTGTCGGGCCTGAAGCGAACGGTGCGATGCTCTGCGACCCGCGAGCCGAAAAGCCTCAGTATCTCGGCTTCGCTGATCGGCGCGGCCGACAGAATGCGGGCGCCCGCCGCGCTGCCCTGCACTTCGCCGACCGCCAGCCATTCCTCACGCGCCAGGGAACTCAGCGGGTCGAGCCGAAAGCCCCGGCCGCCGACGCTCGCCCAGTCCGCGCCGTCTCCCGATCGCCGCTTCGCCACGCGGTCGGGAAAGGCAAGCGCCAGGCAGAGGCCGCTGTCATGGTCGCCAACGCCTCCACCAAATTGTCCGCCCACCAGCTTCGCCCATCGCTTGGCCAGTCCACGCGCGGCCTCGGCGCGCCGCCCGCTCTCCCGTCGCCAGCGCATCCGCCGCTGCGACAGGTCGACATCCTGTCCGCCGATCCCGCGCTCGCCCAGCAGCACGGCGACCTCCGCAGCGGTCCCGGCCAGCCCTCTCTCCGCCGCGCGCGCCAGCATATGGCCGATGCGCGGCTCCAGCGGCAGGCGCGCCAGTGCCCTGCCATGCTCGGTAATGCGACCATCGGCATCCAGCGCCTCCAACACCGTCAGCCTGTTCCTGGCCTCGCTCACCGCAGCGGCGGGCGGCGGGTCGAGCCAGCGCAGGCTGGCCGGATCGGTCACGCCCCACAGCGCGCAGTCGAGCAGCAGGCTGGACAGGTCGCTTTCCACTATCTCGGGCGGGTCGAAGGGCGGCATGCCCGCCGTCGCCGCCGCTTCCCACAGCCGATAGGCGACACCCGGCCGCTGCCGTGCCGCACGGCCGGCGCGCTGCGTCGCCGCCGCCTGGCTCGCCCGCTCGGTCACCAACCGGGTCACCCCGGCCGCCCGATCGTAGCGCGGCCGTCGTGCCAGCCCTGAATCCACCACGATCCGGACGCCGTCGATGGTCAGGCTGGTTTCGGCGATCGACGTCGCCAATATCACCTTGCGCCGGCCCTCGTGCGAAGGCCGGATGGCGGCGCGCTGGGCTGTCGGGTCCAAGCTGCCATGCAGCCGATGCAGTTCAACCTCCACGCCCTCCAGCCGTTCGGCGGTGCGCTCGATCTCTGTCACGCCGGGGAGGAAGGCGAGCAGGTCGCCCTCCGATTCCTCGCTGAGCGCCCGCCTGATCGCCGCTGCCATCTCATCCTGGATCCGCCTTTCGCCCGCGCGGCCCAGATAGCGCAGGTCCAGCGGTTGTATGCGTCCTTCGCTTTCGATCACCGGTGCTCCGCCCAGCAGCGTGGCGAAGCGCGCGCCGTCCAGGGTTGCGGACATCGGGACGATCCGCAGGTCAGGCCGCAAGGCGGCCTGCGCGTCCAGAGCCAGCGCCAGACCGAAGTCGCTGTCCAGGCCACGCTCATGCACCTCGTCGAACAGCACGGCGGATATGCCGGCCAGCTCCGGATCCTCCTGGATGCGCCGTACAAATATCCCCTCGGTGAGCACCAGCAGGCGCGTTCGCGCCGACTGCCGGCTGTCCATCCGCGTCGCATAGCCGACCGTGCCGCCCGGTTCCTCACCCATCAGCTCCGCGATCCGCTCGGCCGCTGCCCGTGCCGCGAGCCGCCGGGGCGAAAGCAGCAGTACCTGTCCGTTGCACCAGGGCTGGTCCAGCAGCGCCGGCGCAACTGCGGTGGTCTTGCCCGCGCCGGGGGGCGCGACGAGCACCGCGCTGCTCGTGGCCCGCAGCACCTCCAGCAGCTGGGGAAGAACATCCATGATGGGCAGCGGCACAGTCATCGCGACCCTCTCGCGCCAATCGCGTCGCGGCGCAACGTTCCTGTGTCACGGTGGAACATTCGCATAGGGAAACAGTTGGAACTTTTGACGTTACGCGCGCACAATAGTGGCACCGCGTAAGGCCGCGGACAAGCCAAGGGGAACTCGCGCCGCAATGGCCACTCTGCCAGATAAGCACGAACGCTATCGAACCCTGTTCGAGTCAATGGATGAGGGCTTTTGTATCATCGAGTTTTTCGACGGCCCGCACGGGCCGTTGAGTGATTATGTCCATATCGAGGCGAACCCGGCTTATGAGCGCCACGCGGGCATCCCGCAGGTGGTCGGGCAGAAGCTGCGTGAGATGGTGCCCGACGAAGCTGACGGTTGGCTGGAACTTTATGGCGGAGTCCTGCGCACCGGCGAACCGATACGTTTCCAGCGCGAACTCGTCGCCACAAGCCGCCATCTGGAGGTGTCCGCTTTCCGTGTTGGCGCGCAGGAGGACCGGCAGGTCGCGGTGCTGTTCAACGACATTACCGAACGACTGCGCGCGGAGGCCGCGTTGCGGCAGCTCAACGAAACGCTCGAGGCCAGGGTCGAACAGGCACTGGCGGACCGGGAACAGGCCGAAGCCGCGCTGCGTCAGGCGCAGAAGATGGAGGCGGTCGGCCATCTGACCGGCGGCCTGGCGCATGACTTCAATAACCTGCTGGCTGGTATTTCGGGCGCTTTCGAAATGATCGGTGTCCGTCTCGCTCAGGGGCGCAGCGCCGATGTCGAGCGCTACCTCGAAGCCGGGAAGGGCGCCACCCGGCGAGCGGCGGCCCTCACGCACCGGCTGCTCGCCTTTTCGCGACGGCAGACATTGTCGCCCAAGGCGGTCGTGGTAAATCGGCTGCTCGCCGACTTCGCCGAACTGGTCCGCCGCACGGTGGGACCGGCCATCGACGTGCAGACTGTGCAGGCGGGAGGCCTATGGCCCGCGATGGTGGATGCCAACCAGCTGGAAAACGCGCTTTTGAACCTGTGCATCAATGCGCGGGACGCGATGCCTGATGGCGGCACCATCACCATCGAAACCGCCAATCGCTGGCTGGATGATCGCGCCGCGCGCGAACATGGGCTCGATCCCGGCCAATATGTCACCATCTGTGTCAGCGATACCGGCGCGGGCATTGCCAAGGATCTGCTGGACCGGGTGTTCGATCCCTTCTTTACGACCAAGCCGATCGGGGAGGGCACCGGCCTTGGCCTGTCGATGGTCTATGGCTTCGCGCGCCAGAGCAATGGTCATGTCCGCATCTATTCGGAAGTGGGCCAGGGGACGATGGTGTGCATCTACCTCCCCCGTCATCGCGGGGAGGCGGATGAGGACGCGCCGCCCTTGTCCTATATGATTGCGCCTACCGAAGGCGGTGAAACCGTCCTTGTGATCGACGATGAACCCTCGGTGCGGATGCTGATCGTCGATGCGCTATCGGACCTGGGCTATGCTTGTGTCGAGGCGGGGGACGGCCCATCGGGTCTCAAGCTGCTTGAATCGCGGGAACGTATTGACCTGCTTATCACGGATGTCGGCCTGCCGGGCGGGCTCAATGGTCGGCAGGTGGCGGATGCGGCTCGTGCGGCCCGTCCTGACCTGCGCGTCCTGTTCGTGACCGGCTATGCGGAAAATGCGGTGCTGAACCATGGCCATATCGAACATGGCATGGAAGTGCTGACCAAGCCGTTCGGCGTGGACGACCTGCGCCGCAGGGTTGCGACCCTTGTGCAATCACCGGGCGCGAAGCCAGCCTGAATTTGGTCGCGCCGCCGGTGTTTCAGCCGAACAGAAGCGCATGGATCGGGTTGCCGGGATCGAGCAGCATCTTGGCCGTCAGTCCCAGCGACATGAGGATCAGCAGTGGCCGGATCAGCCGGCTGCCGAAGCGCATGGCGAGCCGTGAGCCGATCTGCCCGCCGGTAATGCTGCCCGCCGCCATCGCAAAACCCGCGATCCACAGCACATGGCCACCGATTATGAGGGTCAGTAGTCCGGCCAGGTTGCTCGCGAAATTGGCGGCCTTGGTCTGCGCCGTCGCCCGCACCAGCCCAAGCCCGCCCAGCGCTAGGAAAATTGTCGTGTAGAATGCGCCCGCGCCCGGGCCAAAAAAACCATCGTAGAAGCCGACGATCCCGATGAGCAGGCTGAGCGCGGGGATACCCAGCCGACTGCGCCGGTCGATCTCGCTGACTTTGGGAGAAAAGGTGAAATAGGCGGCCAGCGCGATCAACAGGCCTGGCATCAGCCCCGCGAGGATTGCGGGGCTGACCCGCTGTAGCAGCCACGCGCCGCCCACCGATCCGATGAACGCGGCGATGATCGGGAGGCGGTAGGTCTTGAGGTCCATATGCCCCGCCCGGGCATAAGCGATGCAGGCGCCAAGCGTCCCGAGCGAGGATTGCAGCTTGTTGGTTCCGACCGCGAGCACGGGGGGCACGCCCGCGGCAAGCAGCGCGGGCACGGCGATCAGGCCGCCGCCTCCCGCCATCGCATCGATGCAGCCCGCAACCAGTGCGGCTGTCATCAGAAAGGCGATGGTTTCCGGAGACAGGATCACGTTGACCTCGTGGAATGGACCACCGCTCAACGCGGATGCGTTCGCCCGGTGCTCTCTTCATGAAAGACTGACCACAAAGGGAACGGTCGGGCCGGCGATTTCCTCAATAAGCCCGCGCGATTGCGAACTCGACCGCTTCGGTCAGCGCCGCCTTGGCCTTGCCAGAATCGAACCGGCCGAGCGCATCGATGGCTCGCTGGCCATAGTGGCGCGCGCGCGCCAGCGTGTCGGCGATCGCCCCGGTGGTGCGCAGCAGCTGCGTGGCATGCGCCAGATCCTCGCCGCTCACCCGGTTGCCGGCGATCGCCTGCTTCCAGAAAGCACGATCCTCTTCCGACCCGCGCGCATAGGCCAGGATCACGGGCAGCGTGACCTTGCCGTCGCGGAAATCATCGCCTGCATCCTTGCCCATGGTGGCGCCGTCGGATTCATAATCCATCGCGTCATCGATCAGCTGGAAGGCGATACCGAGGTTGCGGCCATAGACGTCCAGCGCCTGTTCTTCCCCCTCGTCGCGGTCGGCGACGACGGCGGAGATGCGGCAGGCGGCGGCAAACAGCGCGGCGGTCTTGGCGCCGATGATGTCCAGATATTGTTCTTCGCTGGTGTCGATCCGGCGCTGCGCGGTCAGCTGGTTGACCTCGCCCTCGGCGATCACGGCCGATGCGTTCGACAGAATCTTGAGCACCTTGAGCGATTCCGCCTCGACCATCAGTTCAAAGGAGCGGGAGAAAAGGAAATCGCCCACCAGTACACTGGCGCTGTTGCCCCAGATGATGTTGGCGGTCTTGCGGCCGCGACGCAGGCCCGACCCGTCGACGACATCATCGTGCAGCAGGGTGGCGGTGTGGATGAATTCGACGGCGGCGGCCAGCTTGTAGTGCCGGCTGCCGGCATAGCCTACCAGGTCGGCGCAGGCGAGCGTCAGCATCGGCCGCATCCGTTTGCCCCCCCCGGCGATCAGGTGCCCCGCGAGTTCCGGGATCAGCGGGATGCGCGACTGCATGCGGTCCAGGATGACGGCGTTGACATGGTTCATGCCATTGGCGACCAGCGCCATCATGGGGGCGAGCGAAGGCGCGCCGTTGGCGCGGCCGATGGGATGGACATTGCCGGTGGCGGGTGCGGTCATGACCCCGCCCATGTGGCGGCGGGAAATGCAGATGGCAAGCGGGAATAGCTTGCGCGCGCGGTTCGAAGGCGCAAAAAGCGCGGGGATTTGATCGACGCATCGCCCGCGTGCGCGATGCCTTGCGGAGGATAAGCGTGGACGACACTTTGAAGCGGTATCGCGAGAGCATCGACAATATCGACGCGGCGCTCGTCTTCATGCTCGCCGAACGTTTCAAGATTACCCAGGCGGTCGGCGAATATAAGGCAACGCACGACCTGCCTCCCGCCGATCCTGGCCGGGAGGAACGGCAGATCGCGCGGCTGCGCCAGTTGGCGACCGACGCCAATCTGGACCCCGACTTCACCGAGAAATTCCTGCGCTTCATCATCGACGAAGTGATCCGCCACCATGAGAGACTGCGGGAGCGCTGAGGCGCCGAGGCGGGGTTTCAGGCGGGCTCGCTGATCGGGTCGCGCCTGCCTTGCGACCGGCCTAGCAGGACGCCCGCCAGCGCCAGCGCGAAGCCGACAATTTGCACCGGTCCCAGCCTTTCGCCGAACAGCAGGGCGGCTTCGATCGCGGCGAGTGGCGGCACCAGCAGCAGCAGCATGGAAGGGCGGGTCGGGCCCTGCGTGCGGATCAGCCACACCAGCAGCGACAGGCCGCCTGCCGACAGCGCCAGGATCGACCACGCAAGGCCTCCCCACAATATCGGTGTGTTGTCCCAGCGCATGTCGCCGATCGCCAGCGCTGCCGCTATCGCCACGGCCGCGCCGCCCGCATTCTGCACCGCGCCGGAAATCCAGATGCCGTCGCCCGCGATCGACCCGCGCTGGATCAGCGTGCCGCCGGTCATGCTCAGGATCGCAAAGATGCCTGCAATTGCCGGGATCAGCGGAATGCCGCCGGCTCCCGACCGCTCGATCACCGGCAGCAGCACGCCGGCGACACCCGTGATCGCGATGGCGAGGCCGGCCCATGTCCGCCGCAACAGCCGCTCACCCAGCAGGGCAACGCTGGCGACTGCCACCAGCAGCGGTTGCAATGCGCCGAGCAATGCCATGATGCCGGCCGGCATGCCCCGGCTCACCGCCCACCAGCTCACCGTCAGATAAAGGCCATGGAGCATCGCGCCCGCCGCCAGATGCTGCCGCAGGCGCGGTCCGCGCGGCAGTGCCTGCCTCGCCCGTAGGGCGATCAGGCCCAGCAACAGTGCGGTGAGGCTCAGGCGGATGCTCAGCACCAGTTCGGGCGCGGCATGGGGCACTACCGCCCGCGCGACGATGAAGCCGGTGGACCAGATGAGGACGAAGAGGACGGACGCGGCGATGATCATGATGGCTGCGCCTCTGCCCCGTATCGCCGCGCTTGTCGAGTTGCGCTATTCCCGCCCGGCCCGGATGGCAGCGCCGCCGGCAAAGGGCGTGATCGCGACCAGCAGCAGCGAGGCCGCGCCCAGGAATTTCATCGCCGCTCCGCTGCCGTCGCCCAGCGTGCCCGCGCCGAAGATCAGCAGCGGCACCGCGAGAGGCAGCGCGAGCAGGCCCGCCAGCGCGCCGCTCGACCGCAGGCCCGCCGTCAGCGACGCCACCAGCAGCCCCAGCGCCGCCAGCGCCGGCGTGCCGATCAGCAGCCCCATTTCGAGCAGGCCGATCGTCGCGCCGTCCAGCTTCAGCAGCGCTGCCGCCGGCAGGGTCGCCAGCATCAGCGCGGGGCCAAAGCCCAGCCAGTGCGCGATCAGGCGCGCCAGTACGACCCATTCCTCGCCGATGCCGCGCAGCGCGATCTGATCGAGCACGCCCGCGTCGCGGTCCGGCGCGACCAGCCGGTCGACCGGCAGCAGGCTCGCAAGCAGCGCCGCGATCCACAGCATCCCTCCCCCTGAACGCCGCAGCAGCGCTGCATCGGGGCCGACCGCAAAGGGGTAGAGGCTGGCCACCAGCAACAGGAAGGCGACGGGCAGCCACAGCCCGGCTGACCGCCACGCCTGCCGCATGTCGCGCGTGGCAAGCAGCAGGATCAGCCTCACAGACTGTCCTCCGGCACATGCGCGGCAAGGTCCATCGTCACCTCCGCCGCGAACGGCAGCAGCTGGTGCGAAGCGGCCAGCAGCATGCCGCCCGTCGCCAGATGCTCCGCCACCGCGCCGCCCAGCAGCCCCAGCGATGCGTCGTCCAGGCCATTGCCCGGCTCGTCGAGCAGCCAGATCGGCGCGCCGGATGCCATCACCCGCGCCAGCGCCGCGCGCTTGCGCTGCCCGGTCGACAGCATCCGCACCGGAACCTCGGCCAGCGGCCTCAGGGCCATCGCCTCCAGAGCCCGGTCGAGCATCTCGTCGGCCGTCCCATCCAGCCTCGCCCAGAAACCCAGCGCGGCCCGCAACGGCTCTTCCGTGTCCAGCGCCAGTCGCTCATCGGCCAGCGCGATGCCTCCGCGCCGCTCGATCGTCCCCGCGAAAGGTCGCAGCAGCCCGGCGCAGATCCGCATCAGGCTCGACTTGCCCACGCCGTTGGGGCCCCGCAGCAGGACGCTGCCGCCCGGTTCCAGATTCAGGTCGACATCGCGGAACAGCATCCGCCCGCCGCGCACGCAGGCGATGCCCGACAGCCGCAGCGTCGCGTCGGTCATGACGCGACCATGTCCTCCAGAACCTGCATGTCGAGGTCGGACAACCCGAAATGATGGCCTATTTCATGCACCACGACATGCGTGATGAGCGCGTCCAGCGGGACGCCCGTTTCCACCCATTCGTCAAGCAGGGGCCGGCGATAGAGGTGGACCGTCGGCGGGCTGTCCCCGGTCTGCGCCGGTTCCCCGACCGGGCGTCCGGTATAGAGGCCGGTCAGCCCGAAGGGATCGTCTATCTCCATGTCCTTGAGCACTTGCGGATCGGCAAATTCCTCAACGAACAGAATGACGTTGGCGAGATGCGAGCGGAAGGGGTCGGGCAAGCGCCCCAGCGCCCCCAGCGCGAGCGTTTCGATCTCGTCACGCGTGGGCGCGAACAGGGCAGGTTGGCCAGGGTGGGACATGGCAGCGACATAGGCCAAAGAAAAAAGGGAGGATAGGGCGATGATTGGTAAACGAGGCCGCTCGGCGCAGATGACCCTTGCGGCTGTTCAGGGCTGCGCCTCGATATGGCTGTCGTAGCCCTGCAGCGCTGCAATCACCGATGGATCATCCGCATAGCGCTTGCGCAGCAGGGCCAGCTTCGCGTCGGTGCCTGTGCACAGTTCCGAGATGCTTTCCGCCAGGAAGGCGCGCCGTTCGCCGTCCGTCGGCTCCTCGCCGCGGAAATGGTCACAACTGTCGCGGTCGACCATGAAGCTCGTCACTTCCTGCGGGAAGGCCGTCGCTTGCGCGGCGTCCGGCGATGGCGGCAGATCCAGCGATCCCAGCGGCGCGGGTTGGGCGCGAACGGTGACTTCCGGCGACGGGAGGGGTTGGGCGACAACCTCGATCGCGGCGGAATTCTGGGGAGCAATGGTCGGGAGTACCTGCGGGGAAACCGATACATTGCCGGCCGACGCGGCTTGGCCCGACGAATCGCGGCACCCGCTCGTCACCAGCAAGACAAAGATCGCAACCAGCCCCCCGCGTGCGCTCACCGGATTTCCTCCCGCAACATGGCAATGAGATCAGCGACATGCGGTAGTCGCTTCTCCTCCTCATCGAGAATCGCCATGAATGCGGCCCGCCTATAATCCTGCATTGCCTCCTGTGAAAGGCGGGTTGCCGCGGGTGCTGCCGAATTCACGATGTCCAGCAGTCGTTCGACGCCGTGCAGCCGGCCCCACAGATAATCATTCTCCCGATATGTCCTGCTAAAGAAGGCGCCGAAATTATTGAATTCAATGCCCTTCAACGTCGCTTCCGCGCCGCCCCGCCGGATCGCGACGCAATCTTCAGGCGAGATCCGGTCGACCTTGACCGGATCATATTCATCCATATCGTGTCC
Source organism: Sphingobium mellinum (assembly GCF_037860795.1). Taxonomy (NCBI): domain Bacteria; kingdom Pseudomonadati; phylum Pseudomonadota; class Alphaproteobacteria; order Sphingomonadales; family Sphingobiaceae; genus Sphingobium; species Sphingobium mellinum. The sequence continues at coordinate 77,981 of NZ_JBANRK010000003.1, read as the reverse complement.
CTGGAGCAACGGCAGGGTGGCGATGTCGTAGAAGGGGAAGCCCAGATAGGACAGCAACATCGTCCGCCGCTGTGCCTTGGGCAGATTGGCAAGCCCCTCTGCCAGCATCATGTCCGCCACCTCGTCCCGCTCCCGCAGCCCACGCGCTTGCGCGATCGCGATCAATGCGGCGCCGGGGTCATTGGGCACCTCATTGGCGATCGCGCGGAGCGGGCCGTTGTAGAAATCGGCGCTCTCGCATTCGGTATAATGGGCCATCGCCTGGTAGATGGCGTCGTGCATCTTCTGAATGGCGTCGTCAGTCCGCGATTCGACTTCCAGCGTTTCGGCCAGGCGCCGGGCCAGGAAGCGCAGGCGGCGGATGCGGAAGGACAGGTCGTGTGTACGGAAGAACAGCACGGGCGCTGATCCGGGTCCGACATTTTCGGTCAACTGATCCGCGCCCAGCGCCCGGACATGGGTCCACAGCGACTGCCGGTAATTTTCGCGCATCAGCGGGCTTTCCTCGCCGCTGAGGTTGAACAAGAGCGCCGCCAGGTCCTCGACGATGCCGGACAGTTTCAAATGCCCATAGGCCGGGAAAGCGAAACCTGCCGAATTTGCCGCCCGTTGCTGCGCCTTGGCACGCCACGTCGAAAGCCGCGCGGCGGTCGGCCGGTCGAGGAACAGCATCCCGCCGATCGCGCTTTCGACATCTGCCTCGATTCCTGGGCGCAGGGCGTTGAGGATGCGGACCATTCGGCGGATGCGTGCACTGTGCCGGTCGATCGCCTCCAGATTGTCGCGGATTGGCTGCTCGCGCGGAATGTCGCTCAGTGCCGCGAAGATCGTTCGGAAAAAGCCCGGCAGCGGTGGACCCGCCGCGTCCCCCATTTCATCAATCTCGCCCTCGCGATTGAGGCGGATGGAACGATGGCCGGGCTTGGGGTCGATATAAACGAACCGCCGGTCGACCTCCCGCCGCGAAGGACGGTTGCGCAGCGCGCCGATCGCTTGGGCGAAAGGGGCGTTCGCCAGCACCGAACCGTCGATCAGTACTGCGTCCTCGGCCCTGCCCTGCGCCCAATGCCGCGGCAGGGCACGGGCGAGGAAGCTGTCGCGAGTGGGCCAGGCGCGATGGCGGCGCTTGAGCACCCGGTCCAGCTCGCGCACGGTAAAGGGGGGGAAAGCGCCGGGAAAACTTGCCGTCGCCCGTGCGGCAAAGACCAGTTCGGCGGGGTCGGCGAACAACCTCTCGCCGCGCCCGCGCGCGCGGAAGCCGATCGACAGCCGATGTTCGGTTTCCACAACCTGCGGCGGGCTGTTGAGATTGAGGCTTTGGGGATGGCCCTCGAAATCCGTGACGGTGACGAACAGGTCGAGCGGATGACCCTCCGGCAGCAGCGGCTGACCTGGCTGGGCGGCCTGCATGGCGTCGAAGGCATCCAGCACCATTGCCGTGAAAATCTCGCCACCGAAAGGCGGTTCGAACCAGCGGGACCGGATGAAATGCGACAATTTGTGCCGCACTTCCTCGCGCGTGTCCGGGGCGACCGTGCGTTCCACCGTGTCGCCCGGATGCCGCGCTGCCATCCAGACCAGCGGCGTCGCCCAGAATTTCGTGATGCGCCGCGCCGGACGGGCGTCGGGGTCGAGCAGTTTTTCGACATCGGCATTGTCCAGCCACATGGCGGTCAGTGGCTCCAACGACTGGCCCGTTTCGATTGCCTGGGCCAGAAAGATGCCGTTTATGCCCCCGGCGCTCGCCCCGGCGATGATATCGGGCATGACCCGCAGCCTGACGCCGCTTTCCCGTTCGACTTCCTCCAGCAGCTTGCGATAGGTGGCCTCGCTGCCACCGCTGCTGGGGGTCCCGTCGTGAAAGGCGCGGCTCGCCCGCGCCAGATGCCAGATTTCCTTGGTGATCCCGTGCATGTAGACGGCCAGGCTGATGCCGCCATAGCAGACCAAAGCGAGGCGAAGTTCACGCTCTTTCATGGTCTAGCCTCCCCGTTCGGTTCGAGCTTGTCGACCAACGCGAAGTGGCTCCAAGCGAACGGAGAGGGGAGGAGACAGTCAGGTCAGCCATTCTGCTCCGCTCACCCCACACGAAATTCCGCCCAGATGGGTAGATGGTCTGATGCCTTCCGCGCCGCCGCGCTGTCATGCACGCCGCAATCCTCCAGCGTCAGCTTGCCGCAATGCATGATCCGATCCAGCCGCGCCACCGGGCGCCGCGCATGAAAGCTTCGCCCGCACGGGGCGAAGCTGTAATGCCGCGCGAAGTCGGCCAGGCATCCCCGGTCCGCGCTCCATTCGTTGAGGTCGCCCATCAGCACGGTCGGCATGTCCTCGCGCGCGCCCGCCGCGTGGATCACAGCCGCCGCCTGCTTCCGGCGCCAGAGGCCGGACAGGTCGAGATGCATGCCGAACACTCGCAATGATGTCTTGCCCATCGATACTTCCGCCATCGTCGCGCCGCGCGGCTCCAGGCAAGGGAGGTGCAGCACGTCGTGCGTGCCGATCTCGGCTTCCTTGCGCACCAGGATGGCGTTGCCGTGCCAGCCCATCGAATCCCCATGGACATTCAGCGGCACGGGTTTGTAGGGGCTTAAGGAGTCCAGCAACCAGGGCGGGATGGCGGCATGGCGAACGCCGAAGCGGCGGTCGGCTTCCTGCAGGGCGATGATGTCCGCGTCCACTTCGCCCAGCACTTCCAGTACCCGCTCGGGGCTGCGGCGCCGGTCGGTGCCAATGGCCTTGCGGATATTGTAACTGGCGACGCGAACGGATTTCATGGCGAAACAATGCGCGGAACCGCGATCGGTTGCCAGAGCAATCCGCATCCCTCCATCCGTTCGTCCACCAGCGGCTGAGACTGTCGATGTGGCGTATCGAAGACTCTTCGCCCGCCGACTCCCAGAATCGGTGTGGCTCGCAGCGAAAAAAGGCGGGCGAATATACGGTCATTTGTTCTTGAAACGTTCGCTCTGGCCCGCCATACCTCCCTGGGGTTCGGCCTCTTCGAGAACCGGGCACGCATTTTCGATGGGCTTGTACCGAACCGGGAAAGACGCTGATGGCCAAGGCAAAGCGCAAATTCGTCTGCCAGCAATGCGGCACCGTCTCTGGCCGGTGGCAGGGGCAGTGCGACGATTGTGGCGAATGGAACAGCATCGTCGAAGAAGCGGCGGAAACCGTCTTCTCCGCCCGCCATGACCTGCAGACCGGGGGACGAGCGCTCACGCTGATCGGTCTCGACAGCAAGGTCGAACTGCCCCCTCGCACCAGCAGCGGCATCGCCGAATTCGACCGAGCGCTGGGCGGCGGCATCGTGCCCGGGTCGGCGACGCTGATCGGTGGCGATCCCGGCATCGGCAAGTCCACGCTGCTGCTTCAGGCGGCTGCCCGCATCGCTGCGCGCGGCCTTGCCGTCGCCTATATCAGTGGTGAGGAAGCGTCGGATCAAGTCCGCCTGCGCGCGCAGCGGCTCGGGCTCGGCAACGCTCCGGTCCAGCTTGCCAGCGCGACCTCGGTCCGGGACATTCTGACCACGCTGGGGGAGGGGGAGCCGCCCGCGCTGCTCGTCATCGATTCGATCCAGACGATGCACAGCGATCTTATCGAAGGCGCGCCCGGCACGGTCAGCCAGGTTCGCGCGTCGGCACAGGAACTCATCCGCTTCGCCAAGCAGCGTGGCACGGCGGTCATTCTTGTCGGGCATGTCACGAAGGACGGCAGCATCGCCGGACCCCGCGTACTTGAACATATGGTCGACACCGTGTTGAGCTTCGAGGGTGAGCGCAGCCATCAGTATCGCATCCTGCGCGCGATCAAGAATCGCTTCGGCGGCACTGACGAGATCGGGGTCTTCGCCATGGTGGCGGAAGGGCTGGAGGAGGTCGCCAACCCGTCCGCCCTGTTCCTGACCCATCGCGACGAATCCGTCACAGGCACCACGGTTTTTCCCGCGCTGGAAGGTACACGGCCCGTGCTGGTGGAAATTCAGGCTCTGGTGGTTCGCCTGTCCAGCGGCGCCACCCCGCGCCGTGCCGTGGTCGGCTGGGACAGCGGTCGGCTGGCGATGGTGCTGGCCGTCCTGGAGGCACGCTGCGGGCTCAGCTTCTCGACCTGCGAAGTCTACCTGAATGTGGCCGGCGGCTATCGACTGTCCGATCCTGCCGCCGACCTCGCCGTCGCCGCCGCGCTCATGTCGGCGCTTGCCGAACGCCCGATGCCGGCCGATGTGGTGCTCTTCGGCGAGATTGCCTTGTCGGGGGAAATCCGTCCCGTCGCCCATTCCCCGCTGCGTCTGCGTGAGGCGGCCAAGCTCGGCTTTGACCGCGCCTATGTGCCTGCTGCGGTGGCCGATGGCGTGAAGGGCATTTCCGTCACCGGATATCGTGCGCTGTCACAGCTTGTTGACCAGATGCTCGGGCGAGGATAGCGCGGCGTCCATGAACGCCGTCGACATCCTTGTCCTCCTCGCCATCGGCGGGTGCGCCGTCCTGGGGTTGTTGCGCGGTTTCGTGCTCGAAACCCTGTCGCTGATCGCTTGGGTACTGGGCATCTTCGCCATCCGCCTCTTTCATGGTTCCGCTACCGAAATGGTTTCCCCCTTCGTCGGCACCACCAGCGGCGCGGCAGTTCTCGCTTTCGTTCTTGTTTTCGGCCTGACTTTCGGCGCCGGCAAGCTTCTTGCCCACGCCATCGGTCGCCGCACCCGCCAGTCAATCCTCGGCCCGGTCGATCGGGTGCTGGGCGCTGGCTTCGGCGCGGTGAAGGGCCTTATCGGCGCGACGCTGATCTTCCTCGCCTTCAGTCTTGTCTATGACACCGTCTATGGGACCGCCGCCCATCGCCCGGACTGGCTGTCGGACGCGCGTACCTATCCGCTGCTCAACGCCAGCGGCCAGGCGATCAGCGAATTCGTGGCAGAACGGCGGGCCCGGAAACCGATGGAGTAGGTTGCTAACCCCTCCCTAGATCCAGCCCTTCTGCCGGTAGGCCTGCGCCGTCGCCTTCAGTCCCTCTTCGGTTGCAACCTTGGGCACCCACAGCGTCTTGGGCGGCTGCTTGTCCTTGCTCACGACCCAATCGGGATGGCAGAAATAGCTGACCCGGTCGGGCGTCAGCTTGGCGCCCTTGCCGCGCAGCATCCGGTCGATCCGCGCGCCGACGCCCAGCGCCCAGTTCGGCGTCGCGAAGGTGCGAACCGAACGACCCACGGCACGGCCAATTGCCTGCCCGAATTCCAGATGGTCCCAGCCGCCTGGCGTGCCGTCGTCCGCCTCATAGCTGTGGGCGAGGCTGATCTCCCGCTCGCTCGCCAACGTCAGCAGCAGCCGCGCCAGGTCCCCGACCTCGATCAACGACAGTCGTCCGCCGGGCGGCAGCAGCATGATTCCGCGCTTGGCCATGCGGAACAGCTCCAGCATCTCGCGGTCGTTCGGGCCGTAGATGGCTGGCGGTCGCACGATCGTCCAGTCGAGCCCGCTCGCCTTGACATGCCGTTCAGCCATCAGCTTGGACCAGCCATAGTCTGACAGCTTTGGTTCCCGCGCCGCCAGCGAGGAGACGTGGACCAGCCGCCTTATACCCCGCTGCCGCATAGCATCGACGACCGCCATCGTGCCCCGCGCGTTGCCGGCTTCGAACCCTTCCCGGTCAGCGGCATTCACAACCCCGGCTATATGGATCACGACATCGGCGTCGCGCATCACGGTGTTGAGCGCGGCCCGGTCCTCCAGTGAGCCCGGGACCCACTTCAGCCTGGCGCGCGGGGGCTGCGCGCGGCGGGTGATGGCGGTGACATGATGCCCGGCAGCGAGGGCCTGATCCAATGTTTCGGCGCCGACGAACCCCGTCGCGCCGGTCATGGCGATGCGAAGATTCATAATGGGTCAGACCATCGCCATATGATCGCGATGGACCAGCACCGATCGCGGAAGGTGGCCAAGCAGCGCTGCGATATCATCGCTCCGCTTGCCCGCGATCCGCGCTGCTTCCGCGCTGTCATATTCGCTTAGACCGCGCGCGATGACCCGGCCATCCTCGGCCAGGATGTCGACGACATCGCCGCGCGCGAACAGCCCTTCCACGCGCAGCACCCCTGCGGGCAACAGGCTGTTGCCTTTGCTCAGGGCACGCTCGGCGCCGGCATCCACCATGATCCGTCCGCGCACTGTAAGCCGACCGGCGAGCCAGCCCTTGCGCGCCCGCTTTGCGGGGGCGGCCAGGAAGATCGAACCGCGCCCCCCATTTTCCCAATGCGACAGTGGCGCATTCACCTTGCCGGAGATGATGGCGAGATGGGCGCCCGCGCCAGTGGCGATCCGCGCTGCCTCGATCTTGGAAGTCATGCCGCCCGATCCCATGCCGGACGCCGAACCGCTGTCGGCCATTCCTGCGATGCGCGCATCGATGCGCTCGATTGTCTCTATCAACATCGCGCTCGCATCGACATGCGGGTTGGCGGTGTAAAGCCCGTCGACGTCCGACAGCAGCACAACCGCGTCCGCCCGTGCTGCCTGTCCGATACGTGCCGCGAGCCGGTCATTGTCGCCGAAACGGATCTCGGCCGTCGCGACGCTGTCATTCTCGTTGACCACCGGCACGACATCGAGGGCCAGCAGGCGATCCAGCGTCGCGGACGCGTTGAGATAACGCCGCCGGTTCTCCAGGTCGTCCAGCGTCACGAGGATCTGGGCCGCGGTTATGCCGCTGTCCTGCAGCAGCGAAGCCCAGCATTGCGACAACGCGATCTGCCCCGTTGCGGCGGCTGCCTGCGCGTCCTCCAGACTGCCGCGACCGCCCTTGGGCAGCTTCAATCGCCGCGCGCCCAATGCGATCGCACCTGATGAGACGATGATGATTTCCTGCCCCGCGGCCTTACGCGCGGCAATGTCGGCTACGAGCGTGCGGAGCCATTCCATCCGCACCTCGCCTGCCTGATCGACGAGCAGGGCTGAGCCGATCTTGATCACCAGTCGGCGGATGAACGACGGCGGAAAGCCGGAAAGGGAGGGCGTCATTTTCGCTGAAAACCAGAATCATTCAGTCTGCAATTGCGGGCAAGTCTGCGCGCCATTCTCGACCGGCTCGAACTGGATGGCCGGACCATGGCGAGAGTCAAATAGGCGACCATGAGACGTCGCCTTCCTTGCCGGCCTCATCCTTTTCAGCGGCTTTGGCTTCACCCAGCAGCGGCAGCACTGCGTCGAGCAGGGCGGGAATGCCTTCGCCAGTCGCGCCGGAGATGATGAAGATATCCTCCACCTCTGCTTCCTCGCGGATCTGCCGGGCGATATCCTCCATCAACTCGGGGCCAAGCAGATCCCCCTTGTTGAGCGCCACGATCTGCGGCTTTTCATCCAGACCACCACCATAGGCCGCCAGTTCGTCCTGAACGATCCGGAACTGTTCTGCCGGATCATCCCCTGTCGCATCGACCAGGTGCAGCAGCACGCGGCAGCGTTCGATATGGCCCAGGAAGCGATCGCCGATGCCGGCGCCTTCGGCGGCACCCTCGATCAGCCCGGGGATATCGGCCAGCACGAATTCCCGGTCGCGGTGCAGCACGACGCCGAGCTGCGGCTTCGTGGTCGTAAAGGCATAGGCACCGACCTTCGCCTTGGTGTTGGTGACCTGATTGATCAGGGTCGACTTGCCGGCATTGGGCATGCCGACCAGCCCGACATCCGCCAGCAGTTTGAGCCGCAACCAAACCCACATCTCCTGGCCCGGCCAGCCCGTGCCATGCTGGCGCGGCGCGCGGTTGGTGCTGGTCTTGTAGGACAGGTTGCCCCGTCCGCCATCGCCGCCACGCAGCAGCACGACACGTTGCCCCACCTCCGTGAAGTCGGCGAGCAGTTCCTGCTCATATTCCATGGTGCCGTCCTCATCCTCCGTGCCCTCTACGGGTGTGGGATCGGATAAGATCTGCGTGCCCACGGGCACCTTGATGACGAGATCTTCGCCACCGGCGCCATAACGGTTCTTGCCCGCACCAGGCATGCCGCGCTGCGCCTTGAAATGCTGCGTGTAGCGGAAGTCGATCAGCGTGTTGAGGCCGGCAACCGCTTCGAAGATGATGTCGCCGCCCTTGCCCCCGTTTCCTCCGTCGGGGCCGCCATATTCGATATATTTCTCACGTCGGAAACTGACCGCTCCGGGGCCGCCCCAGCCGGACTTTATGAAAATCTTTGCTTGATCGAGAAAATGCATCGCCGGCCCATAGCCGCTTACGAGACGGAATTAAACCTCGCCGCGCGCTTTGCGCGCGGCTTCCTCACTCAATACGGGAACCGGCGGCGAGTTGCGGCCCTCCGGCAGTCCGTGAAGGCTGGCCGGCAGGGGCCAATTCAGTCAAATGGCCCAAGCCCACCAATCCATGTCAGGCAGCGAGCGCAGCCATGGCGTCGCTGTAGAGCAGGCACGCGGGATCGTTCAACATCCGGCAGGCCGCGCCTTCTTCGAAGACCAGGCAATCTGCTGTCGTGCCGCGCGCCGGGCTATAGCGTTGCTCCACCCGGCCCGAAAAATGAAAGCCGAGCTTGCGCAGGACGTTACCCGAAGCGGGATTGTCGGCAAAATGCGCCGCCCGAATGTCGTGGACCGTTGCCGCGCGTGCCATGCTCAGCACGGCGCGTGCCGCTTCGGTCGCAAATCCCAAGCCCCAATAGGGCCGAGCGATCCAGTAACCGAGTTCGGGAACACCATCTTCCGCCCGCTTGATACCGCAGGCGCCAATCAACCTGGGTGCGCCATGGGTACGGGTGAAGGCGATCAGGTTGGGCATGCATGGGTCCTGCGGCTGGGCCAGAAATTCGCGTGCCTCATCCAGCGAATAGGGCGCGGGGACCTGCGTCAGGTTGCGCAGGATCGCGGTGTCGCCAATGGCTTCAGCCAAAGCCGGCGCATCTTCCATCCAGCCGGGCCGCAAGAGCAGGCGGGGGGTACGGGCGAACATTCAAATCTCTCCTCTGTCGACACGCCAATGGCCGCAAAAAGTTACGGCTTGACGACGCTTTCCTCTGGCTGAGCCGCGACCGCATGACGCGCGAGAAAGCGGCTGGTTCCAGAGGCTTGAGGGAAAGTGAGAGGAGACGCCGCCAAACAGAAAAAAGGGGCGCTCCTTTGGCGGGGCGCCCCTTTTTCCCTCAAAAAATAGCGGGACTTTGCAGTCTTCCGCCAAGAGGATCGCCCCGATGGTGAGGGACGATCCGTCATCGATCGTCCGTTATTCGGCTGCTTCGGCCATGCCATCAACCGACACATATTTGCGGCCCAGCTTGCCAGTGTGGAATACCACGCGGCCTTCACCGAGGGCGAACAGCGTGTGGTCCTTGCCCATGCCGACATTACGGCCCGGGTAGACGCGGGTGCCGCGCTGGCGAATGATGATGTTTCCGCCGATCACTTCCTGACCGCCGAACTTCTTCACGCCAAGGCGCTTCGATTCCGAATCGCGACCGTTGCGCGACGAACCGCCAGCTTTCTTATGTGCCATGACTCAAACTCCTCGAACTATGCTGCGGCTCAGGCGATCGACACGATCTTGAGGATCGTGTGATTCTGGCGATGGCCGTTCTTGCGGCGATAATTGTGGCGACGACGCTTCTTGAAAACGATGACTTTCTCGCCCTTCGCCTGCGCGATGATCTCGGCGGCGACGGTCAACTTGCTCGCGTCCTTCACGTCGCTGCCTTCACCGGCGAACAGGACGTCGTCCAGGGTCACCTTGTCACCGGCCTCACCGGCCAGCTTCTCGACGACGATCTTGTCTCCGGCGGCTACGCGATACTGCTTGCCGCCCGTGCGCACGACTGCGAACATGGCTCTTCTCTTCTCGTTCAAATCTGCTTTACGCAGATCGTCGAGGGACAACGCCCTGTTGGACCCGCGCGGGAATGTGGCCCGCTACTGGAATGACTCGCTGATGTCAACCGCCAAGGCCGAGCTTTGGAGCTGGTTTTTGGGCACGCCAATACCTATTTGCTCGGGGTGGAAGGACAGTATCACGGATGACGGCATCGCACAGGAATGCAGGGTGACGGCGCGGCTGCCATTCCGCACATCCCTGTGGATCGTGATCGTGGTGGCCCTGGTGAGCGCTCTGGCGCCGCTGGGCCCGCCGTCCAGTCGCACGACCGGGTCCGCTTTCAACCCTGCTACCACAAGTGTCGTGATCAAGGCGGCCGGTCCGCGCCGGACGTGGGGCGAGACGGCTAGGCTGGACGGTCGGTACAAGTCTACCGCGCACGTGCCGCCGATGTTCTGCCTGCTTATGCTGGTTCCGCTCCTCTGCGCCTTGGGGCTAGTTGATCCTCGCGCCGTGTCCTTTCCGCTCGCCGCTTCGGGGCGCGGGTCGTTTCTTTCCCGTCGGCATGTCCGGGCGCCGCCTCTCCTTTTGTGACCTATGTACCGGCGGCCGCAGGTGGCCTGTCAGGACGTAGGGAAAGCATCATGATGCGCCGTAAAATTGTGCCGGAAATTTCCGGTGCTTTCTGCCAGGCGACGGCCTGACCGTCGCTGAAGACGATATTCGGTTGGCGGCGGGGGCAGGGTCCTTTCCCGCCGACGACCAGGGAAGAACAAGCCATGCCCCACCATACCCCATTGATCGGAACGATCGTCGCGGGTCTTGTCGTCGCCTTCATTCTGGGGGCGATCGCCCACAGGCTGAAACTTTCGCCGCTCGTTGGATATCTTCTGGCCGGCATCGTCGTCGGCCCCTTCACCCCCGGCTTCGTCGCCGATGCGGGGCTCGCCAACGAATTGGCGGAAATCGGCGTCATTCTGCTGATGTTTGGCGTGGGACTCCATTTTTCCCTGCGGGATCTGCTGTCGGTGCGGAACATAGCCGTTCCCGGCGCACTGGGGCAGATCGCGGTCGCGACGCTGATGGGCATGGGGCTTGCCCATGTGATGGGATGGCCGCTGATGGGAGGGCTGGTGTTTGGCCTTGCACTTTCGGTCGCGAGCACCGTCGTTCTGCTCCGCGCGCTGCAGGGCGCTAATTTGGTGGAAACTGACCGCGGCCGGATCGCGGTGGGATGGTTGATCGTCGAGGATCTGGTTATGGTGCTCGCGCTCGTGTTGCTGCCGGCCCTTGCGGGGGTCCTGAATCAGGCTGACGCCTCAGCCAGCGCTGCCGACCTGCTTGCCCCGCTGCTGGGCACCTTGCTGAAGGTCGCCGGTTTTGTTGCATTGATGTTGGTCGTGGGGCGGCGCGTGATCCCCTGGGCCCTGCACTGGGTCGTCCATAGCGGATCGCGCGAGCTGTTCCGCCTGGCGGTCCTCGCCATCGCTTTGGGGGTGGCGTTCGGCGCGGCGGTTGCATTTGACGTATCCTTTGCGCTGGGCGCCTTCTTCGCCGGAATGATTCTGGGCGAAACGCCGCTCAGCCGCCGCGCGACCGAAGAGACGCTTCCCCTTCGCGATGCGTTCGCGGTCCTTTTCTTTGTGTCAGTGGGCATGTTGTTCAACCCCGCAGTCCTGATCGAGCAGCCACTCCCGTTGCTCGCCACGGTCGCGATCATCATCGTGGGCAAGTCGATCGCCGCATTTGGCATCGTGCGGGCTTTCGGCCATCCGAACGATACAGCGCTGACAATCGCCGCGAGCCTGGCCCAGATTGGCGAATTCTCCTTTATACTAGCAACACTGGGCACTGGCCTGGGAGTCTTGCCACCCCAGGCGCGGGACCTGATCCTGGCCGGGGCGATCGTTTCGATCTTCCTCAATCCGCTGATCTTCTCGACGGTCGTGCGGAGCGCCAGACCGGAGGAGGATGAGGATGCGCTGGTGCCTGCCCCCTCTCGCAGCGGTCATGTCATCCTGGTCGGCTATGGCAGGGTGGGCAGAATGATCGCCAACCGGCTGGCGGAACGCGCCATTCCTTTCGTGGTGCTGGAAGACGATGCCGACCGCGCCGGAGAGGCGGAGGCGGCGGGCCTTTTGGTCGTGCGCGGCAATGCTCTGGAAGATCGCTATCTCCTAGCCGCCGGCATAAATGAGGCCCGCCGTCTGGTGATCGCGGTGCCGGAGGGGTTTGAAGGAGGCGCCATCCATGAACATGCGCGCCGTCTCAACCCCGACCTCCAGGTCATCGCCCGCGCGCATTCGGATGCCGAAGTCGCCCATCTGGAAGAACTGGGCGTCCCCCATGTCGTCATGGGGGAGCGAGAACTGGCGGCGAAGATGCTGGCGCTTTGTGGTGCGGCCTAGCCCTGGCCGCGCCTAGCCACACTCCGGCGGGTCAGCCGCGCGGTTTGCGGGGAGCGCCCCTTTTCGGTCCACCCTTGAACGGTCGCGGGCTGTGGGCGGGTGGCCGGGGACCGCGTTCGCCATTGGGACGACCCTTGCCGCCGCGCGGTGCTTCCCGTCGATTTTCGCGAGCGGCTTCACGGGGCGTTCCTTCGACCTGTTCAATCGCGACTTCCGCGCCTTCGTCGCTCGCTTCGCCGGTACGCTTGACGGCTGCGATAAAGCGCGACGCGATGGCGCTGGGTATTTCGAACAGTGTTTCGTTCGCGGCGATGCGGATCGCGCCTATATCCTGTCGCGAAACATGTCCGCGACGGCAGATCAGTGGCAGGATCCAGCGCGGATCGGCATTCTGCCGTCGGCCAATGTCCATGTTGAACCAGACCGTCTCCTCAAAGCCCGGCCGGGGGCCGTCCCGGCGCGGCGGCGCTTCGCTGGCGTCGAGCAGTTCCTCGGGTGCGGGGAGGGCGGCGCGGGCACTCTTCACCAGCATGGCGGCGATTTCCTTGGGACTTTTTTCGGCCAGCAGTTCAGCGCCCAGTGCCCAGTCCAGCTCATCCAGCTCCGCGCGTTCCATCAGCTTTTCGCGCAGGCGCGCATTATCCTGTTGCTGGATCGCTTCCTTGCTCGGCGGCGTGCCCCATTCGACCGGGATCTTCGCGCCGCGCAGCATCGATTCCACCCTACGGCGGCGCGGATAGGGCACGATCAGCACGGCCGTCCCTTTCTTTCCCGCGCGTCCAGTGCGGCCGGAGCGATGCTGCATCGTTTCGGCGTCGCGGGGGATTTCGACATGGACGACGAGGCTGAGATTGGGAAGGTCGATGCCGCGTGCGGCGACGTCGGTCGCCACGCACACGCGCGCACGGCGATCGCGCAGCGCCTGTAGCGCATGGTTGCGTTCATTCTGGCTATGCTCGCCCGACAGCGCAACCGCGGCGAAGCCGCGTTCGGTGAGGCTGGCATGCAGGTGGCGGACGTTGTCGCGGGTGGCGCAGAAGAGGATCGCGGTTTCCGCCTCATGATAGCGCAGCAGGTTGACCACCGCGTTTTCGATGTCGGCCGGGGCGACCGTCACCGCCTGATAGCTGATGTCGCCATGGCCGCGTTCATCACTGACGGTCGAGATGCGCAGAGCATCCTTCTGGTAGCGCCTGGCGAGCGCGACGATCGGCTTGGGCATGGTGGCGGAAAAAAGCAGGGTGCGGCGTTCCTGCGGCGCGCCGTCTAGAATTTCCTCCAGATCCTCGCGGAAGCCCATGTCGAGCATTTCGTCGGCTTCGTCGAGCACGACGGTCCTAAGGCTGGAGAGGTCGAGTGCGCCGCGTTCCAGATGATCGCGCAGACGGCCAGGCGTGCCGACGACGATATGCGCGCCATGGCCGAGCGCGCGGCGTTCCTTTGCGGCGTCCATGCCGCCGACGCAGGTCGCGATGCGCGCGCGGGCTTCGCCATAGAGCCATTCCAGTTCGCGGCTGACCTGGAGCGCCAGTTCGCGTGTAGGTGCGATGGCAAGCGCGATCGGTCGGCTGGCGGCGGGGAGGCGGCTTTGGTCGCCCAGCAGTTCGGTGGCCATGGCGAGGCCGAAAGCGACGGTCTTGCCCGATCCGGTCTGCGCGGAGACGATAAGGTCGCGGCCTGCCGCTTCCGGCTCTGTGACTTGCGCTTGCACGGGCGTAAGCGTTTCATAGCCCTTGCGTGTCAACGCGTCGGAGAGGAGGGGCGGGAGATGTTCAAAAGACATTATGTTTTCCGTCGGTAAAGCGACCCGTCAGTCCCGACGGATACAGGATGACCCGCTGTGCTTCGGCGGTTGCCGAAGTCAGGGTGCAAGGTCACACACCCCGAAGTTCACACCGTCCCTGACCAGCAGGGAGAGTGTCCAAATAAGAAGGCCGCCCTCCCCCGCAAAGAGGAAGGCGGCCCCTTTAATGCTTATCCGCCAGGGATCAGACCGAGGCGACTTCCGCCACGTCGACCTTCACGCCCGGACCCATCGAGGACGAGAGCGCAATCTTGCGGACATATTTGCCCTTCGAACCCGACGGCTTCGCCTTGACAATCGCATCGACGAACGCGTCGAAATTCTTGCGCAGATCTTCGGCCGAGAAGCTCGCCTTGCCGAGGCCAGCATGGATGATGCCCGCCTTTTCAACGCGGAACTCGATCTGGCCACCCTTGGCGGCCTTGACCGCTTCGGCGACGTTCGGCGTCACGGTGCCGAGCTTCGGGTTCGGCATCAGGCCCTTGGGTCCCAGAACCTTGCCCAGGCGACCGACCAGACCCATCATGTCGGGGGTAGCGATCACCCGCTGGAAGTCGATGTTGCCGCCCTGGATCGATTCGAGCAGGTCTTCCGCGCCGACAACGTCGGCGCCAGCGGCGGTCGCGGCTTCAGCCTTGTCGCCACGGGCGAACACGGCGACGCGCACGTCCTTGCCGGTGCCGGCGGGCAGGGTGACAACGCCACGGACCATCTGGTCGGCATGACGCGGATCAACGCCCAGGTTGATGGCGATTTCGACGCTTTCGTCGAACTTGGCGGTCGCGTGGGTCTTGATCAGGCCCAGCGCCTCGTCGACGCCGTGCAGCTTTTCGCGGTCAACGGCAGCGGCCAGGACCTTCGCCTTCTTCGTCAGCTTTGCCATGATCTTAGCCCTCCACCACTTCGAGGCCCATCGCGCGAGCGGAGCCTTCGATGATCTTCGTCGCTGCTTCGATGTCGTTCGCGTTCAGATCGACCATCTTGGTCTGGGCGATTTCAGCGAGCTGGGCACGGGTGATCTTGCCGGCGGTAACCTTGCCCGGTTCCTTGGAACCCGACTTCAGGTTGATCGCCTTCTTGATCAGATAGGTGGCCGGCGGTTGCTTCGTGACGAAGCTGAACGAACGGTCCGCATAGACGGTGATGATGGTCGGCAGCGGCGTGCCCTTGTCCATCTTGTCCGTCGAGGCGTTGAACGCCTTGCAGAATTCCATGATATTCACACCGCGCTGACCCAGCGCCGGACCGATCGGCGGCGAGGGGTTGGCGGCTCCAGCGGGCACCTGGAGCTTGATATAGCCCGTAATCTTCTTGGCCATTGTCACTCACTCTGTTGCTGGGAGGACCCAAAGGCCCGCCCGGTTCAAGTTTAGCGGTATTGGCGGATCACCGGAGCGATCCTCCCGCAGCTATTCCCCTGGGGGGAATTTCAAAATCCGTTCGGTTCGAGCTTGTCGAGAATAATTCCCCACGACGCTTCCAGCCTTCGCTCGAAGCTGCTCGAACCGAGCGGTAGATTATTACTTCGACAGTTCGACCTGTTCGAAGTCCAATTCCACCGGCGTGGCCCGACCGAAGATCGACACGGACACCTTGACGCGGTTCTTTTCGAAATCCAGTTCCTCGACGGTGCCATTGAAGCTGGCAAAGGGGCCGTCCAGCACCTTGACGCTGTCGCCGATCTCGTAATCGACGCTGACCTTGTGCTTGGGCGCGGCCTCGGCTGCCTTCTGCGCGCCGAAATAGCGGGCGGCGTCCGCCTCGCTGATCGCCTGCGGCTTGCCGCTTGATCCCAGGAAGCCAGTGACCTTCGGCGTGTTCTTGACGAGGTGGTAGATATCGTCGTTCATTGCCAGTTTGGCGAGGACGTATCCAGGCATGAACTTGCGTTCGACCTGCACCTTCTTGCCGCGCTTCACCTCGGTCACGGTCTCGGTGGGGACTTCCACCTGCTCGACCAGCTGGGAGAGGCCCATGCGCTCGGCTTCGGACAGGATCGATTCCTTGACCTTGTTTTCGAAGCCCGAATAGGCGTGGATGATGTACCAGCGCGCCATATTACCGTCTCAAACTCCCAAACTAGGCGATTATGCCTGACCCGCCGCGAAGTTCAGCAGCCACCGGACGATCGCGCCGAAGAACGTGTCAATGCCGAAGAAGAAGAGGCCGAGCAGCGTGGTCATGATACCGACCATCACTGCCGTCATTACCGTTTCGCGGCCCGTGGGCCACACGATCTTCGACGCCTCGGTCTTCACCTGATTGACGAATTCGCCCGGAGAAACCTTCGCCATCGCTGCCTCAAAAACCTTCGAACAAATACCAAATCGCGCAGCAATAGTCCGCCCTCCCGATCCCGCCCATTCTGGCGTCCGGGGGTGCGGCCGCTCGCTCCGCGACACATCTTCGCCTGCGCACCTAGCCACGAATCCCTGAATTATCAAGGTTTCGCGGCAAGATGCCTGGCAGGAGTGGAGGGATTCGAACCCCCGGCATTCGGTTTTGGAGACCGACGCTCTACCAGCTGAGCTACACTCCTGTGCGGCGAAGGACGGCGCTTTAGCGTGGCCTGCCGGGGAGGGCAAGCGGGAAACTTTAGAGGAAGGCGCCGCCTTTCATGACGCGTCGGGCACGACCCTGCACCGGCACCCGGTCGAAGGGTGTATTGCCCGCCTGGGCCGCCATTTTCTCTGAATCGACGATCCAGGGCGCATCGGGATCGATGAAGATGAGGTCGGCTGCGCTGCCGCTTTCGAAGCTGCCGGCATCGACGCCCAGGATCCGTGCGGGATTGGCGCTCAGCAGCGTCATCAGGCGGCAGATCGAAAGATGGCCTTCGCGCACGAGGTTGAGCGAAAGCGCGAGAAGCGTTTCCGCGCCAGCCATGCCGGGCGACGCGTCGGTGAAGGGCAGGCGCTTGTCCTCCGGCCCGCGCGGATCATGGCTGGAGGTGATGACGTCCACCGTTCCGTCAGCGACCGCCGCGATCGATGCCTTGCGATCCTCTTCGGATCGAAGCGGGGGAGACAGGCGCGCAAAGGTGCGGAAATTCGTCACCGCATTGTCGGACAGGAACAGGTAGGCGGGACTGATGCCGCAGGTGACCTTCAGCCCTTCGGCCTTCGCCGCGCGGATGAGGTCGAAGCCCGCACGGGTCGTCACCAGGCGAAAATGGATGCTCGCGCCGGTCGCGCGCGCCAGCATGATGTCGCGCGCAATGGCCATCGCTTCCGCGCAGCCGGGTGCATGAGGCAGGCCCAGCCTTGTCGCCGTTTCGCCGCTGGTCGCGACGGCCTTGCCCGCCAGACCGCCATCTTCGGCATGGGTGATGACGGTGAGCCCGAGGCCAGAGGCATAGGCCAGCACGCGCATCATGACGCCGGAGTCCGCGATCCACTGGCGCCCGGTGCCCACCGCCTTGGCGCCTGCCGCCTGCATCATGCCGATTTCGGCCAGTTCCGTACCCTTGAGATCGCGTGTCGCAGCGGCGATCGGATGCACCCAGAAGTCCGGCTTGCCGGCGCGGGTCGCCTGACGGATCAGGCCCGCGTCATCGAGCGGCGAGGACTGGTCGGGCATCAGCGCGGCGCGCGTGATGCCGCCGAAATGGAAGGCGGGTTTGTCGGTGGCGAAGACGCCGAGGTCGATCAGGCCGGGCGCGACGACCAGTCCGGCAGCGTCGATCCGCTCCGCGCCGGCCGGTACGGCGACATCGCCGCTTGCCACGATGCGGTCGTCCTCGATCAAGATGATGCCGTTCGCGAGCGCTGAGCCTGTAGGGTCGGCCAGCTTTCCATTCACTATTGCGAGCTTGCTCACGACCATCCCTCCACGCCGCGCGCGTTTCGTGTCAGCACATCGAGGCAGGCCATGCGGATGGCGACGCCCATTTCAACCTGTTCGGTGATGGCGGAGCGTTCGGGATCGTCGGCGACGACGCTGGAAATCTCAACGCCGCGGTTCATCGGGCCGGGATGCATGACCAGTGCGTCGGGCCTGGCGATCGCCAGGCGTTCGGGCGTGAGGCCGTAGAGCATGTGATATTCCCGCGCGGAGGGAATGAAGGCGCCATCCATCCGCTCATTCTGGAGCCGCAGCATCATCACCACGTCGGCTCCCGCCAGTCCCTCATCCATGCGGGTATAGGGGATGGCGCCCAGCATTTCGACCTCGGGCGGCATCAGGGTCGGCGGGGCGACCGCGCGCACCTGCGCCCCCAGCGCGGCGAGGCAGAGCATGTTCGACCGCGCAACCCGGCTGTGTAGCACATCGCCGCAGATGGCGACGATCAGCCCTTCGAACCCGCCCTTGCGTCGCCGGATCGTCAGCGCGTCAAGCAGGGCCTGGGTGGGATGCTGATGCCAGCCGTCGCCCGCGTTCAGCACCGGGCAGTCGACCTGGTCGGCGATCAGCGCGACCGCGCCGGAACTCGCATGGCGGATGACGATCACGTCGGCGGCCATGGCATTGAGCGTCATGGCGGTGTCGATCAGCGTCTCGCCTTTCTTCACGCTGGACTGGCCGGCATGCATGTTGACCACGTCAGCACCCAGCCGCTTGCCGGCGATTTCGAACGACAGCAGCGTGCGCGTGCTGTTTTCGAAAAAGGCGTTGATCTGCGTCATCCCGCTCAGCCGTCCGTCATGCTTGCGCGCATTGTCGCGATTGGCCTTTGCCCAATGTTCCGCTTCGTCGAGCAGGAAGCGAATTTCCCAGGGCTTCAGGTCAGCGATGGACAGGAGGTGCCGATGCGGAAACAACGCCCGTCCGGCAAGGTCGGGCGAGGGCGGCGGGACAGTGATAGCGGGCATGAAAGGACCCTTTAGGCGACGGCAGGAAGGAGGGCAAGGCAGTCCGCCAAAACTCCTGGTGCCAGGCTGAGGCATCGGTCGGAGATGTTGGAAACCGTCCGGCGCGCCCTATCTATCGGGCATGCGGATTTTCACGATCGGCTATGAAGGCGCGACTCAGGCCGAGGTCGTCGCGGCTTTGCAGGGCGCGGGCGTCACGCTGCTCGCGGATGTGCGCGCGGTTCCGCTGTCGCGACGGCCGGGTTTCTCCAAGAATATCCTGGCCGCCGGGCTGCGGGAGGCGGGCATCGACTATGTCGGGCTGAAGGCGCTGGGCACGCCGCCGGCCGGCCGCGAAGCCGCGCGCAAGGGTGACCATGCGCGCCTGCGGCAGGTCTATGCCGGGCAGCTGGAGCTGCCGGAAGCGCTGGTGCAGGCGGAGCAATTGCGGGAGATGGCAGGCGAGCGTCCGACCGCGCTGCTCTGCTTCGAGCGGGATGCGAATGCGTGCCACCGATCGCTTCTGCTGGAGATGGCTTTCCCGGAAGCGGAGCGCGTCGACCTGACGCCCTGATCGCCTTTCGTCACGACGCCTCGGCGGCGGTGGTTTCGACCCAGGAAAAGACGTCGCTATAACCGTCGCGCGATGGCGCCCGCTGCCCATCCCATGCCCACCGCCATCGCGATCGCGACGAGCCCGTAGAAGAAGGACCATTGTTCCGCAGCAACGGCCATGAACCGTTCGAACCCGGATTTTCGGACCGTGATGTCGCGCACCGCCGCTGCGACGACGCGGCCGTCCTGCACCAGGAAGGTTTCGGCGGTATAGTCGCCCACCACGACGCGCGCGGAAAGAGGCAATCGGGCGCGGTAGAGGATGCCGTCCGTCACCTCGACAGTGCCGGGGCGTTCGACATAGAGGCCTGAGCGTTCCCTGAGCTCGATCAGGCCCTGCTGGAAACGGTCGAGCACGGCGCTGTCGTTGAGCGAGGATGGGGATAATTGCAGTTTGTCGACGCCCATTTCATAGATCGCTGCCGTACGTTCATCGACGATGCGATCAATCGATCGCGATGAGGCCAAGGCGTAAAAGCTGGGCGCGGACCGGAATCGGGCGCTATCGGCATTGACCCAAATACCAGCGACCTTCTGTTTTTCGCGCATGGTGATCGACTGTTCGGGGCCTTTGAGAACGACAACGATGTCTGCTGGCTCTTTCGGTCGACGCCCGTCCGGATAGGCGATCGCGCCAAACAGGAGCAGGTCTGCGCCGGTGAAGCTGTAGCGAATCTCCACGTCGCGCTGGGAAACGTCGGGCACCAGGATCGGCTCGCTGGCCGCCGTCAGCATCAGCATCGCAGCAGCGATTACTGCAAAGCGAAGGCGCGCGATCATCGCAATTCGATCGTGTAGACTTCGTCGGGGCGGAAGCCGAGGCCCAGTGCCATGCGGGCGGCGACCAGCAGCACGATGATGGCGAGCAGGATGCGCAGATATTCCGGCCTGACCTTCATCGACAATCTGGTGCCGATCTGCGCTCCGCTAACGCTGCCGATCAGCAGCAGCAGGGCCAGTACCAGATCGACGGCCTTGGTCGTCATGGCGTGCAGCATGGTCGTCGCCATGGTAACGAAAAGAATCTGGAACAGCGATGTGCCCACGACCGACTGCGTGGTCATGCCGAGCAGGTAGAGCATCGCGGGCACAAGGATGAAACCGCCGCCTACGCCGAGCAGCATCGTCAGGATGCCGGTCGCCATGCCAAGCAGCAGCGGCGCGAGCGGCGATATGTAGAGGCCGGACCGGTAGAAGCGCCAGCGCATGGGCAGCGCGGCCACGAGCGGGTGGTGCCGCCGCTTGCGCGCCTGGAGCCGCTTGCCGGTTTTCAGCGCGATGACGGCCTGGATGGATTCCTTCGCCATCAGCAGGCCGATGCCGCCCAGCATCAATACGTACAGGATGCCGATCACCGTATCGATCTGGCCGATCGATTGAAGCAGGCGGAATAGCAGCACGCCGATACCCGCACCCACCACACCGCCGGCGATCAGCACGCCGCCCATGCGGAAATCGACCGTCCCCCGCTCCATATGGGTGACCACGCCGGAGACGCTGGCGCCCGTAACCTGGCTCGCCGCAGAGGCGGCGGCGACGGTAGGCGGGATGCCGTAGAAGATCAGGAGCGGGGTCGTCAGGAAGCCGCCACCAACCCCGAACATGCCCGAGAGCAGGCCGACCACCCCCCCGAGCAGGATGATCACCAGGGCGTTCACCGACAGGTTTGCGATGGGCAGATAGAGATCCATGGAGTTATCCGGTTAAGCCCAATGTCGGCCAAGATAAAGGCGGGGAGGCCGCTTCCTTGTCAAAAATCCGCGCCAAGGGTTACGGCCAGCCCCGATGAAGGCGCCGCATGGCCGGCGATCCGTTCTCGCCATTCGACGCTCAGCCGGGTGGCGACGCGCGGCAACGGCAGGCGGATCTGCACTTCGGGTCCTATGTCGAGACGTTCAACCGCCGGCTGGGCGCCGCCGGACAGGCTTGCTCCCACCCGCAGGGGCGAGCGGGCGATCGGCGAAAGCAGGGAGAATTTCCCGTCGACGAACAGGTCGTGGGACCGGAAGCCCACCATGCCCGCCTGGGCATAGGCTTCGGCCTCCAGGCCACGAACGAGTGGGGTCGGGCCGAACCCGCCCACCGCCATCACGGCATTGGCGTTGCGCGCACCCTTGCCGAGGGCGATGCGCCGTTCGGCCGCCAGGCTGATCGGCACGGAACGAGCCGGCTGCCAGGACAGGCCAACGGCGCCTTCGGGCGAGGCGGGGCGATTGAGGGCAGTGCTGACGCGGCCATAGGCGGCCGCGCGTCCCGGTGCGTTTGGCGTCAGGTCGTAGTCGAGCCGCAGGCCCGCCTGCGATCCGCCCAGCCGGCCCGCGGTAACGGTGTTGGCGGGCGTGGCGCTGCCGTCGCGCCAGAGCAGCCAGGCGCTGCCGCGCCAACGATCCGAGCGTGGTTGCGTCGGCGGTGCGAGAGGAATGGCGACGGGTGCCTCCTGGACCATCGCTGATCCCCTGGCTTCGGCCGTTGCAGCCGGGCCGGACGTGGGGGCCGACGCCATGGCGAGGCGAACAGATCCGTCCTGCGCGCCCGGTCGCGCGAGGGTGCGCGGTTCGGCGATAGGTGCCGAAAGCCGGGCAATCGGAACCATGATGGCATGCGCGAGCAGGGTAGGCGCCGCATGGGATCTGTCAGGGGGGAGAACAGCCGCTGCCTCGGGCATATTGGCGGCTGCAACCCCTTCGATCGCGGCTGCGGAGCGGGCGATATGCTGCGGCGTCGGCTGATCGCCTGGGGTGGGCGACTTCGCCGCGGGCGGGTGGTAAATGGCCGGACCCGTCGCGCCGAGCATGCCACTTGCGATCCGGATCGTCGTCCAGCCGCCCATGAGCAGGACGAAGAAGCGGACCGGTCGTCCGCTGGCTGTATTGGTCATGCGGACCTCAAAGCTGGGGGAAGCGGTGCTGCGTCTTGTCCCAGACGAGCGGCTTGCCGAAAAGAGAGTCGAGATAGAGGAAAACCGCGCGCCGCGCGGCCAGCATCGCGATGAAATTGGCGAGGATGGTCCGGGGAATCGCGCCCAGTCCATAGAGCCATCCGTAGCCGCGTCCGACGAATATGGCGCGCATGGCCATGCGCCAGAGCATGAAAGCGAAATTGAGCCACAGCAGCGCCTCGATCAGCGGCGAAGGCGCGAGCGGCGCGGCAATGCCGAACCAATAGGCAAGCAGCAGGACGCCCCAGAGCAGGAAGGCGAGATAGGCGGCGAACAGGACGAAGGCCGCGAGGGCTGCGCGCCGGTCGCGCACGCGCATCCACCATTCCGCGGGCCCGCCCTGCCAGCCCATACGATCCCAGCCGGCTAGCGATATGCCCACCATCCAGCGCGCCTTCTGACGGACAGCTGCATCCAGATTGTCGGGGAAATATTCCTGCGTCGCGACCAGGTCGCCTGCCTCGTCTCGCATCCGCACGAAGACGCCGCGCAGACCCATGTCGCGGATGCGAAGGCCCACCTCATAATCTTCAGTCAGGGAAGCGGGGTCGAACGGGCCGCCCTTTTGAGCGTCGACCAGGCGTTCGAGCGTTTTGCGTTCAAACGCGCAGGCCACTCCTGCCGAAGGGACCGATGCGCCCATGGCTTCGCGGATCGTCAGATATTTGCCATGACTTTCGGCAAATTGGGCGTTAGCGTAATTGCGGAAATCATTTCCAAGCTGGAAATGCAACGCGTTGCACACCATATGCTAGATTAAGGCGGCTGAACTCGGCGAGTTTTATAGCGTAAGGTGAATTGATCGACGTTCTGATGTTGGCCGAATTTTACAATGAAAATTTGACCTGACGTTGAATCTCGTATTCAACTCGCTTAAGGGCCCGCCAACGAAGCTGGAACGAATCACTAAGTGAACGCATTCAGCACCAAGAAAGTTTGTGTCGTTTACCATTTGCACACCGCAAAGCGGTAGCGATCGTCGTGTTTAATATTTTGTCGGGAGCCGTACCATGTCGCAGCTAGAAAAAGGACAGGTCGAATGCCCTTTCTCGGGGCATGGAGATGACCTCGTGAATGTCAAGTTCTTCCGGGGTCGTCGTGACGATATCATCACGGTCGAAGAGTTGAAGGCGGAAGCCCGCTCGGCCGAAAATCAGTTCCGGATGCGTACCGCGACTATCAGCCAGGCCGCTCCTGTGAGCAGTCATGAGCTGGTGAACGTCGCTGAGTTCGTCGCTTCGCTCTGATAAGTATCTCAATAATTCCCAGAGGGCTCCGGTAGACATCGGGGCCCTTTTATTTTATCGGCCCTCTATGACTATCGCGAAGCTGATCGAAAAATTCTCACGGCTGGCCGTATTGCCCGTCGATGTTAATGCCGTTCTGGCTGAAATACGCGCGATGGGCCACCAGGATTACGTCGAATTCATAGGCGTTGATATCGACGCCGACGTTATGCTTGGGAAGATCAAGGTTTTTCACGTGCGCAACGGCGTCTATGCTGATCCGGAGCGTCACGCGAACATCTATTATAACCGGGGGCTCGACCTCGCTTGGCAGCGGATGATCTGCTGCAAGGAACTGACACACCTTCTCGATCCGGCAGATACGCACACCAACAATATCGAGGATATTGATCAGCTTGCTGAGCGGATCGGCCTTCCGCCTGAGATGCAAGACCCCCTAGAAGACGGACCGGAGACCAACCGCGATCGCCTGGCGGAGTGGCGCGCGGCCGCGCTTCTTCTGCCAATGGCCGCGCGGGAGCTTCTCATGCCCGCCTATCGTGAGGGGAAGATAAACACGGCGGATGTAGCGCGGCTTGCCGACATCCCGAGTAAATACGCGGCCTTCGTGATGTCGGATCACTGGCCTAAGGTCCATGACCTGCTTCTCAAGATTCCGTGATGTCGCTTCCGGCCCAAGAGGCCGGGACTGATTTCACAGGCGCGCGCGTTGTCCCGCGCCCGTGGCAATCGACAAAATCTCATCCATCTGACGCACGACCTGGACGACAGCACCGCGCTGCTTCGTGGTGTCGGGGCTGACGATCACGCGGGCGATCATGGCGCGATAGCGGCCGATCGCTTCCGGCTGGGCCTCGGGGGTTGCCAGCGCGGCGGCCAGATCCTCGACCTGTTGGCGATATTGCTCCTCGACGTGAGGGTGCAGCGCCAGGACGTTCGGCAGCGCATCCATGCTGGCGAGCTCGCGTTGCAGGCGATCGGCTTCATCGCGGGCGGTGGCGAGCATCGTGCGGATCTCGGCGAACTCGCTGCCGCCTTCGGCGAACGCCTTCAGCATCCGCTCCTTCTTACGCTCAGCCTCCTGTAGCTTGCGCTCGATGCGGGCGCGATCGCGGCCGAGGTCGGCCGACTGGCGGGCGAAGTCGCGGTGATATTCGCGGACATATTCGCTCACGGCATCGGGGGAGAGGAGGCCCGCCTTCAGGTCGGCCAGGACCAGCGCCTCATAGCGTGACGTCTTGATGTGCCGGTTGTTGGTGCAGTCCTGCCCATAGCGGAAGACGCTGCATCCCCAGAATTCGCCGGCGGTCTTGACCCAGGGCGCGCCACAGACGCCACAGAAGCCGAGGCCCGACAGGACGTGCTTGGGTCGGCGCTGGCGTTCCGGTCTGACGCCCTGGTTCGATGCAAGCCGTGCCTGTGTCAGCCGCCACGTTTCATCGTCGATGATACGAAGGTGCGGGAACTCATGGCGCTCGACGTCGCCCTCGGTGGTTGGCCGGCTGAGGCGCTGGCGCGTCTGCGGGTTGATGACCTGACGGCTGCGGCCGTAGGTGACAACGCCGATATAGGTCTCGTTGCGGAGCATGCCCCGCTTGAATTTCGCGTCGCCGCTGATGGCGGTCTCGTGCCAGATGCCGCCGCGCGAGCCTGGGATGCCTTCGGCGTTCAAGCCTGCGGCAATCGCGCGCGGGCTGCGGCCGGCGACATATTCGGCGAACACGCGCCGGATGATCTCGGCCTTGTCGGGATCGATCTCGCGCAGGCCGCGTACCAGCGCGCCCTTCTCGTCGAGACGGTTGGCGTGGCGGTAGCCGTAGGCGATGCTGCCGGGGATGCGGCCCTGTTTCAGCGTGCCCAGCTGACCGCGTCGCACGCGCTTGGCGAGGTCGGTGCGGAACTGCGCGTCCATGAAGCCTTTGACCAGGCCGATCATGGGCGTGACGGTGCCGTCGAAAAGGGTGAAGAGGCGAGCGCCAGCAAACTCGATGCGCTCGCGGACGACATGGGCATCGGCGACATGCCGCGTGATGCGGTCGGTCGATTCGGCGAGCACCTGGTCGACCGCGCCCGCTTCGACCAGCTGAAGCATGGCGTTCAGGCCGGGCCGCTGTTGCGGGCCAATGCCTGCGGCACCGGAGATGGCCGCATCCTCGAAAACGCCCACGACCGGCCAGCCTTCCTGTTCCGCGCGCTGGCGGCACAGGGCGATCTGATCCGCAGTCGAGCGCGGATTCTGGTTATCGCTGCTGAAGCGTGCGTAGATGACCGTGCGCACGAATGTCTCCCTGGCCCTCGGGCCGGTGCGCGGCGCGAAGGGCGGCAATGTCTCTTGCAACTTGCGCGCGCGCAAGTGCCTTCACGAATTCGCGGGTTGCGGGGTCGAGGGGCGCGTTCATGCGGTCTCCCTGCTGAGATAAGGGGACCAGCCCACGGGCTGGAGCCATCGGTACAGCTGCCAGAGGTCGGCAATCTTGCTCAGGTTCGCCTTGATTGAGTGATCCAGGCTGTTCTCGGCTTTGCAGGCCGTGGTCCAAGCGTTGCGCGCCATGATGATGCGCTGCGGCCGACTCCACCATTGGGGCTCGCGTGTCCGACAGGTCGGATCGCCTGCCGCGATTCCCGCCATCTGTTCGATGTTGGACCACAGCGCGTCATCGTAACGCGCCTGTTCGCTGCCCGCCTTGCCCGCGCGCTCCCACGATAGCTTGCGGCGCGCGCGTTCATCCTTGGCGAACTGGTGCAGTTGGGCGGGGGTCGGCTTAGGCACGGCGGGAAACGCTGCAATCGCAGGGCCCCGGTGCCGCCTCGAAGAAAGAAAGGCAGTCGGCGTCATGCGTGATCGGCTGCTGTGTCGGCACGGTGCGGGGCAGATTTGTCAGCAGCTGATGCGCGAAGTGCTGCGATGTCGTGGCCTCATTGGCATTGAACAGGTCCGCGATGACGGGCGCCTGTGGAGGGCGGAGAACGTCCTCTATGAGGTCGTAGAGGGTGGTGAACTTGTCGAACCATGCGACATCGTCGCAGATCCTGCCCTCGACGGCGGCGAGTTGGATGGCCATGAGCGCGAGGTGATAGCGATCACGGTGCCGCTCGGCGGCGCGCGCGATCGTCTCGCGGACCAGGCCGCAAACCCATTGCTGGCCGTCATCGCCAAGGCATGCCCATTCCGGCGCGGCGTAGATCGCCATTAGCGGGTCGCTGTCGTTTATGTCCTGGGCGACGCCGGTGAATTCGGCCAGCGGGCGCCCGCGAACGTCGGCGGGATTGCCCGCGTAGATCGACTTGTCAGCCATCGTTTGACCTGCGCTGGATGATGACGGGATGATCGCGCGGGATCGGCTCGAACAGCAGGGCCGCGGCGATTTTGTGCCGATACTCCACCATCATCCCGCAGATGATCGCCAAGGCGAACCAGGCGCTGCCGAAGATGACCACAAATGCGGCGGCGCTCACTGGACGGCTCCGCGCGCATAGCGGGCCGACGTGCCGTAGCTTTCCTTGGCATAGCCCACCTTGCGCCAGCCCAGGCGGCGCAGGAGCATCGCAATCTGGAAGTTGTCGCGCGCTGCCGGGATGCGGCCTTCGCGGGCGGCCTCGGCCAGCAAGCGGCGAAGGTCCGCCATGGTGACTTCATTGGCGTCGCGCAGCTGGCGGGCGATGAAGAGGCCGATACGGGCCGCTGCCTCGCTCATGTCGGTGAGCGCGATCATAGCGTTCTCGTCGGCGATCTTCGGATCGACCAGTTCGCTGATGTCAGCGCGGCGGCTGAGACATGCGGCGGTGCCTTCGCGGGCGATATGCGCGGTGCCGTCGGCCGCATGGCTCAGGACGCGCCAGCGCAGGCCGAGAAACAACGCGATGCTGCCGGGATAAGGGAAATGGTTTTCAGTTTGAAGCACATGAGCCTCCCGTGTTGGCGATTGGCTCAATTAGCTATCTTGGCTAAATCATGTCAACGGCAAATTTAGCCAAGATAGCTAATTCGATTTAAACCCGTTGACTCGTTGGCAATGTTTGTTCGATTTATGTTCTCACCGGCGGAAAGGAGTCGTGGGTGGGTTATTCTGGTAAGGTGCAGCGGTCGATTGATGCGGCTGCGGGTAAGAGCAGGCCGATCGGCTATGTGTTCATGGTCGATACGCAGGTGAAGGGGCCGCTACGTCAAACGCGCGCGGAAGCCGTGCAGGACGCGGTAGAAGCGCGTGAGGCGCACGTCGATCTGCAATACGGGCGTGTGTTTCTAGAGCCTCTGACCTGGATTGCGCCGGTCTGGCCCTAGAGGTCGGCGTTATATCCGATAATCCGTCCTATGACGGTCAACGGCTCTTCGCCCATGAGCATTTCCTTATGCTCCGGGTTCGTGGAGCAAGGAGCGAGCCTGGGCGGGCTGTCGAGAAACTGTTTGAAGGTCATCTCTCCGCCCGGACGCATCATTGCGTAATAGCTGTTCGCGATCAGCGCTTTATCGTCTGGGTCGCAGAATATAATTCCCCCGTGCGGTACCAGCTTGTCCATGCTGTCCCCATCCGGCACCAAGGCGAAGGTGTTCGGTCCGCCCTTGGTGGTTGGGATTAAATCCAGCGGATCCTCCATTGCGGCTCGCCAGTTGCCTGCAGCGATCTTGCCCAACAGCGGCACCCTTCGCACCGGACGGCGGGGGATAGTCGCGCCAACTAAATCATCCGGCTCCACGCCTAGCGCCTCGGCGATCGCAGCGCGCCAATCTCCGTCGAGCTTCCGCTTGCCGGTTTCAATCTTCTGAATGGTGGCAAGATCTGTCGGCTTACCCGTGCGCGGGTTCGTCGTCAGTGCTCCCAACTGCTCCAGCGTGAGCCCCCTGCGCCTGCGAATTTCGCGGATCATGTTCTGGTTTTCAGCCATGCGTTTGGAATAGCCGACCCGGCTAAATCCGTCTTGGCTGGATATAGCTAATTTGGCTTGACGGGAATTAGCCAATGTAGCTAAAGCGGGCTCATGACGCTCCAAGATTACCTCTCTCGAGAAGGACTTACCTTTACCGCGTTCGCCGCTTTGATCGGGACGAAATACCCGCGCACGGTCGAGCGATACGCCAAGGGACAGCAAATTCCCGATCGCACGATGATGCTTCGCATCGTCGAAAAGACGCGCAGCGAGGTGATGCCCAACGACTTCTACGGGGTCGGTCATATCGTCTCCGATAGGAGCGCGAGCCCGCCTTCGTCACCGGGAAATTGTCCCGCAACTTCCCCTCTTGCAGAGGAGACAGTCTAGAAAATGCCACGGGGGGATATTGCCACGGGGGAAAAGGCGCTTGCGCTGGCGACCAAACGCGCCATCGAAGCGGCTGGCGGGCTGGAACGCTGCGCCGACGAAACATCCGTCAAAAAGAGCCAGTTGTCGCGCTGCAGTTCGGTCAATGAGCCTGACAGCATCACGATCCGCGACGCCGTCACCATCGACATGCTGGGCGCTCGCGTCGAGGGACAGCCGTTCATCCTGCGCGCCTATTGCCGCCAGCTGGGCGGCGTGTTCGTGCCGATGCCCGAACCGCAGGACGATGCCAACGGCCTGACCCTGTCGGTGGTCGAGTTGGCGGGCGAACTCGGCGATCTGTCGGACAGCATCCGCTCGGCGATCAGCGCCCAGGGCGAGGCTGGCGAGGCGGTGTCGCCGCGCGAGAACGCCGCCATTCGGGCCGACATCCAGATCATGCAGGAAACGCTGGCCGCGCTCGATCAGCGCCTGCTGGCCATGGAAGGGGGGCGCTGACGATGGCCACGAACGCGCGCGATCTGCGCTTTTCGATCGGGCCGCTCTGCCTGTCCACCTCCGTCCATGAACTGGATGAGTGGATCGCCGGAGCGCCGGAGGGTGCCGACTTCGTTTATGCGCGCGGCGCGGTCCTGGACCAGCGCCGCGATGTCGTTATCCGCGCCCGGGAACTGGCGCAGGAGGGCGAGGTCCGCACGCACCAGCGCAAGGTGAACGGCGAATGGGAATATTTCGTCGTGCGCCGCTATCCCGACCGGCAGCCCAGGGCGCAGGCCCGCCCTCTGCATGCCGCGCCGGAGACGCCGGCTGGCCGCGTGCTGGCGATCATGGAGCGGTGTTTGAAGCTCGGCATCCCGGCGCGGACCAATGCGGAGATCGCGCGGGAGATGGGCCTGAAGAATGCCGAGGCCGCCCGCTATCTCTTCAACCAGCTGGTCGAGCAGAAGCTGCTCACCGTCACGAATTTCGGCACCCGCGAGCGCCGCGTCGTGACCCTGGTCGCCAGCGGCAAATCGACAGTACGGGGGGCGCTATGAGCGATCAGATCCAGTGCTTCGGCTGCGTCACCATCGCAGAGGGCGTGGCCGAGGCGGCGCTGCCTGACGGCTGGGACGCGGTGCGGGTGCCCGGTTTCGATCCGGCCTATTTCTGCGGCGGCTGCGTCGATGGCGGCACGATGGAGCATTATCGGGCGCAGCAGGGATTGCCCCGGCGCGCGCGGTGGCGGTTCCCGAACGGCATCATGGCGCTTTACCGCCCGGCGGCTCGACAGGTGCTGCTGGCGACGGCGGACGGCATGGCGGAGATCGGCGAGCGGGAAGCCGAGCAGCTGATCGCGTCGATCGCCGCCGCGCTCGGCACACGCGCTCTGGCCGATCGGCTGATGGTGGAGGCGGGCCGATGACCTTCGTCGACATGACCATCACCCGCCGCCATTTCGAGGCGCGTTACAATCAGGTCGGCCGCTGCATGCTGGCCGACCTGGCGCAGATCTTCGGCATCGACTTCGACACGGCCGAGCATTGGGCCGACGAGATCGACCGCGAAACCAATGAACAGATTGCCGCCGCTTGCCGACCCTTATCGAGCGGCGGTTTCCCTGCGGAGGCGGACGCGACTGCACATCGCGCCGCCTCCGCCTCTTCCCACTCCGACAATCCATAAGCCGCAACCGGCAAGCCCAAGAGAGAAGGACGTTTCATGGCCAGACCGAAGAAAGCGACGGCGCAGGGTGCGCCTGAAGAGACGACAGCACCGGCGAGCCTTCGGGTCGCGCCCATGGCCATTCAGCCGGTGCCGCTCGGCCGTCTTGTCCGCGCGCCGGAAAATGTGCGCCATACGGACAAGGCGGCCGATGTGGAGAGCCTGGCCGACGACATCGCCGCGCACGGGTTGCTCCAATCGTTGATCGGCTATGTCGGCGACACCGATATTGACGCGGCGGCGGTCTATATCATCGGCGGCGGGCGTCGCCTGCAGGCGTTGCAGCTGCTGCGCGAGCGCGGCTCGATCGACGATGGCTATGAGGTGTCGGTGCTGATCCGCGACCAGGCCGAGGCGATCGAACTGTCGCTGTCGGAAAATCTGGCGCGGCGGGACATGAATCCGGCGGATGAATTTGCGGCCTTCCAGGAACTGATGCGGCCCGGTGCGTTGTCGCCTGCGGACATCGCCAAGCGGTTCGGTTTTTCGGAACGCTATGTGAAGCAGCGGTTACGGCTGGCGGGACTGGCGTCGGAGATACTCGACGCGATGCGGCGCGGCCAGCTGACGCTCGATGCGGCCATGGCCTATGCCGGGACGCAGGACCAGAAGCTGCAGCTGCGGATATTTGCGGCCGAAGAGAAAAAGGGAAGCTGGGGCCATGGGGTCCAGAGCATTCGGTCGGGCATCACCAACGCGGTGATGACGACTGGTGACGCGCTGTTCAAGTTCGTCGGCAAGGCGGGCTATGAGAAGAAGGGCGGCCGCTATGAGGATGATCTGTTCGGCGATGCGGAGAATTGTTCCGGCCGCAAGCTGATCGACCCCGACATTATCATGGGGATCGCCACCGACCGGGCGAACTTCCAGATCATCCATGTGCAGGCGGACGCGAAGCGCGACCATCCGGCGACCAGCGACGTGATCCTTGTCCCTGGCCTGCGCCTGGGCAAGGTGCCGAAGGCGCCGAAGGGGTATGAAAAGGTCGAGCGGCCCTATTGGCGTAATGATCTGCCCAGTCTGGCAAAGCTGCGGGAGAAGGCCAGCGACGCAGGCATAGACATTATCGGCTATGCCGGGATCGATCATGCCGGGAAGCTGGTGCTGGACGAAGGTTTTTTCGTGCCGGGTGCGCGGTTGGCCGATGTGGTGCCGCCTCAGCAGCATGCCGCTCGCGAGTCGGAGGCGGATCGGGAAGCCCGGTTGCGGGCGGGCGCAGTGCGATCGGTCGCGGCATGGATGGTGGCGCGGGACCATCATAAGGAGCGCACCGAAGGGCGGCTGTGGTGGCAATCGACGCGGCCGCATCTGGGCGGTCTGGTCGAGCAGGATGGGCTGGGCGATTGCCATACCGTCAGCCTCTCGATCCTGGTGACGCCGGCGGAGATCGATGCGCGGCTGGAGGATGCCGAGAAGGAATATCTGCTGCAGGAGGCTGAGAAGGCCGTCCGGCGCGAAGCTGAGGAAAGGGCGAAGGCGGAAGCCGCTGAAGCACTGGTCGCGCGACGCGCCGAAGTGCTGGCGATGGATCCCGCGCCCGTCGTCATCCAGGTCGATGGCGTCGCGCATTTCCGCTGGGAGAATGGCGCCTATGCCGATGCTCAGCCGGATACGCCGGAAGCCGACGAATATGAATGCTCCTTCTATGACGACCTGGAGGAGTTGCTGGAGAACGCCCAGGCCATCGGCCTGACATGGCGGTCGATCGAAGCCTGGGCGGACAACCCCCATGGCGACAACGTCCCTGAAGCAGAGGAGGAAGTGGCGTGAGCTGGGAGCCGATCAGCAATGTGAAGCCGACGCCGCCGTCGGCCGAGAAGGTGCCCGCCATGGGCGTGAGCATCGCCGCCCGCAAGCTGGGCGCACGCAACGGCAAGATGGTGCGCTACATCAAGATCGGGATCGGCCCGCAGCTGGCGAAGGCGCTGTGCATGGTCGGCGACCAGGCCGGTCTGCGGTTGTCGCTGGGGGGGGGGCAAGTTCGCGGGGCATGTCGCGCTGAGCGTGGACAATGCGGCCGACTGCTTCCGGGCCAAGAAGGGCAAGGATGGCGGCTATGCGCTTACCATCAACGAGGCCAGCGCGGACGGGTTGTTCGCCCTGGAGTTTCCGCCCTTCGCCGTCACGGCAGCGATGCAGCCCAATGTGCAGGGACAGCCGCCGCTCGCTTCCTTCAAGGCGAGCGAGCCGATGCTCGCCGTGGAGGATTGAGCGCATGATCAACGTCAATGTGAAGGTGCTGCGCGCCGCGCTGAAGGCGGTCAACGCCGTGGTCGAGAAGCGGACGACCGTGCCGATCTGCGCGACGGTGCTGGTGCGATCGACGCCGGGCCAGATGTTCCTGACCGGCACCGATCTGGAGATCATGGTCGAAAAGACCGTCGATCTGGAGGATGCGGGCGCGAACACCGCCATGAACTTCTGCGTCGATTCCGCGCTGCTCGCGTCGATTGCGGGCAAGCTGCCGGCGGAGGGCATCGCCAAGATCGAGTCTGACGGCAACACGGGCATCACGATCAAGTGCGGCCGGGCCCGGTTCAAGCTGCCGACGCTGGCGACCGATGATTTCCCGGTGCTCGCTGCCCGCGATTGGGATGCGCAGTGGGAGCAGGATGGCACCCAGCTGGTGCAGATGATCGAGAGCGTGCGGTTCGCCATCTCGACGGAAGAGACACGCTATTATCTGGGCGGCATCTTCCTGCATGTGCCGAACGGGTCGGAGTGCCAGTTCGCGGCCGCGACCGACGGGCACCGGCTGGCGCGCTTCCATTGCGACGTTGCCGATGGCGCGGACGGCATGCCCGACATTATCATTCCCCGGAAGGCGGTCGCTGCGCTCGCCCAGCTGCTCGACGAAGAGGGCGGCATGGTCGATGTGGCGGTGAGCACGTCGAAGTTCCGGTTCGAGGTCGGAAAGACGGTGCTCACCGGCAAGCTGATCGACGGCACCTTTCCCGATTACACCCGCGTCATTCCTGCCGCCAACCGGCTGGACTGCTGGTTCGAGCCAGGCCCGCTCGCCGAGGCGGTGGAGCGGGTGCTGACGATCAGCAGCGACAAGACGAAGGCGATCGCCTTCAACTTTGCCGCGCAGGCCGTCACGCTGGAAGTCACCAGCCCGGAGAATGGCACGGCGAGCGAGGAAGTGCCCTGCGAATATGACGGCGAGCCGCTGCGCATCGGCTTCAACGGCAGCTATCTGCTGGATGTGCTGCGGCAGCTGAAGGGGATGGGCGACGAGCGCGCCCGCGTGAAGCTGGCCGACCCCGCCGCGCCATCGCTCTGGCAGACCAGCGACGATGCCGCCCGCCTTTATGTCCTTATGCCGTTGAGGGTCTGATGCTGAAAGGTTTTCTGCAGTGCGATGCGCAGGGATGCGGCCATCGCGAGGAAAATGATGAATTGCGGGAGGACCAAATCGGGAAGCCTTGCCCCAAATGCGGGGCGAGTCTCCTGACGCGTGAAGACTATGATGTCTATGTTTCGCGCATCAAACCCATGTTCGACATGATGAAGGCGCTGGGACTTCTGGTCGATCCTGAATCTGGTGAAGGACAGCCTATCTCTGTCCACTACCATGACGGCGCGACAACTATTCGCGAACTTGGTCGTTCGTGATGACTGACGCCCTTTTCCCCGAACCGCCGATCGCCGGTCCCGCTCCGCTCGGCCTCGGCCGCATGATGACGGGCGGTGGTGCCAAGGTCGATCGGCAGGGGAATGACTATTATCCGACGCCTGCGACCGTCACGCGCGCGCTGATCGCGGCGGAGCGCGAGGCGCTGCTGACGATGTGCGATGGCCATCATCCCGTGTGGGAGCCCTGCGGTCGCGGCGGTGCCATCGCGAAGGAACTCAGGGTCGCGGGCTTTCCGACGGTCGCCTCCGACTTGATTGCGGATCCTGACAACCTGGTGGCGCCGCAGGACTTGCTGCTCTGCCAGGAGGCATGGTCGCCGGTGGTGGTGACAAATCCGCCCTTCGCGCTGGCGGAGGAGATGATCCGGCATCTGCTGGTCGATCTGCACTGCACCTATGTCGCCATGCTGCTGAAGGCCAGCTTCTGGCATGCCCAGGCGCGGACGGGGCTTTGGCGGCAGCGGCAGCCGCAGCGGATCTGGGCGCTGAACTGGCGGCCCGATTTCCTGGGCAAGGGCGCGCCGACCATGGAAGTGATCTGGTGTGTCTGGGACGACGAGGCGATCGATCGCCACTGCATTTATGATGTCCTGACGCCGTTTCGCGCGCCGGACCTGTTGGGGGAGGAATAAAGGCGTGAATATCCGTAAAGTCGTCAGGCCGCTGTTCATGGGCGCTATTCTGAGCGCCGCCACCGGATGTGCATCGCATGCCATCCCGCCCGTGCCCGGTTTCGACAATTTGATCACGATCCCGGGCGATGTTCTGCAGGTGCCACCTGCCGGGGAAGCAAATTATTGCTTCAACGACGCAAGCGGCGCAGCGGTGTGCGAACATCGGGAACCCGATCAGGCTCAGCAGCCGGTCAAGCCTCCCCTTCCGCGAGCGGTGCCCAGCAAGCGCCACGCACGGCAGAGGGGGTGACTGTGGCACTGACGCAGGAAGTTGTGGGCCCATGGGTGACGCGCTGGGGTCGGGAAACCGACAGCTGGAATGTCACCGAACTGGATGAGGACAATGCCGACCAGGACGTGGAAGGCGGCGACAGCGACGGATCGGGCATGCCGGGCCGCTGGCTGGTCGGCCAGGCCGTAGCGCGCTGGTCACTGACGCAGCCGACCGAACCGACGGCCGAGATCGTCGCGCGCGTCTTCAACCTGCCGATCGAGCTCGCGCGCGACTGCATGGGCATCGAACTGCACGCGATCGGCACCCTGGGCACCGCGCTCCAGGTGTGGAGCGGCCTGCAGGATCAGCGGTGGGAAGGGCAGACGGTCGGCGCGGCTGCGCTCGCCTTTCACCTCGCCCCCGCGCCGATCATGGAGGCGGTCGAGGCGCATCCCTGGATGTATCTCGACGGCGATCGGGCGGACCCGACGGCCAGGACGATCGAGCATGACGGGGAGTAGCGCGCCGCCGTCCTGACGGCCGCGACCTTCGCGACATCGATGTGAATGTTTGACCTGATTTTTCGGGGTGGGTTTCTGTGTCTCTTTCAACTGCATTTCTGGACCAACTCCGCGCCCGCACGCCGCTCTCCGCCCTGATCGGGCAGAAGGTGAAGCTGGAGAAAAAGGGCAAGGAACATAAGGGCTGCTGCCCGTTCCATAGCGAGAAGACGCCCAGCTTCACCGTCAATGACGACAAGGAATTCTATCACTGCTTCGGCTGCGGCGCGCATGGCGACGCGCTGCGCTGGCTCACCGATCATGAAGGCATGGACTTCATCGATGCGGTGAAGCAGCTGGCGGAAGCGGCCGGGGTGGAGATGCCGGCGCGGACGCCGGAGCAGGCGGAGCGCGCGCGTCGGGCTGAGCATGTCGGTGAAGTGCTGGGCGATGCGGCGGCATGGTATGCTCGCCAGCTGGAGCCGACCGGCATGGCGATGGAGGCGCTGGCCGAGCGCGGAATCGAGCCCGCCTCGATCGAGCGGTTCGGCATCGGCTTTGCGCCCATGCGCGGCGGCGTGTCGGCGATCGGCATCGCTGCCGACCAGCTGGTGGCGGCCGGCCTGGTCGTCGAGGATGAGCAGGGCCGCAAGCGCGATCGCTTCCGGCATCGCATCATCGTTCCGATTCACGATGCGCGCGGTCGGCCGATCGGCTTTGGCGGTCGCGCCTTTGGCGAAGCCCAGCCCAAATATCTGAACAGCGACCAGTCGGAGCATTTCGACAAGGGCCGGGTGCTGTTCAACCTGCACCGCGCGGCCCCGGCGGCGCGTGTCGCCCGGCGGCTGCTGGTGGTCGAGGGTTATTTCGATGCGATCGCGCTCGACCAGGCCGGGATCGGCGAGGCGGTCGCGCCGATGGGGACGGCGATCACGCCGGAGCAGCTGGAGCGCGCCTGGCGCGTGACGGAATGCCCGGTCCTGCTGATGGATGGCGACGAAGCGGGCCGCAAGGCGGCCTCCCGCGCCTGCATTCGCGCCCTGCCCATGGTCGGGCCGGGTCGGTCGCTGAAGATCGCCACCCTTCCGGATGGCTATGATCCTGACAGCCTGGTGCGGGAATGCGGGCGCGCGGCGATCGACGATCTGGTCGGCGTCGCGCTTTCGCTGTCCAGCTATGTCTGGACGGCGGTGCTGGCGGCCGGGGATCGCGACACGCCGGAAGGGAGGGCGGCGATCTGGCAGCAACTGGCCGATCTCGCGGCGAGCGTGGCGCATGAAGAGACGCGGCTGCAGTACCAGTCCTATTGGCGGACCCTGTTCAACGCCGAGTTCCCCCCGGCCCCCCGGTGGGTGGTCGAGGATCAAAAGCTTCCGGTTGGAACCATGGAGGCGAAATTCTCCGACCAGACGGAGGAGGTGCAGGACCGGCTGCGGGCGGTGGCGGCGAAGCGGCTGGCGGGCCTTGTCGCCTCGGCCGAGCGCACGAAGGATGGCGTGACGCTGTTCGCCTGGGGCATGGGTCGGCGCGTTGGCGCGGGCCTGATCGACCAGGACATGGCCGATGACGCGATCGATGAGGTGGCGGACGGCGTTGAGGATGTCGCGGCCGAGGATATTGAGCGCAGCTTCGCCGCCGGCGTCGCCAAGGGCTTCGACATCGCGCCGATGCTGCTCGACATGCGGTGCGCCGGATTCCAGCGCACGGACCTGGGCAATGCCGAGCGGTTCAATGCCCGCTATGGCGGGAGCTTCCGCTTCACCACGGCCAAGGGCTGGCTGGGCTGGGACGGCAGGCGCTGGAAGGTGCTCGACCAGGACAAGGATACACTGCCGGCGGAAGTGCAGGCGGCCGTGTTCGACACGGTGCGCTCGATCCAGCGCGAGGCGGATTTCGTGGCGACCACCGGCTTTGCGAAGCCCGATGAGCCTTTGCCCACTGAGGGCAAGGTGCCCGTGCTGCTGGCCGATCAGTGGAAGCGGCATCGTGACAGCGGCGAGCGCATCGGGGCGATGGACCGCGTGCTCGAAATTAAGAGCAGCGGGCCGGTCATCCTGTCGGAGCAGATCGCCAAATTCGGGCGTGTTTCGGAAGGCGCGGGGCGGATCGGATGCATTGCCGGCCTCGCCAAGCGGTGGGTGACAGCGCCGATCGAGGATTTCGACCGCGACCCGCTGGCGATCAATGTGCTGAACGGTACGCTGCGATTCCGGCGCGACAAGGAAAATGGCGCGACCGTCACGCTCGAACCGCACCGGCGCGAGGATCTGAACACCAAGCTCGCGCCCGTCACCTATGATCCGGCGGCGACCAGCCCGATCTATGACGGCTTCCTGGAATGGGCCCAGCCCGACGCGGGCATGCGGCGCTATTTGCACCAGTGGGCCGGTTATAGCGCCAGCGGCGACATATCGGAGCAGAAGCTGCACTTCTGGTATGGCCTGGGCGCGAACGGCAAATCGACCACGATCGACCTGTGGGCGCATGTGATCGGCGACTATAGCGGCACGATCGGGATCGAGACCTTTCTCGACCAGGGCATCAAGAAGCGCGGCGAGCAGGCATCGCCGGATCTGGCGCGCCTGGGCGGCGTGCGCATGTTGCGCGCGTCGGAACCGGAGCGTGGGGCGAAGCTGAATGAGGCGCTGATAAAGGCGGCGACCGGCGGCGAGCCGATGGCGGTGCGCGCGCTGCATCGCGGGTTCTTCGACCTGATGCCGCTGTTCAAGCTGACGATCGGCGGCAACTACAAGCCGGATATTCCCGGCACCGACGAGGGCATCTGGCGGCGCATGAAGCTGGTGCCGTGGAACGCGCATGTCGCCGACGGCGATCGCGACGAGCAGCTGCCCATGAAGTTGCGGGCCGAGGCCGCCGGCGTGCTCAACCATATGGTGCGCGGCCTGCTCGACTGGCTCGACAATGGGCTGATCGAGCCGCAGGCAGTGAAGGATGCGACGGCCGAATATCGCGAGGCCAGCGATCCGCTGGGCCGGTTCCTGAACCTCTGCGTCGAGAAGGATCAGAAAGGCCGCATCCAGTCGTCCAAGCTGCACGAAGTGTTCCTCGCCTGGTGCAAGGTCGCGGGCGAACGCGACTGGTCGAACAAGGGCTTTACCAAGGCGATGCTCGACAAGGGCTTCGTCAAGAAACCCAGCGACGGCATCCAGTGGCTCGGTATCCGCCTGGTGCGCGAGGCGTCGGACTTTGTCGATGAGCATGGGCGGCCGCGCGAGGATGCGCCGATGCTGCCCGATGCGGCGTCCGGCCCGGCCGATGTGTCGCCCGACATGCCGCCCGCGCCTCCCCCCTATGACGACGACTTCGTGCCCGACTTCTGAGCGGCGGCGGCGCGACAGGTTCAAATGCTTCCGGGTTGGAAGGGTGGCGGAAGCATCACTGGAAGGAAGAAAGCGCGAATTTCTGCGCCATTGGAAGGGTTGGAAGGATTGTGCGCATGTTTCCCTCACATATGCGCGTGTGCGCGGGCGCATAGGTGATGAACATATACAATAATCCTTCCAACCCTTCCGAACCTTCCAAATACAAGAATTTAAATAGGCTTTTCATAGAGTTGAGTAGTGGAAGGGTGAGAGTATGACGGTTCCGGTGGTGGAAGGGTCGCAATTCTGGACATTTGAGGCGGTGCAGGAGCGCATGGTGGAGGCGTGGGGCTATCTGATCCGCATGCCTGATGGTGAGGCGTCATGGCTGCGCGCCTGCTCGCGCTCCTCCATGCCCGCCGTCATCCGTGATGTGCGCAAGGGCGACTGGATGGAGACGCGCCCAGGTCGGCCCGGCCTGCGCTCCGCCCAGGTCGATCTGGTCGAGCGGCTGCTCACCGGCGACGGCGCATGGATCGAGTGGGTCGTGCCGCGCGATCGGTCGCTGATCGCCACGGTGCTGCGGCTGCGCTCGCGCAAGGTCGGGTTCGATTGGCGCGACGTTGCCGAATCGGAGGGCGTCATGATCGGTGCGGAGGCGCTGCGGAAGCGTTATTCGCGGGCGATCACGGGCATCGCACAGCGTCTCAACCGCAACGGTTCGTCGCACGATTTGCTGTGACGCTCAGCGAAACCCAGCATTTCCGCTTGCGGAATGTGTCAACCCCCGGAATTTTTCCGGAGTAAATAAAGGGTGTCCGTTTCCGCAGTGAATGGCCCTATTTCAGATATATGCTTGGTCCAGTCGTGTGGATTGGGGGGAGCCAAGCATTCCTCTCCTTGGATGACTGAAGCGGGGCTGGTGGCGACACTGGCCCCGCTTCTCTTTGGGTGACGCCATGCCGACGATGCCGAAGCGGTTACGACCTGCGGGCGCGCGATCGCGGGAGCAGGTGCGCAAGGAGCAGGATGAGCGGCGCGGGTCGGCTGCGTCGCGTGGATATACGAGCCGGTGGACGAAGGCGTCCGCGACGTTTCGGCGGCGGCATCCGCTCTGTGAATATTGTGCGTTGGAGGATCGGGTCGAGCCGTCGGTGCTGGTCGACCATCTCTACCCGCACCGGACCTATGACGGCGTGTTCTGGCTGACCGAATGGTGGGTGGCCAGCTGCACGGCGTGCCACTCGGGCATGAAGCAGGCCGTCGAGCAGGCGGGCAAGGGCGCGATCGACGCGCTGGCCCGCCGCCTCGGCCGCGAGCCCATGGCCTCCCCCTCGGGCGGGAGGGGGGTGCCCAAAGGCTGGCCCGGCGGCCCCTAGGACCGGCCATGCACATAGGAAAAAATCGGCGCGAAATTCTGCGCCAGATATTTTTTTAAGGCGCTGAGTTTTCAGCGGATTTGGCGAAGGAGGTGGGCCGCGCGACGGTCGGCCAGGGAGTGATTTTTATGCCGCGTGGACGTAGGCCCGACCCAGATCAGGAAGCAAAGGGCTTTCCGAACCGGCGCAAGTCGGCAACGCGCAAGCGGGAGGAAGAGGCGGCGCGCGTCGCGCAGCTGCTGGTGGCGTCGACATCGGGCGATGTGCTGCAGCCGCCCGCGCTGATCGACCAGGGGCCGCTCTATGCCGGCGCGGTAGCGGTCTGGCGGGAGATGGCACCGCGCCTCGCGCGCACGCACCGCCTGCCCGAGCAGCATCGCATGATCTTTGCCATGTTCTGCGTCTATTACGCCGATTGGGTTTCGCTGAACGATCAGCTGAAGCAGGAAGGCATGACGCAGCGCGTGAAGACGGTCGCGGGTGGCTTC
The DNA here is from genome assembly GCF_037860795.1 of Sphingobium mellinum. Taxonomy (NCBI): domain Bacteria; kingdom Pseudomonadati; phylum Pseudomonadota; class Alphaproteobacteria; order Sphingomonadales; family Sphingobiaceae; genus Sphingobium; species Sphingobium mellinum. Next base: position 37,200 of record NZ_JBANRK010000003.1, on the reverse strand, counting down.
ATGATCCGCGATCATCCGGCGGTGCGGCGGCGGCAGGAATGCTTCGACAATGTCATGACGCTGTCCCGGCAGTTCGGCCTGACGCCGCACGATGAATATGACCTGTTCAAGAATCAGGCGGGCGCGGCGGCTACCAATCCCGGTCTGTTCGGTGGCGCGTTGCCGGTCCCTGCCCAGCGCAAGGCCGAAGGCGAGGTTGAAGCTGGGGAAGAGGCACCCGCCTCCGGCCCCCGTGTCGGCATTCTGAGCGGCATGGATTCGCCGCCGCCGGGACAGCGGCCGAACTGATATGGCCGACCAGACGGCAGCGGCCACGCTGTCGCCCTGGTGGCGGGAAGGAGACCCGCTGCCGCCCTGGTTGGCGCAGGTCGAGAGCGACCCGGCCTATGGCTGGGCGATCGGTGCATGGAAGAAGGCGGCGGCGCAGCCCGGTGCATGGTTCGACCATGCCAAGGCTGATCACGTCGTCACGCTATGGCCGCAAATTTTCCGGCTGACGGACGACCGCTTTGCGGGCGTGCCGTTCCGCCTCAACCTCTGGCAGGAGATCATTGTCCGCCTGCTGTTCGGGTGGAAGCATCCGATCCAGATCATCGATCCGATGACGGGCGCGGACGTGGAAGAGCATGTGCGGATCTTCCAGATCCTGCGCCTCTGGATTCCGCGCAAGAACGGGAAGTCTGAGTTCCTGGCCGCACTCGCCTTGATGTTTTGGGCGGTCGAAGGGCTCCAGGGCGGTCAAGGCTATGCCTTCGCCCGCGATGAGGATCAGGCGGAAATCCCGTTCGCCAAGATGAAGGCCATGGTGTCGCACAGCGAAGTGCTGGCGCGGGACATTCAGGTGCAGAGCAGCCATATGTGGCTGAAGCCGCTGTCGTCGTCGTTCGTGGTGTTGACGGGAAGCGACCAGGGGAAGCACGGCAAGTCGCCCAGCGTCACGCTCGGCGATGAGATGCACGAGTGGAAGAGCCGCAAGATCGAGAACGACCTGCGGCAAGGCCAAGGTGCCCGCCTGCAGCCGATCGCGCTGTTTGCGTCGACCGCTGGCCTGAAAACGAACCAGACCGGCGTCGAAATCTGGGAAGAGAGCGAACAGATCCTCGACGGGACGATCGACGACCCGGCGACGCTGGTCGTCATCTTCGCCGCGCCGGATGACGCGGACTGGGAAGACGAGGCGGTCTGGCGATCGGCGAACCCGTCGCTCGGCCTGTCGCCGACGTTGCAGTTTTTGCGCGGTGAAGCGCGCCTTGCGAAGGGAAACCCGGTCAAGGAAGCGCATTTTCGCTGCTACCATTTGAACCAGTGGGTCGACGATCAGGCTCTCTGGCTCAACATGGCGAAGTGGGACAAGTGCCAGGTCGGCCAGAATGGCTGGTTGACGATGGCGGAGCGCATGGCGGGCCGCCGTTGTTTCGGCGCATGGGACTTGTCGTCGGTGCGCGACATCACGGCGCTGGTGTGGTTGTTCCCGCCGATCGCGGGCGACCCGCTCTGGCATCTGCTGTGCCGCTTCTGGGTTCCGGAGGCTTCGCTGGCGCAGCGGGTGAAGGAAACGAAGGTTCCCTTCGACCGCTGGCGCGACATGGGCGCGCTGGAGGTGACGCCGGGGGATATTGTCGACCAGGACTATGTCCTGCGCGCGGTGGAGGCCGGAATCGGCGCCTTCGATGTCGAGCGCATCGGCTACGACCCGTGGGGCGGCGTCAAGCTGGTGACGGACATGCAGAAGGAAGGGATCGACACCGATCTGCTGCTGCAGGTCCGCCAGGGCATCCATTCGCTCGGCGAACCGACCAAGGAGTTCGAGCGGCATGTCTATGCCGGCACGCTGGACCATGGGGGGCATCCCCTGCTGCGCTACATGGCGCGCAACACCATGGTCCGGTTCGATGAGAATCTAAACTACATGCCTGCGAAGAAGCGGTCGAAGGACAAGATCGACGGCATCGTCGCGGCGGTGATGGCGAAGGCGGTGGGCATGGCCCCCGAAGACGACGCACCGGAACCGGAGATCCACAACCTATGAATCTGCGCGAAAAGGTCGGCCGCTGGCTGATCGGCACCGACGCTGAGCGGGCGGGCTCCGGCGAGCCCATCAGCAATTCGGGCGAAGTGTCCCTGCCGACGATCCGCCGTGGCACGGAAGCCTTTGAATGGTTCACCGGCGTTCCGGCCATTGCTGGCCTGCCTGTTGTGACGGATCGGAGCGCGCTGACGATCAGCGCGATCTGGTCGTGCGTGTCGCTGATCGCCGGCGCCATCTCCACGCTGCCCATGAACCTTTACAATCGGACGAAGGATGGCGAGCGGACCATCCGCGAGAGCGACGACCTGTGGTGGGTGCTGAACGAAGAGTTTTGCCCGCGCTGGGTCGCGTCCGCCGGGTGGGAATGGCTGGTTTTGTCCCGCCTGTTCGAGGGCGATGCCTATGCCGAGATCCTGCGCAAGGGTCCGGGCGAGTCCGGTTTGGTGCCGCTGCATCCCCGCCGTGTCGAGCCGGTGCCGTGGAAAGACGGGTCACGGCTCGCCTATATCGTCTATCCCGAGCCGGATCTGGCCGACCAGTCGGTGCGGGTGCTCGACCAGGACGACATGCTGCATGTGCCCGGCCTGGGCTTCAACGGCACGCGCTCTTTCTCGCCACTGCGTCATGCCCTGCAGAATGTTGGGGGCGTGGCACTGGCGGCGCAGAATTATGCCGGGCAGTTTTTCGCCAATCAGGCCCGTCCCGATTATGCGCTGATCGCGCCGGTTGAAGCCAAGTTCGATACGGAGAAGATCGAAAATCTCCGCAACCAGGTCGAAGAGCGTCACGCCCTGCGCAATGGCCAAGGGTCGAAGCCGATGCTGCTCACCGGCGGCCTCGACATCAAGACGATCACGCTGCCGAACAAGGATGCGGAACTGGCCGTCACCCGGCAGCTGCAGATCGAGGAAATCGCCCGCATCTACAATGTGCCGCCGTTCATGATCGGTCACAATGAGAAGACGACCAGCTGGGGCTCGGGCGTGGCGGAGATGGGCACGGCGTTCGTGCGCTATGTGCTGCGCCGTCACCTAAACGCCTTCCAGAATGAGATCAACCGCAAGTTTTTCCGCACCTCGGCGCGGCTCGCGGAGTTCGACACGTTCGAGCTGGAGCGCGCCGACCTGAAAACCCTGTTCGAGACCTTCCGCTCGGCGCTCGGCCGCGCGGGCGAAAAGCCGATCCTGACGCGGGACGAAGTCCGGCGTTTGATCAACTATGGCCGCACTCCCGGCGGCGACAGCTTCGAGGACAACGCCAATGCGCAACCGCCTGCTTAACCTCTATTCCCGCAACGCCAAGGTCGGCGCGGGCATTAAGGCCGAAGGCAACACCATCTATCTCTACGACTATATCGCCGGGTCGGAAGCCGATGCGCAGTGGTGGGGTGGGGTGAGCGCCGAAGGCTTCACCCGCCAGTTGATGGCGATGGAGGGCGATGTGTCGGTGCGGATCGACAGCCCTGGCGGCGATGTGTTCGGCGGCCGCGCGATCGCCCAGGCCATTCGGGAATATGATGGCAAGGTGACATGCCATATCGACGGCCTGGCCGCGAGCGCGGCCAGCTACATCGCGATCAGCGGCGACCATGTCGTCGCGGCCCCCGGCGCGTTCGTGATGATCCATCGGGCCTGGACCTTGATGATCGGCAACAGCGCCGATTTCCGCGCCGAGGCCGATCTGCTCGACAAGATCGATGCCAGCATCGCGGCCAGTTACGCCGCGAAAGCTGGTGGCGAAACCGACTGGATTGCCCTGATGGACAAGGAAAGCTGGTTTACCGGCGATGAGGCGCTCGCGCTCGGCCTGATCGACGAAGTGCTGTCCGAACAGGGCGGGAAGGCGGCCAACTCCGGCAAGCGGGGCTGGAATCTGTCGGCCTTCGATCATCCGCCGGTGAACAAGATCCCGACCCCCGCACCGGCATCGGAGCCCCAGCCCGCGCCGGAGCCCAGCGAATCCGATGAGATTGCAGCACGCGAGCGGCGCCTTGCCGTGGACCTGCTGACCCAAGCTGCCTGAGCGCGCCGCGCGAGGGAGACCACCGGGCCGCTTTCGCGGCCCTTTTTTATGGAGAAGCGTAAATGAGCATTCAGGCTCTCCGCGAGCAGCGCGCGGCAAAGGCGAAGTCGCTGCAGGATCTGGTAAAGAAGGAAGGTCCGTGGACCGCCGACAACCAGGCCGCCTATGATGCCGGCATCGCCGAAATCGAGGACATCGACGCCAAGATCGAACGCCACCAGCGCATGAACCAGCTGGCCGCCGAAACGGCGCTGACCAGCACCGTGATCGATACCGCCGATCGCATCGGCCGCGACCAGAACAGCGAGGCGAGCCGCATTTTCGCCAAGTGGCTGCGCGGCGGCGACAATGCCCTGACGACCGAGGAATGGCAGGCGCACCTTGCCGCAGTGCAGAACACCATGTCGACGACGACCGGCAGCGAGGGTGGCTATACCGTCCAGACCGATGTCGCCAAAACCGTGCTGGACGCCCTCAAAGCCTATGGCGGCATGCGTGACATCGGCGATGTCTTCCAGTCCGGCAGCGGCAATGCGATGAACTGGCCGACCAGCGACGGCACTTCGGAGGAAGGCGAAATCCTCGATCAGAATGCCACCGCTGCGGACGCTGATGTCAGCTTCGGCACGAAGGATCTGCCCGTCTATAAATATAGCTCGAAGACGGTCGCGGTGCCGATCGAGTTGCTGCAGGATAGCAGCGTCGACATTGAGGCGTTCGTTCGCGCCCGCCTTGTCACCCGCCTGGGCCGCATTACCAACAAGCACTTCACCATCGGCACCGGGTCGGGGCAGCCGAACGGCGTCATGGTCGCCGCCGGCACCGGCAAGACGGGGACCACCGGCCAGACCGCCACCGTCATCTATGATGACCTGGTCGACCTGGAGCACAGCGTCGATCCGGCCTATCGTGAGATCGGCAATTGCCGTTTCATGATGCACGACGATTCGGTGAAGATCGTCAAGAAGCTGAAGGATACGGCGGGTCGGCCGATCTTCCTGCCCGGCTACGATGCCGCCAATAATGGCAAGCTGGACACGCTGTTGGGCTACCCGATCAAGGTCAACCAGCATGTCGCGACGATGGCGGCCAACGCCTATTCGATCGCCTTCGGCGACTTCAAGAACTACCTGATCCGCGACGCGATGGGCATCGAGATGTTCCGCTTCACGGACAGCGCCTATGCGAAGAAGGGGCAGGTCGGTTTCCTGGCCTTCCTGCGGTCGGGTGGCAACCTGATGGACGTGGGCGGCGCGGTGAAGCGGTACCGCAACAGCGCGTCCTGATGATGCGGGGTCCGGCGCGCGATCGCCGGACCCGCTTTCCCTTCCTCCATCGGGAGACATTCCGTGGCAAAACTTTCTCTAGACGAACTGAAGGCGGCGGTTGCCGCCGCGCGCGAGGCATTGGTCGGCGATCCGGAAAACGAAACGCTGAAGGCCGAACTGGCGAAGGCGGAGCAGGCGCTTGCCGCTGCTCAGCAGGCCACCAGGATCGAGGTGCGCGTGTTGGTCGACCATGGCCCCTATAAGGCCGACACGGTGGCGAAGCTGCTGCCCGAAGAGGTTGAGATCGCCGAGCGCGACGGTTGGGCCGACGCGGATAAGAGGGCGGTCGCCTTCGCCAAGGCCGAAGTTAAGTCCAAGGCATAAGGGGCGCGCGCCGCGATGCTGTTCACCCTGACCCCCATGGCCATGCCCGAAGGCTATGGGGAAGCCCTGCTGAGCCTGGATGCGGCGAAGCTGCACCTGCGCGTCGACGATGATGCGGAGGATGATCTGATCGAGGTGCTGCGCGATGCGGCGCTGCAGCTGGTCGAGAAGGTTTGCGGCATTCGCCTCGGCGTGGTGGAGGGCATCGTGGCGACGTTCCCCGGCTTTGGTCGGGGGATGCAATTGGGCGTCGGGCCTGTTCCGACGGTCGAAGTGACCGCCGTCAGTTATTCGGCGGTCGATGGCGAAACCGTCGATCTGCCGGATGGTGGCTGGCGGGTGGCGGTCGATGGCGCGCTGGTGGCAGCGCCGGGTACCATTTGGCCGGAGGGCGGGCCGGTCACTGTGACATTCACTGCTGGCTATGCGGCGGATGCCTGCCCTGCACCGCTGATCGCGGCCGCGAAGCTGGCGCTGGGCTATCTCTATGCCATGCGCGATGTCGCGATGGAGGGTGAGGCGAGCGGCGGCATGCCGGCGGCGTTCGGCCTGCTGTGCAACGCCTATCGGATGCCGACGGTCTAATGGCCGCCAATCTGCTGCGCGCGGGTCGCCTGGATAAAAGGGTCACGATCCTCAGCCGCGCCGATCAGATCGACCCGGTTTTCCGGTCGGCGGTTGTCGCGTGGGTGCCGTTGGCGACCGTCTGGGCCCAGGTGACGGACATATTGCCGTCGCGCTCTGACAAGATCGCCGATGGGATCAGCATCACGAACCGGCCCTGCCGCGTCCGGATGCGGTATCGCGCCGACATCGACTCCGGCATGCGCCTGTCGATCAATGGGCGAATCTACAGCATCGTCGGCGGGCCGGCGGAGATGGGGCGTCGCCAAGGGTTGGAACTGGTGGCCGAAGAGCTCAGCACCGAAGGGCAAGAGCCGTGACCATTCCCCTGAAGGGCGGCAAGGATCTGGATGCGTTTCTCGCGGCCTTTCCTGCCCGCCTGCAGAAGGGGGCGGTGCGGTCGGCGTTGACGGCGGCGGCCAGGCCGGTGCGCGATCAGGCCCGTACCAACGCGCCGCGCAAAACCGGCAAGCTGGCGAAGTCGATCAAATCCGGCAGCCCGAAGGTCAATCAGGATGGCACGATCTCGATCAGCGTCCGGCTGAAGGGGCGGCACAGCTTCCTCGGCATCTTCTTTGAATATGGCGTCGCGCCGCACTTCATCACTGCCGGCGACAGCAATCTGTCGGCGCGCAAGCTGACCCAGAAGGTGGGGCGCGAAGGCAGCGAAGAAGTGGATGGCGCGCTGAAGATTGGCGCTGATTTCGTGACCGGCGCGGTGCTGCATCCGGGTATCCCTGCCCAGCCCTTCCTGCGGCCTGCGCTTGATGTGAAGGCGGATGAGGCGGTCAAGGCTTTCGGCGATCGTCTGCGGACCTATTTGAAAGACAAGACCGGCTTTTCCGCGCCGGCGCAACTCGACGAGGTGGAAGAATGAACGGCGTGGCAGTCATCCTCCAGCTGCTCTGCGCGGATGCCGGCGTCGCGGCGCTGGTCGATCCCACAGCCGTACCGTCGCGGATCTCGGGTGACGAGCTCGGCCAGGGCGTGGTGCTGCCGGCGATCGAAGTCGAGCTGGTGAGCAGCGTCGATCGGAATATCCTTTCGCGGGGGGGCGCGCGGCATGTCCAGGACCGGGTCACGGTTCGCGGGCATGCCGCCACGGTGCCGGATTTGGCTGTCCTGATGAAGGCAATCAAGGCGGCCTGCGCCGACACGATGCCGGCGGTCGATGGGCTTGCCCATGTAACGGTCCATACCGACGGTGCCGGGCCGCAGGGCACCAGCCCGACGACCATGGTGCGCGCGCGCACTCAAGATTTCCTGGTCCGCTACAGCGAAGCGACCTGATCCACCTATTGCCATCGCGGCAATGACCCGCCCGCCGCGCGCGGGCCTTTTCTGCATGGAGCAACGAAATGACTGTTCGCACTTCGGCGGGGACGACGATCGCCATCTCGGCCGCCAATCCCGCCACCTTCAACACCGCAGGCTATGACGCCCTGTCGTTCACCGCCATCGGCGAAGTCACCGACCTGGGCGAGTTCGGCCGCGAATATGCGCTGGTGACGCACAATCCGGTCGGTTCGCGCGGCACCGTCAAGAAGAAGGGCTCGTTCAACGAAGGTTCGATGACGCTGGCGCTCGGCCTCGACACCGACGATGCCGGCCAGATCCTCGCCAAGTCGGCGTCGCTGTCCGACAATGACTACAGCTTCCGAGTCACCACCCAGAATGGCGACATCTACTATTTCCAGGCCCAGGTGATGAACTTCAAGGTGGGCGTCGGCGGCGTTGACCAGATCACGACGGCCTCCATCACGCTCGAACTGACGACCTCCGCCGCCGGCGTCGGCGTTGTCGAGAAGCTCGCATAAGGAGGCTGATCCATGCCCACCCTCAATTCGGCTAAGGTCGGCGCGACGCTGGCCTTCGACCTCTCCACGCTGGTCGATATCGGCGAAGCCTCGCACGAGGCCAGCTGGTCGCCCTCCTATGTGTTCAGCGACGGGCTCGGCGCGAACCAGGCCAAGGCCGTGTTCGCGGACGAGCGCACGCTCGCGGCGTCGGCAAACGAAAGCCTCGATCTGGCTGGCGGCCTGTCGGACGTGTTCGGCAATCTCATCACCTTCACCAAGATCAAGGCGATCGCCATCCAGGCCGCCGCCACCAACAGCAATGACGTACTGGTCGGTGGCGCGGCCTCCAACGGCTTCATCAGCTTCGTGGGCGCGACGGACGACACGATCAAGGTGAAGCCCGGCGGCATGTTCCTGATTGTCGCGCCCGACGCGAACGGCTTGGCGGTGACGGCCAGCACGGCCGATCTGCTGAAGATCGCCAACAGCGCCGGCGGCTCCAGCGTCACCTACAAGATCGTCATCATCGGCGTCGCCTGAGGCTGATCGGCCCGTGAGCTTAACCTGACCCCCGATTCGGCGGGGTTTTTCATGTCCCGGCCTGCCGTCACGGAGGCGGGCCGGGGCACCTTCCGTGAAAGGTAGTTTCCATGGCATTCGACATCACCAAGAAGCGCGCGCTCGAAACCGCGACGATCGACCTCATCAATGGCGACAACTCGCCCCTGCTCGATGACGACGGCAACCAGCTGAGCGTCACCGTGCATGGCCCGGCCTCCAAGGTCTGGCAGCAGGCAACCGCCGAAGCGAACCGGCGAAAGGCGGAGCGGGTGCGCAAGAGCGGCGGCCGACTGGAAGCCGCGGTTGATCACGCTCGCGACGACCGGATCGATTTCCTCTGCCGCGTGACGATCAGCTTCAATGGCTGGGAATATCCGGTTGAGAAGGGCGCGACGGCGCAGGACATGTTCCGTGCCGCCTATGCCGATGATGCGATCGGCTTCATCCGCGACCATGTCTATGGTGAGGCGAACGACTGGTCGGCTTTTACAAAAGGCTCGGCGAGCAGCTGAGCCTCTACATCCGGCAGGTGGCCTGGCTGATCGCCAAGCCGAAGAGCAAGCTTGCGGCTGAACCGGACAGCCGCATCAACGGAATGCGGGCGGCGGGGATTGAACCGGAACTGCCGCCCAACCCTGCATCTTATCTGACAGACTGGCTGTTCGAGATCGGCCCCACGGTGCCCACGGGCATGGGGCTCGCGCCGATCGGATGGCATGACATGCAGGCATGGCAGGGGATCGCCGGCGTGGAGTTGCTGCCGATAGAGGGCAGGATACTGCGGCGGTTGTCGCAGGATTTCATCGCCATGGGCGATGACGCGCGCAAGCCTGACTGTCCTCCGCCCTGGACGGGTGCTCCGGCTCTCAATCGCGAGGCGGTGTCGCGCAAGGTCGGCAATGCTTTCAAGGCATTGGTAATGAAAGGCCGCTAGACAAGGGGCTGGGAGCGCGGCATCTACTGCCTCGCTTTTCAAGCAGGGGGTAATCATGAAGAAGTTTGTTGTTCCGATGTTGTTCGCCTTGGCTGTTCCCTTCGCGGCATCGGCTCAAGATGCAGGTGTAGCTGTCTCTCCGCCGCCAGTGGTTCGCACGCTGCCTGCCAGCACTTTGGTTTCCATCACGCCGGATGCCGAGATTTCGTCGAAGAAGGTCGAGGTTGGCGAGAAGGTATCCTTCTCGGTTGTCAACGATGTGCTTGATGGCGGCGCGGTCGCCATTCCGCGCGGCTCGAAGGTCAACGGAACCATCACCTGGAAGACCGGCAAGGCCGTTGGCGGCAAGTCGGGCAAGTTTGAAGTGAACTTCGACAGTGTCACCGTGGGTGGGCGCAGCTATGCGATGCGCGGCACGCATCGGCAGGAAGGCAAGGGCAATACGGTTGCCGCCGTATTCGCGACCTGGTTGGTCAGTGGCCGTTCCGCCGTGATGATCCCGGGCCAGTTCGTCAACGCCTTCACGGCGGAGCCGATCACTTACTGATCGGATCCGATTGGTGGAATAATATGGGTCGTCGGGTAAAACCGACGGCCCTTTTTCGTGTGCCGACGCTGCGGTTTGAGGCGGGCAGAGCGAATTAACTGCAATGGCGGTGGGTGTCAGGCTGTCGGGTTCGCCCGGCGGCCCTTTTTTCGTGGAGTTTTCATGCAGGCGGGTAGGCTAGAGATCGAGATCGTCGCCGAGATCGCGCGTCTGCAGGAAGACATGCGCAAGGTGCAAAAGTCGGTCGGTGACATGTCGAATGATGTCGGCCGTAGCATGCGCGCGGCGAATGATAATCTTGCGAGCATTGGCAAAGGCGGGAAGCTCGCCGGCCACCACATCCAGAATCTCGCTTTTCAGTTTCAGGATCTCGGGGTGCAGATCGCTTCCGGTTCCAATCCGCTCACTGCGTTTCTTCAGCAGGGTAGCCAGATCAGTGGCGTCCTGATGCAGGCCGGTGTCGGCGTTGGTGGAATGGTCAAGCAGCTGGCGGGCATGGCAGCCGGCCTCCTCGCGGCGAATCCCTTGATCCTTGCGGCAGGCGCGGCGGTCGCTGTGGGTGCGGTGGCGTTCAAGGGTTTCGCCGATACGCTCGAGAACAAAGCGCCTGTCGATGACTATATCAAATCGCTCGGCCTGACTGCCGAAGAAGCGAAGAAGCTGAAAGATGCGCATGTCACGCTCGGCGACGCCGCCGGCGCGGCCTGGGACATGATCCGCGAAGCGCTCAACCTGGACGACGTCTTCAAGACGCTGAAGGGGTGGGTGAGCGACGGAGCGCAATGGCTCTACGACCAGTTCAAGGAATCGGTGGCGTCCGTCTATGGCGCGTTCAAGGCGACCTACGACAATATCGGCTCGCTCTGGAAGAACCTGCCCTCGCTGGTGGGTGAGGGCGTGAAGCTCGCCGTAAACCTCGTGATCACCGCCGTTCAGAATCAGATCAACGCAGCGGTCGCAGGGCTCAATTGGCTGGCGGAGAAATCGAACGCGATCTTCGGTACCAGCTTCACCAAAATCGCTCCGATCGACCTGTCGGGCTGGAAAATGCAATATAGTGCTGCCGGCAAGGCGTTTGGCGACGCTTGGAGCAACTCCTACGATGAGGCCCGCAAAACGGCTCTCGCGTCGTTCGGCAGGTTCGAGGACGCTACCATTGCTCGACGTAATGCCCGGCTGAAGGCGCAGGCCGACGAGATCATCAAGGATCGCAAGGATAAGGCGGAAAAGGCCGCAAAGGCCGAGTCCGACGCGGCCGAAAAAATCTACAAGCAGATGATGGTTGCGCGCGCCGAAGCGCAGGGCAATGTGAACAAGCTGTTCGATGAGATGGTGAAGCGCCAGCAGGATTGGGGCAAGGACCAGGTCACCGTCGGCGAAACCATGATCCAGCAGGCGAAGGATCTGGAGGATCTGGAGCAGGCGCGCGCCGAAGGCGCTCGACAGATCCTGGACGTGTATCTGCGCCAGTTGGACCTGCTACAGCAGATGGGCGGTGCGCTGGGTGGTGTCGCCGGCATCGTCGCCGGCATCCTTGATGGCGGCAATTTCGCGGGCGTGGGCGGCAAACTCGGGTCGCTGCTCAATCTGACGAGCGCGGTCGTCGGCAAGGATGGCTGGGAGCAAGTCACGAAGAAGCTGGACAGCATCTTTGGCGGCGAGGGGCAGTTCGCCAAGACCATGACGGGCGTGATGCAGGATGCCGGCATGGGTTCGCTTGCGTCATCGATGCTGCTCGGCAAAGATGGCAGCAAGCTTGGCGCGTCGATCGGCGGCGCGATCGGCGGCAAGCTGGGCGAGAAGTTCCTGTCGAAGGGCTTCGAAACTATCGCCAAGGGGCTGGGCGACTTCGCCGGGCCGATCGGTTCCATCGTTGGTGGCCTGCTGGGCGGCGCGCTCGGCGGGCTGTTCAAAAAGGCGAAGTGGGGCACGGCGGTCGTCACCGGCCAGGGTGCGGACGACGTGACGGTTTCCGGTAACAAGGCGGCCTACCGATCCAACGCCAATCTCGCCGCCACCTCGATCCAGAGCGGGCTGCAGTCGATCGCCGACCAGTTCGGGGCCGGTATCGGCGGCTACAATGTCTCTATCGGCCAGTATAAGGGCAAATGGCGCGTCTCCACGACCGGATATGACGGGAAACTCAACTTCAAGGGCAATACGGGCGCGACGGGGAAGGGCCTCAATGACTTTGGCAAGGAAGGGGCCGAGGACGCGATCAAGTTCGCGATCGCCGACGCGGTCAAGGATGGGGCGCTGCTCGGCCTACGCGCATCCACTCAACGCCTCTTGCAGGGAAGCGACGATATCGAGGGGCAGATTGCCAAGGCGATGTCGTTCGAGGGCGTGTTCACGGACCTGAAAGCGCGGCTCGATCCCGCCGGCGCGGCGCTGGAGCAGTTGAGCAAGCGTTTTGACGGCCTGCGCAAGACCTTCGATGAGGCGGGCGCCACTACGGAGGAATATGGACAGCTGGAACAGCTGCTGACGATGCAGCGGCAGGATATTCTCGATGAGGCGGCGAAGGATGCGCTCGAAAAGCTGAATGAACGCCGGGAGTTGGAGGTCCGTCTGCTGACCGCCCAGGGCAAGGCCTCAGAGGCGCTGGCGCTCCAGCGTGAAATCGAACTCAGCCAGACCAAGGATGAGCTCAAGTCATTGATGGCGCAGGTGCTCGCTGTTGAGGATGCTGCCGCGATCTCCAGCCAACGGCGGTCGATGGAGATCACGCTGCTGGAAGCCCAGGGGAAATCGAGCGAGGCGCTGGCGCTGCGGCGGCAAGCGGAGCTTGACGCGATGGACGCGAGCCTTCGGCCACTTCAGGAGCAGATCTATGCCTGGCAGGATGCGGCTGCCGCGCAGGCTGATGCGCAAGAGCAGGCGCGGTCGGCTGCTGATCTCGCCGACCAGCGCCAGGCCAAGCAGATCGAACTGCTGGAAGCCATGGGCCAGAGCAGCGCGGCCCTGGCGCTCCGGAGGCAGATGGAGCTGTCGGCGATCGAGGAGAGCCTTCGGCCGATGCAGCTTCAGATCTATGCGTGGCAGGATCTGGCAGACGCGCAGGCAAAGGCGGCGCAAAAGGTCAGTGACGCACGGGATCTGCTTTCGTCGGCCTATGACCGGGAATCGGCGCAGTTGGTGTCCACCGCCGCGCAATTCCGCGATTTCGCCAAAACCATCGGCGATTTCCGCGCTGGCCTGCTCGCCAGCGGTCTGGGTGGCAACAGCTATGATCAGGCTCGCGCCCGGTTCGACAATACCGCCAGCATGGCCCAGTTCGGCAACGAGGCGAGCCTGCAGGCATTCACGAGCGACGCGCAGGCGTTCCTCGATGCGTCGCGCAACCGCGCTGGGTCCGCGCTGGACTATGCCCGCGACGTAGCCCGTGTCGCTGCCGCAGCCGGTCTGGCGCAGGCTGGGGCGGAAGGCGTCGCCAGCGCCGCGGATCAGCAGCTGGCTGCGCTGAAGAAGAGTGTCGAGCAGCTGATCGACCTGGACGACAGCGTCATATCAGTGGCGCAGGCGATTGCCGATCTGAAAGCCGCGCAGGGCGAGGCGGATCGGCTGCAGCTGGAGGTGGATCAGGCCAGCAACGCGCTGCCGGCGTTGGCTGAGGTCAATGCCAACCTCACCGACATGACCAGCATCATCGACAAGCTAAACAGCAGCCAGGACGCGACCAACAGCCAGATCGCGGCGCTGCGCAGCGAAATGCAGGCGGCGCTGGTGTCGATCGCGAGCAACACCGGGGAAAGCGCCCGCATCCTGCGCCGAGCCGATCGGGGCGATGCCATCGCAACGCAGGTGGAGACAGCATGAAGATCATCCGTCCCTTTGTCGTCAATACCGCAACCGTCAACAGTGATGTTCCTGCCCCTGCGATAGCGTCCAATGCGTGGAACAGCGGAACGACCTATGGTTCCCTGGTTGACCGGGTCGCCGTATTCAGCGGCACGAACGTGACATGGTATCAGAATCTACAAGTTCCCAATCTCAATCACTCGCCCGCTTCCTCGCCTACATGGTGGAGGAAGGTGGCTGATGGTTACAAGCTATGGGACAACGCGACCACCTACTCCATCGGCCAGAGAGTCGAAGCCCCGACCACACCCGGTGGCGTTGCTCTCCGCGCCTATGAAAGCCTCCAGAACAGCAATTTGAACCATGCCGTCACCGACCCGGCATGGTGGATCGATGTCGGTCCGGCCAATCGCTGGGCCATGTTCGACCAGGTCAACGGCACCAAGACCATTGCCAACGACCAGATCAGCGTGACTTTCACCAGCGTAGGTTTCCCCGTGCCGGGGTTTCAGTCGGCAGGGCGCGTTGACAGCATCGCGTTGCTGAATGTGTCCGCGGTCTCCGCTCGGGTGATTTCCACAGACGGGGCGACGTTTGCGACCATCTACGATCAGACCTACTCCCTGATCGATGTTGGCGGCCTCACTGACTGGTATGCCTATTTCTATGAGGATGTGTCTTATCTCAGTGAACTGATCCTGCTCGATCTTCCGCCTGCCCCCAATCCCCAGATCAATATCATCCTGACCAGCAGCGGGGCCGAGGTTTCGGTCGGCACGGTCATAGTCGGGCAGCAGCGCGACCTGGGCGCGACCCAATATGGCGCGTCGATCGGCATCACCGACTATTCCAAGAAGGAAGCGGACGAGTTCGGCAGCTACTCCATTGTGGAGCGCGCCTATTCCAAGCGCGGGCGGTTCACGGTCTGGACTGAGAATGAGCGGGTGCCCGCCCTGATCAATCTGGCAGCGCAGTATCGCGCCACGCCCGTTGTCTGGGTCGGCGCCGACGGCATGGCCTTCACCGCGCTCTATGGCTTCTACAAGGATTTCAACGTCGAGATTGCCTATCCGACGATGAGCATCTGCACCCTCGAAATCGAAGGACTGACCTGATGACGATCCCGACAATTTCCGCCCTGCCCACGCCGCCGAGCCGAAATGATCCGACGAATTTCGCATCGCGTGCGGATGCCTTTGTGGCGGCGTTCCCGACGTTGCGGAATGAGATCAACGCCTTTGCAGCTGCCGTTCTCGCGGCGGCATCGGGTACAAATTACAACTGCACGTCGAGCAGCAGCGTGGCAATCGGCACCGGGTCGAAGAGCTTCACCGCTTCCACCGGATCGCTGCTGCAGGTCGGGCAGTGGGTAATCGTTGCGAGCACGGCAAGCCCGTCCAATTACATGATTGGGCAGGTGACAGCCTATAATTCGGGGACCGGCGCGCTGACCGTGAACGTCACGGCAACAGCGGGCAGTGGCACGATAGCAAGCTGGAGGATCGCGCTGGCGGTTGATCCGACGCTGGGTTGGGCCAGCGTGGACGGCAGCGGTAACGTCGGTATCGGCACGTCGTCCCCCGTCAGCAAGCTGACTGTGGTAGGATCGGCGACAGACCTGCAAGCCATTATATCTTCTTCGACGGCCAGCGGCCTGCTCATGGGTGACAGCGTGGGCACTATCCGCGCGGGGACGCGAAGCGGTGCGTTCATCGTGGATGTCGGGGCTGAGAGGCTGCGAATTGAAACAGGGGGGGCTACACGGCCAGGTCAGGACAACAGTTACAGCATAGGGACGGCTTCCTTCCGTTGGTCTGTAGTTTACGCGGCGACCGGCACCATCAACACCTCAGACGAGCGTGCCAAACAGAATATCAGTGCTGTCCCCGAAGAATGGCTGGACGCCTGGGGCGATGTTGACTGGTCGCGATACAAGTTCATCGACGCGGTGCAGGCGAAGGGAGATGATGCCCGCTGGCATATCGGCCTGATCGCGCAGGCGGTTCGGGATGCCTTTGCGGCGCGCAACCTCGACGCGCAGACGATTGGCCTGCTCTGTTATGATGACTGGGAAGAAGAGCGCGACCCGATCTTCGAGACGGTCGAAATTCCCGCCGTGCTGGACGGCGACGGCAAAGAGATCGAGCCAGCCCGCGCCGAACTGGTGGATACCGGCGAAACCCGTGTCACGCTGGAGGCGGGCGACCGCTGGGGCCTGCGCTATGATGAATGCTTTGCTTTGGAGGCGGCCTATCAGCGCCGCCGCCTGGATCGTATCGAAGCGCGTCTCGTGGAGTTGGAGGCGGCATGATCTATCGCGACTGGGATCGTCGCACTTTTGGCGGGGTAATTCACGAACATGGCAGTTGAAGCGGGGGCGTCGGCCGGTGAGGTCGGCGGGATGGTTGCTGGTGCGATCGCCATATTGGCGGCGTTGGGGAAGGGAGTGGCCTGGCTGCTCAATTGGAAGGACGCGCGGGCGAAGACGCGGGCCGCCAAGCTGCAGGCTTGGCATGAAGAGCTGCAAACGCGGGAGAAGCAACAGGACGAACGGGACCGGCAGTATCAGCAACATATCGAAACCCAGCTGCGTCGGCAGGCGGTGGAGATCCGCGTGCTGCGGCGGGCCTTTGAACTGGTCGCGGAACCGCTCCGGCGGGTCGAGCCGGATAATCCGAATCTGGCGCGGGCGCAGGCGATGCTGGACCGCGCCTTCCCGCTCGATCCGGCGCTGCCTGAGGATCTGGCGACGCTGATGGCGATGATCGACCGGCCCGCGCCGGAGGCCGAGCGGGTCTAGCGACCCTTCACAGGATCAATCTTCGGGGCGCTTCGGCGCCCTTTTTCATGGGGGAATGAGATGAACTCGACCGATCCCGCGTGGCTGATGGCCGCGCGGCAACTGCTCGGCACGCGCGAAGCGGCTGGCGCTGCGAACAATGCCTCGATCCTCGGCTGGGCGAAGCTGCTCGGCGTCAAGGTGCTGGGCATCCTTTACAATGCGGACAGCGTGCCCTGGTGCGGCCTGTTCGTCGCCCACTGCCTGCGCGCAGCCGGCGTCGACCTGTCGGCCATGAAGGTCGGTGTCCGCGCGAAGGCGTGGGCTACCTGGGGCGTGACGATCGCGGCCGATCGGCTCGCGCCTGGCGCGATCCTTATCTTCGATCGATCCGGCGGCGGGCACGTCGCCTTTTATGTGGGCGAGGATTCGACGCACTATCATGTGCTGGGCGGCAACCAAGGCGACCGGGTGAGCATCATGCGGCTGGAAAAGAGCCGCTGTGTCGCGCGGCGCTGGCCTGCGGGCGTTGGCGTCATCGGCGGGCCCGTGAAGCTGCTGGCATCCGGCGCGCCTGTGTCGAGGAATGAGGCATGAGCGCGCTGCTTTGGCTCCGGTCGCGCCTGCAGGAGCGTTCGACCTTGGTGGGCATTGGGACCGCGATCGGCGCGGCTTCGGTGCTGCCGCCGCCGTGGAGTTGGCTCAGCCTGGCCGTGGGTACGCTCGCCGCGCTGATTCCCGACAAGAATTACGGGAGTGAGTGATGGGGGCGATCTTCTCGCGGATATGGCCGCATCTGCTCGCCGTCGCTGCGATCGCGTGCGTCGTCTGGGCTATCGACCATCGCGGCTATGAGCGGGCGCAGGCGGATGAGCGCCTCGCCCGTGCCGAGGCCGCCGCAACGTTCAATATCCTGCTGCGTCGGAGCGAGGGTCGTCTGGCGGCTGTCGTCACCTCGAACGACCGAACCCTGGCCGACAAGATCGCGGCCGTGCGGATCTATCACCGCACCATCATCCAGCCTGCACTCGAAAGGGAGATCGCCCATGATCCGTTTCTCGCCCGTCGTGATGCTCGCCTGTCTGACGGCGTGCTCCGTGAACTCAACGCCGCCCGCACCGGCAGCGCCTGTTCCCGCCGAACTGACGGCGGAATTGAGTGCGCCTTGCCCGCCGCTGTCTTTGATCTGGGATCCACTGGTGGCGACGCTAGTGCGGATCAGCCAGGACGACGCCCGCATTTATGAGGAGTGCCGCCTGCATCACGCCGGCGTCGTC
The DNA here is from genome assembly GCF_037860795.1 of Sphingobium mellinum. NCBI lineage: Bacteria > Pseudomonadati > Pseudomonadota > Alphaproteobacteria > Sphingomonadales > Sphingobiaceae > Sphingobium > Sphingobium mellinum. The sequence continues at coordinate 19,175 of NZ_JBANRK010000003.1, read as the reverse complement.
AACGCCTATGTGGAGAGCCGGGCCGAGATCATCCGGCACAATGAAGGGCGCGCGCCTCCTGAACGATCGCCCGACGATGCCATCATACCTCCCTAATGTGAGCGGCCGGGCTGATGCTGTCAGCCGCGAAACCTGTTTACGACCCGCTTCCATTCCCGCTCGTCGGGCAGCGGAAGGGTGATTTGAGGAGGTGCATCGACCAGTTCGATCGCCTTCGGCCGGATGCGCTTGCCGATGCGGCGGGCGCATTCCCGGCACCACATTTTTTGACGGGCCGGGCCGAAATTGTCGTCCAGGCCGCGTCGGTGGAAATGCCACCACAGACCGTGGGGGTGGAATAGTCCGAAGTGGCCGCACTGGCAGATGACCTTCACCGTCCGGTGCCATGCGGCCGCCTCGAACAGGCAGGTCGCGATCTTCAGCCCGTCTCGATACCGCGCCACGTCATTTCGTCATGGCGGCCAGTTCATCAAGGCTGGCGTAGCGAATCGCCACAAGCCTCTCCAACCGCGCCGCAATGACCTTCAGGTCGCGGCCAGTCAGGCCGCCATCATCCACCGTTTCATCATCCCGCCAACGCTCGGCAAACTGCCGGAAGCGGGCTTTCAGTTCATCGTCCATTTGGTTCTCCATCCGGTGAGCCAGTGAGCTCCCCGCCTCGGCGGGGGTTGAGGCGCGGCAAACGCCTCAAGCCGGCGGAAACGACCCGCCATGTCACCGGCTGGCCTGCCGGATTCATCCCGCCTCCCGGCGCTCGGGAGGGGTGAACAGATATGGAACAAACATAATGGAGTCGAGTCCGCTTTTTGATGATTTCGTCGCGCCCGTGTCGCCCGTGGCGGCCTATATCGGGGGCAAGCGCAGGCTGTGGAAGCGCGTGACGCGCGCGATCGACCTGGTGCCACACCAGTCCTATGGCGAGGTGTTCATGGGCATGGGCGGCGTCTTCCTGCGCCGCGGTCGGCGTCCGCGTGCCGAGTTTATCAATGACTGGTCGGAGGATGTGGCGACCTTCTTCCGCATCCTGCAGCGCCACTATGTCGCTTTCCTGGACATGCTCCGGTATCAACTGACGACCAGGAGCAATTTCGAGCGACTGATGCGGGTCGATCCGTCCACCCAGACAGATCTGGAGCGGGCGGCGCGGTTCCTCTACCTCCAGCGCCTGGCGTTCGGCGGCAAGGTGGCTGGCCGCAACTTCGGCGTCGATTCGGGAAACTCCGGCGGGTTCGATGTGACGAAGCTGCAGCCCATGCTGGAGCAGCTGCACGAGCGTCTCGCCGGCGTGACGATCGAGCGGCTTCCCTGGTCGGATTTCGTGCGCCGCTATGATCGGCCCGACATGCTCTTTTATCTCGACCCGCCCTATTACGGCAGCGAGGGCGACTATGGCGCGCGCATGTTCGATCGAGCGGAGTTCGGCGTCATGGCCGAGCAGCTGCGCGGGATCGAGGGGCAGTTCCTGATGAGCATCAATGATGTGCCGGAGATCCGCGAGGCGTTCGCCGGGTTCGCCATGGCAACGGTCGATCTGCAATATACGGTCGGCAATGGGTCGCCGGTTGCGGCGCGGGAGCTCATCATCACGAACAGCCGCGAGGTGCCGATCGAGCGGCTGGTGCCTTCGAGGACGGCCGAGCCGTAGGCTGTGCTGACAAACATCACTGCTAGGTTCATTGCGCTTGAATAACAACGGCTCACTCCCAACATGTCGCTCCGATTAACAGGGAGTGGTCAATGAAAATGTCTGACGGTGAACGCCTGATTTTAGTGATGCTTGCGGAAGTGATGGAAGCGCTGAAGCTTGACAGAGAGATCGACCCGTCTCTCGTAAAGTCACTGGTGATCAATAATGATGGCTGGGCCCTTGCGCGCAAATATCCAGGTATCTTCGAGAGCCAAGCGCCGTCCGATGAGGTGGTTTCCGAAACAACCAATATTCTATGGATGTGGGGCATCATCGAAAGTTCGATCCAGAAGCTGAGCGGAGCAGAGGCTGACGAAGCAAAAACCTGGCACTGGACGGCGTTTGCTGGCTTCGACGCTAACAATGACCCTCATTATGGCGTCGCCCAGACAATGATCCAGGATCTAGAAGAATTCAGCACGAGCCGCAAAGGGGTGAACCTCAACAGCCACTCGCAGACGTCGCTTCCCCGATATCGGCAAATGTTTGCGAAGTTCGACGGTTACGTGAAGGCCAGCCAAGCATCGCCACTATCGTTCGCGGCGTTGCGTGACCTTTGCAGCTAATAGGGGAGAGCCTGATGTCAGAAGATTATGAACGGGAAAAGCTCGGCAACGCGGTGGCCGCGCTCGCGGCCAGCGCCGCCCCAATTCAGAAGCGCCTTCACTATGCGTGGGAAGCGATGCACACCCTGATTGGGCATGGTTTAAGCAATTCGGAACGTGCTGCCGAATTCAACGCCATCAACGAGCGTCTCACGGCCGACAAGTCGGATGAGATCGCCGGGTATGTAGCGACAACCTGCGCCAAACTGTCCGACGATGAGGCGGCTGAGATTGCACAAGGCATAGTCGATTTGAACGCCCGTCTGAATTTGGACCGCATCTGGCAACTGGAGGATCAACTGCAGGCGTTGAAACAAAGTAGATGATGCCTTGGAAATCGGGTGTTAGCGGCAGATCACTCTAATTACGCTAACACCCGACGCGGTTCCGCGAACTCGTCACAATAATGATTGGCGATGGCGCGGGCCCACCAGCCGCCATGGCCGGGGAGAGGCAGAACCGGCAACTGGACCAGCTGGAAACGATCGATCATCACGTCGAACAGGCGGATTTCCTCTGCATGGACGACGTCTTCGGCATCGTGGAGGACGATCGCCTTGAAGCCGATTCCGGTGTGGTTTTCCTCGCGCTCCATGCTGCGCCAGAGAAGATTGAGGCAATCGGCCTTGGTGGTGGGTCCGGGCCGTTCATTGATGCAGATGATCAGACGATCTTCGCCCTGGGCGACGGCGGTGACAGCCTTTAGCGTGGCATGATCGTTGGGGTAAACGCCCACGAAGATCCGGTAATCCCCATCGCGCCAGCGATTCAGCGCGTTACGGAGCATGGGAGCGATTACCTCCGCTTCGCCCCAGGCGGGCACGAACACGGCGATCCGGCCGGGCTGCGCCGATGCGGGCAGGGTGGCGGTCGTCATGCGCGGATGGCGTGAATAGATCGTAACCCTGCGCCACCAGCGGCGGCAGAGAAACAGGATGTCCACCAGAAAATCGTCGATACCGCCGACAGCAAGACCGACAACGGCGAACAGCAAAATTTCGTGATGAACAGCCGCCAAGATGGCGACCAAGGTTTCGGCCATTAACTCGTTTCCCCCAAGAACTCATGCGCTTAATGACAGGCGAAGCGTAAAAAACCAGACGATTCGCAACGCGCCAGGGTTGAACGATGTTGTTTGTGCCGCCCAGCTCACTGTTTCCGTGCGGCGCTGAGGCGGCCGGGGCAGTGTCGAGCATGCCTCTTGGCATCGCTTACTGACACCTTCCGTTACGGTAGGCTGGCCTTGGGGAGTAATGATGCCTGAGCGGTTTCCGTCAGGTCGCTCCGCAGGCGCGCCGGATGGAATCGCGTCGGCCCTGGACAGATGTTATAGCGAACTGCGGGAAAGACGACTCGCCAAGGGTCGCGGTACCCCACCAGTTTCTTGACGCGATCAGGCAGGAGGGCGTGAATGACTGGAGAGATGGATGTCAACTACCTGCTGCACCGCCAGCAAATGTCACTGATCCGGGCTCAGATGAGCCGATCAACGAAGGGCCGGGCCGCTTATGAGGATCTCGCGCGGGGCTATATAGATCAGGTCGATGCATATCGCCGCGCAAATGCGCGGATGGTCGATCTCGCGCACTGAAATCCGCGCTCTCGATCATCGGCGCTCGATCAGCCGCTGGATCGATAGGCGGTGGCTGCTGTCGTCGCCGATTTCGCGTTCGAGGACGGCTTTGATGTGTTCAAGTTCCGCCTCGGTCAAATGTTCGATGCCTATGAAGTCATTTCGTGCGCCCTTAACCGCGCGGATCAGTTCGTCCAGCTTTGCCTGGATAGCTGATCCGTCCCGATTCTGTGCGTTCTGGATCAGGAACACCATCAGAAACGTGACGATGGTGGTGCCTGTGTTGATGATGAGTTGCCAAGTATCCGAGTAATGGAACACCGGCCCCGTGACGATCCAGCACAGAATGATGGTCACAGCCAGTATGAAGGCGAGCGGCTGCCCCGACCAGCTGGACACGCGATGCGCGAACGTTCCAAAAATCTTGTCCATTCCCTTGGTCTCCGCCTGCGCCGTTTAGCCCCCGTTCAGGCTGTGGTTGCCATGAAACGGCCATGATCACCATGACTCTTCGTCGCGGCCTGCTGGCGCTGCCCTTTGCCATATTCCTGTGCTCATGCGCCACAGTGTCACCCGAATCGCGAGTCCGGGCAGGACTTGTCGACGCTGGCCTGTCGCCCCGACTGGCGGCGTGCATGGCGGAAAGGATGGTTGATCGATTGAGCATCGTGCAACTGCGCCGGCTTCAGTCGCTCGCATCCCTTCGCAAGTCACGCATGGAAGACATGACGATCGATCGCTTCCTCTACAAGGTGCGGGCGCTGGAAGATCCACAGATCCTGACGGTGACCAGCAAGGCGGCCATCGTCTGCGCGTTGTAGCTGACGCCGACGATCCGGTCCCGCTGGGACAATTGAATTTGCAATTTTGCAAAGTTCTTTTGCGAAACGAGGCTGGCGTGCTCGTCCCGGCTGTGCTTTAGCGCGGCCAACAGCTTTTTTGAGCGAAAGGACGGGCCGGGCCCATGAACATTCACGAATATCAGGCGAAGGAACTGCTGGCGAAATATGGCGCGCCGATCGCCGCTGGCTTCGCCGCTTTTTCGGTCGACGAAGCAGTGGAAGCCGCCAAGAAGCTCCCCGGGCCGCTTTATGTCGTGAAGTCGCAGATCCATGCTGGCGGTCGCGGCAAGGGCAAGTTCAAGGAACTCGGCCCCGACGCGAAGGGCGGCGTCCGCCTTGCCTTCAACCTTGACGAAGTGAAGGCGCATGCCGCCGACATGCTCGGCAACACGCTGGTGACCATTCAGACCGGCGAAGCGGGCAAGCAGGTCAACCGCCTCTACATCACTGACGGCGCGGATATCGCGAAGGAATTCTACCTCGCTCTGCTCGTGGATCGTGCGACCGGCCGCGTGGCCTTCGTCGTGTCGACCGAGGGCGGCATGGACATCGAAGAGGTGGCCCACTCGACGCCCGAGAAGATCCACACTTTCGCAGTCGATCCCGCGACCGGCTTCATGCCGCACCATGGCCGCGCCGTGGGCGCCGCGCTGGGACTGACCGGGGAACAGGCCAGCCAGGCCGCCAAGGTTGCTTCCTCGCTCTACGCAGCTTTCCTGGCCACGGACGCTTCGCAGATCGAAATCAATCCACTGGCTCTCACCGAACAAGGTAAACTCCTTGTTCTCGACGCCAAGGTTGGTTTCGACAGCAATGCCCTGTTCCGCCACAAGGATATCGCCGAACTGCGCGACCTGACCGAGGAAGACGCGGCCGAGGTCGAGGCTTCGGAGTATGACCTCGCCTACATCAAGCTGGACGGCAACATCGGTTGCATGGTGAACGGCGCTGGCCTGGCCATGGCGACCATGGACATCATCAAGCTGAACGGCGAGTTCCCCGCCAACTTCCTGGACGTCGGTGGCGGCGCTTCCAAGGAGAAGGTGACCGCGGCCTTCAAGATCATTCTGAAGGACCCTGCGGTGAAGGGCATTCTCGTGAACATCTTCGGTGGCATCATGAAGTGCGACATCATCGCCGACGGCATCGTCGCCGCTGCCAAGGACGTGAATTTGTCGGTTCCGCTGGTCGTGCGCCTTGAAGGTACGAACGTCCAGCAGGGCAAGGATATTCTGGCAAAATCGGGCTTGGCGATCGTCCCTGCTGACGACCTGGGCGACGCGGCCAAGAAGATCGTGGCGGAAGTGAGGAAGGCGGCCTGATCCAATCAGGCACTTGAACGAACACCATGGGGCGCAGGCGGTCTGGAGACAGGCGTCTGCGTCCTTGTCCGCAGATGCGGCGATGGCGTGAAAACGGAGGATGTTGCAATGAAGATCCTTGTGCCCGTGAAGCGGGTCATTGACTATAATGTGAAGCCGCGCGTGAAGGCGGATGGTACGGGCGTCGACTTGGCTAACGTCAAGATGAGCATGAACCCCTTCGACGAGATCGCGGTCGAAGAGGCCATTCGTCTGAAGGAAAAGGGCGTGGCGACCGAAGTGGTCGCGGTGTCGATCGGCGTCGCCAAGGCGCAGGAAACGCTCCGCACGGCGCTCGCCATGGGTGCGGACCGCGCGATCCTGATCCAGACCGATGATGAAGTCGAGCCGCTCGGCGTCGCCAAGCTCCTCGCGAAGGTGCAGGAAGAGGAAGGCGCGGGCCTTATCATCCTGGGCAAGCAGGCGATCGACGATGACAGCAACCAGACCGGCCAGATGCTCGCCGCGCTGCTGAACCTGCCGCAGGGCACATTTGCCAGCAAGGTCGAGGTTGAGGGTGACAAGGTCAGCGTGACCCGCGAAGTGGACGGCGGCCTGGAAACGGTGAAGCTCAACGTTCCCGCCATCGTCACCACCGACCTGCGCCTCAACGAGCCCCGCTACGCTTCGCTGCCCAACATCATGAAGGCGAAGAGCAAGCCGCTCGCTACCAAGGCGCCCGCCGATTATGGTGTGGATATCGCTCCCCGCCTCGAGACCTTGAAGGTCACCGAACCGGCCAAGCGTTCGGCGGGCGTGAAGGTTGCCGATGTCGATGAATTGGTCGCGAAGCTTAAAGCTCTGGGAGTTGCCGCATGAAGACGCTTGTATGGGTTGAACATGAGGGCGGCGCCGTCAAGGATGCGACCCTTTCGGCCGTTACCGCTGCCGCGAAGCTGGGTGAGGTGCACCTGCTGGTCGCCGGCCAGGGCGTCGACGGCGTAGCAGCCGAAGCCGCCAAGATCGCTGGCGTGGGCAAGGTCCATGTCGCCGATGATGGTGCTTTCAATCACGCGCTTGCCGAGAATGTCGCGCCGCTGATTGTCGAACTGATGGGCGCGCACGATGCGTTTGTTGCGCCGGCTACCAGCAACGGCAAGAATATCGCGCCGCGCGTCGCGGCTCTGCTCGACGTGATGCAGATCAGCGATATCCTGTCGGTCGAGAGCGAGGATACCTTCACGCGTCCGATCTATGCCGGCAACGCGATTGCGACCGTCAAGAGCAAGGATGGCAAGAAGGTCATCACAGTGCGCGGCACCGCTTTTGAAAAGGCGGCCCGTGAGGGTGGATCGGCAGCGGTGGAAGCTGTCAGCTCGACGGGTGACAAGGGGCTGTCGAGCTTCGTGGGCGCCGAGATCGCCAAGCAGGAGCGTCCGGAACTGACCTCGGCCAGAGTGATCGTATCGGGTGGCCGTGCGCTCAAGGACGGTCCGACCTTCGAGGAGGTGATCTTCCCGCTGGCTGACAAGCTGGGCGCCGCGGTTGGCGCGAGCCGTGCGGCGGTGGACGCCGGCTATGTCCCGAATGACTATCAGGTCGGCCAGACCGGCAAGATCGTTGCGCCGGAAGTCTATATCGCGGTCGGCATTTCCGGAGCGATCCAGCATCTGGCCGGCATGAAGGACAGCAAGACCATCGTCGCCATCAACAAGGACGAGGATGCGCCGATCTTCCAGGTCGCGGACATCGGCCTTGTCGGTGATCTGTTCAAGGTCGTGCCGGAGCTGACCAGCAAGCTGTAAGCTGTTTTACACGATGTAGGAAAGGGCGTGGCGAGCGATCGCCGCGCCCTTTTTTTGCGCCGCGAGCTGGGGCGGCAGCCGGATCTATCTAGTCCGCCCGCCATCGGCGCCGCGCCAAGAGTGGAGGAGCGGGCCGGGCGGGCGGTGGCCAGCGGCCGGGGAAAAGCCGCCGGGAGGTGGTAAGGCGGATCAGCTGATGCTGGGGGACGGCGTATATCCGGTGGTGCTGCTGCCGCGCGGCATGGCGGGCGTGCTGGCGGATTCCAGGCCGTTGGTGCTGGAACTGGTGCCGGACTGCGTGCCGGTCGAGCGGGCGGACAGGTCGCCGCGCGCCTGGTTGTAGCGTGAGACGAGATCGTCCTTGAACTCGGTCAGCTTGCCTTCGTCGTAGAGTTTCTTGCCGACGTAACCGGCGATGGCGCCGAAGATGAGGGTGCGGATCATGGGGAGGCTCCTCGTTCCGTGTCTGGGGTAGTTGCCGGAGATAACCGGCGGCCGGACGAAGGGTTCCGGGGAAAAAAGGGGGAACGGCGAAGCGAGCGGCCAAGGCGGCGGAAGGCGCTTTCGCGAGGTGCAGCGGCCGGGCTGGCGTTGCTGGAGGCGGCGCGGGATGGCCCCCCGCGAGGGCGTCAGGCGTCGTGGGTAGCGGCAGCCGCGTCGGCTCTTGCCTCGCTGGCGTCGGCCTCAGCTTCGGCGGCGGCTTCGCGGCGGGCGCGGTTGGCGTCGGCGAGGTCCTGGCGACGGGCCATTGCAAGGAAAGCGGCTTCGGAGCGGAGCTGGCGCTGGCGGACATTGTCCAGCGTGGCGGCGTCGGCTTCACCGCGCGCCTGGGCGGCGAGGCTCCGATAATCGGGGTGGGCCATGTTGCTCTACTCCCTGTGCGTGAGGGGCTTTTTTATAAGGCAGCCGTCGGGAGGCGATCCGGGCGCCGCGCAAAGGCGGCGCCCGGTCGTTCAGCGCTGCCTTAGTCGGCGTGCTGGAGATTCACAGCGGCCATCTTGCCGCGCTTGTCCTGCTCCAGATCATAGGAGACGCGGTCCTTTTCGCGCAGCGTGGCGAGGCCAGCGCGCTCGACAGCGGTGATGTGGACGAACGCGTCGGGGGTGCCGTCATCGGGGGCGATGAAGCCATAGCCCTTGTCCGCGTTGAAGAATTTGACGGTTCCGGTAATGCTCATGGTAGTTCCTTCATGTCTGCGGCGCGCCCCGTGTGGACGGGCCGGTTGCTAGAGGGGCAGGGAAAGAAGGAACTGGGTGCCGCAAAGCGCCGAAGACCGTCGATTTGCGACTGTAGCAACACCCATATAGGGCATGGCCGCCAAGATAGCAAATCGGCGAGGCCATGGAGCGCCGGCCAAGGCGCGCGCGCGGCCGCGACGTCAGCCCGACTCCGTCAGCGCCGCAAGTCCGAAAAAGGCGTCGCGGGCGCGGGCGGCGGCCTGTTCAAAGGGGCGGCGGCGCGCCTCTTCGCGCGCGGCAAAGGCGTCTATTTCCCGCGGCGTCAGGTCGCGCTCATAGCCGTCGATATCGTAGATCTCTTCGCTTTCATCCCCCGCAAAACCGGGCGGCGCGGGATAGTCGGTGCGCCAGCTTTCGCGATCATCATCCCACCATATGCCGCGCAGCCGGGCGGCGGCTTCGTCGGGCGGAAGGGTCGCGCGATCGATCGGCGGATCCGCCGAAAAGGGGCGAAGTTCACACCGTCCATCGAGGGGGTGGCGAGCGGCCTTGTCGCCTGTCCCAATCGCCATCCGCGCCGCGACGAACAGGGCAGCGGACGCGCCCGGCGACAGGGCGGTGGCGGCTTGATCGATGGCGGGGGAGGGGGCGGACAGCGCGGAGTCGGACAGGTCGGCGGCCTGGGGTGCGTCGCCGATCGGGTCGGCGTCGCTTTCCGGCTGATCCTGCCGGCAGATGAGGTCGAGATAGGCGGCGAAATCCTGCGCGACGACGCGGGCGAGCGCGGCGTCGGAGCCTTCGGGCGGGTTGTCGGCCATGCGGTCGAGGCGGGAGAGCATCGACATGGCGAGGCGGTTGTCGTGGCGGTGGCGGGTGATTTCGCCGGCGTCCATGTCCTTGCGGATCACTTCGTCATGGCCGGTGAGGGCGCGGGCAAGCAGTTCGTCGGCGAGGCGCGCGCGGGCGATGAGGATGGCCGCGTCCCAGCCGAGGCGAAAGGCCGCGCCGTCGCGGCGTATGCGCAAGGCGTAAGCGGACCGCGTGGTGATGGCGGCGGCGGCGCAGGCCGTGCGGATGATGCCGGTGGCGGCGAGGGTTTCGAGGAAGGCGCGCTGGCGCGCGGGGCTCCAGCCGTCGACGCGGATTTGCTGTGCGGGGGTGGGGAGGGGAGGGAATTGGCAGGTCATGGCAAGGCCCTTTGCGTGAATTGGCTTTGCCGGGAGGATATGTCAGGGGAGGGGTTGTAGGACAGAACAAAATGGGAACATAGAGGGTGGATGGTTGCTAACGATAGATTTGCTGTGTCCGATTAGCGAGATACGGCGATAATGCACAAAGCTGAGAGCTATGCCTTGATCAGAAAAGAAAAATATATATGCCGAACGGGCCGAAGATGGGGGCCTAGATGCAATCGATAGCTTTTTTCAATAACAAGGGGGGAGTAGGAAAGACTACTCTCCTGTGTAACGTTGCAGCTTATCTCGCTTTGGAAAAAAAGAAAAAAGTTTTGATTGTGGATGCCGATCCTCAATGTAACGCTACGCAGCTTCTTCTTGATGAAATGGAAGTATTCTCATTATACGAAGATAATAAATCATTTACTGTGCACAGTATAGTTCATCCTTTATCGATCGGTAAAGGGTATGCGGATACAATTAGTCCTCGCAGAATTCCTGACTACGGTGTTGATTTAATTCCAGGTGATCCACGTCTTGCTCTTAAAGAAGACCTGCTTTCGAAAGATTGGCAGGATGCGATCGGTGGAGAAATACGTGGTCTTCGAACATCTTTTCTATTTTCAGAATTGCTTGCTAGATGTGGAAAATATGATTTTGTTCTTTTTGACATGGGGCCATCACTCGGTTCTATAAATCGTGCCGTTCTCTTGGCATGCGATTTCTTTGTCAGTCCGATGTCAATTGATATATTCAGCCTGAAAGCCATCGAGAACATTTCACTAGCATTACAGGAGTGGAAGAAAAAACTCTCCAATGGGCTGAGCCAAGTTGACGATGATTTGGTAAACGATGTTCCCCATGGTGGAGCGTTTGAATTAAAATTTGCTGGATATGTGGCGCAGCAATACATCCAAAAAACAAAAGAAGGAGAGAAACGCGCTGTAGCGGCTTATGAAGCTATTATGAGAAAAATACCAAAGGCAATTAAATCTAACTTTGTCGAAAAACTCAAGATGGCAAAGATGGATGGGTCTTCCTATGAAATCGGGACAATTCCTAATCTCTATAGCTTGATTCCTCTATCTCAAACAGCTCATAAGCCTGTGTTCGCATTGCGAGCAAAGGATGGTGTTAGAGGCGCACATTTCAGCAAAGTGAAAGATGCTGCCGACATCTATGACCTGATTGCTACTAATTTATTGAAGAACTTGGATGAGCTATCGGCATGATTTCGTGGCCAGACGGCGTCGTGAACGCCATAGCCCGTCGTCGTTCGGTTTTGCTGATCGGGTCAGGTGTTTCTGCGAACTCAAAATCTGACGATGGTAAGCGGCCCGCTACATGGGGGGCTTTTTTGCAAACAGCTTATGTCAAAATCGGCCGCCGAGCGCCTCACATCGCCAGTGCTCTCAAGCGCTATAGTTACTTGGAGGCATGTGATTATATCCAAGCCGAACTGGGAGAGAACTGGGCAGACCTAATCCGCGCTGAGTTTGTAACCCCGATTTATAAGCATGCAGAGATACATAAGGCAATATTTGATCTAGATTCTCGGATCGTAGCATCGTTGAATTTTGATAAGATTTACGAAACTTACGCGATCAAAGCTAGCGAAGGAACTGTTTCCGTAAAAAATTACAATGATGATGACATTCGTGAAACCGTTTCTGGTTCAGATAGATACATAATTAAGCCCCATGGAACAGTTGATACTGTTTCAAAAATGATATTTACTTTGGAGCAGTACGGAAAAGCGAGAACGGAATACTCCTCTTTCTATGATGTTTTTTCGTCGTTACTGCACACTCATACCTTCGTATGTATCGGATGTGGATTGTCTGATCCGGACCTTCAGTTAATATTCGAGGACTATAAATATAAACATAACGAATCGCCGCACTTTATGACTCTGCCATCCCCGGTGTCAGATGCAGAAAAAGGGCTAATTAAGCGAACGAGGGGAATCAATGTGATCACCTATTCGCCCAAAGATAATCATGTGGCGCTCACCACTTCACTGCAAGAACTCGTCCGGTTGGTTGGGTTGAAACGAGATAAAATTGCAGACGAACGCAACTGGTAGGACAATCACTCCGCCGCCACAGCCTCCAACCCCAATAACGGCGCCAAATACCGCCCGGTAAAGCTCCGGGCGTTCTTCGCGACCTTCTCCGGCGTGCCTTCGGCGACGACTTCGCCGCCCTTGACGCCACCCTCTGGTCCCATATCGATGATCCAGTCGGCGGTCTTGATGACGTCGAGATTATGCTCGATCACGACCACGCTGTTGCCCTGTTCGACCAGGGCGTGGAGGACTTCGAGCAGTTTGCGGACGTCTTCGAAGTGGAGGCCGGTGGTGGGCTCGTCCAATATGTAGAGGGTCTGGCCGGTGGCGCGGCGGGAGAGTTCCTTGGCGAGCTTGACGCGCTGGGCTTCGCCGCCGGACAGGGTGGTGGCTTGCTGGCCGACCTTTATGTAGCCTAGGCCGACTTCGGCGAGCATCGCCATCTTGTCGCGGATGGGGGGGACGGCCTTGAAGAATTCCACCGCGTCCTCGACCGTCATGTCGAGCACGTCGGCGATGCTGTGGCCCTTGAACTTTACCTCCAGCGTTTCGCGATTGTAGCGCGCGCCGTGGCAGACGTCGCAGGTGACATAGACGTCGGGGAGGAAGTGCATCTCTATCTTGAGCACGCCGTCGCCCTGGCAGGCTTCGCAGCGGCCGCCCTTGACGTTGAAGCTGAAGCGGCCGGGCTTGTATCCGCGCGCCTGGGCTTCGGGGAGGCCGGCGAACCAGTCGCGGATGTTGGTGAAGGCTCCCGTATAGGTCGCCGGGTTGGAGCGCGGGGTGCGGCCGATGGGCGACTGGTCGATGTCGATCACCTTGTCGCAATGTTCAAGGCCGGTGACCTTGTCATGCGGGCCGGCGACGATGCGCGCTCCGTTGAGGGTGCGGGCCGAGGCCGCGTAGAGGGTGTCGATGGTGAAGCTGGATTTGCCCGAGCCTGAGACTCCGGTGATGCAGGTGAAGGTGCCGAGCGGGATGCTGGCGGTGACGTTTTGCAGATTGTTGGCGCGGGCGTTGTGGACGGTGAGCTTCTTGCCATTGCCCTTGCGGCGCTTGGCCGGGACTTCGATGCGGCGGGTGCCGTTGAGATAGTCGGCGGTCAGGCTGTCGCGGTGGGCGAGCAGTTCGTTGAGCGTGCCCTGCGCGACGATGGTGCCGCCGTGGACGCCCGCGCCCGGACCCATGTCGACGATATAGTCGGCGGTGCGGATCGCGTCCTCGTCATGCTCGACGACGATGACGGTGTTGCCGAGGTCGCGCAGGCGCTTCAAGGTGATGAGCAGGCGGTCATTGTCGCGCTGATGCAGGCCGATGCTGGGTTCGTCGAGAACGTAGAGGACGCCCGACAGGCCGCTGCCGATCTGGGAGGCGAGGCGGATACGCTGGGACTCGCCGCCCGACAGGGTGCCGCTGGTGCGGTCAAGGTTCAGATAGTCGAGGCCGACATTGTTGAGGAAGCCGAGGCGCTCGACGATTTCCTTGAGGATGGCCTTGGCGATCTGGTTCTGCTGGTCGTTGAGGTGGGTGGGGAGGGTGGAGAAGAAGCGCAGCGCGTCGACCACCGAGCGGCGGGTGGACATGGAGATATCCTCCCCGGCGATCTTGACGGCGAGCGCTTCGGGCTTGAGGCGGGCGCCGTGGCAGGTCTCGCACGGCATGGCGGTCTGATATTTGCTCAGTTCCTCGCGCATCCAGGCGGAGTCGGTCTGGAGCAGGCGGCGGTTCAGGTTGCCGATGACGCCTTCGAAGGGCTTTTTGACTTCGTAGCTTTTCTTGCCGTCGACGAAGCGCAGGGTGACGGGCTTGCCGGCGGTGCCGTGGAGGATGATGACCTTCACCTCGGGCGGGAGGTCGGCCCAGGGGGTTTCAAGGGTGAAGCCGAATTCGCGGGCGAGGGAGCCAAGGACCTGCATATAATAGGGGCTGGGCGGGTTGGACTTGGCCCAGGGGACGACGGCGCCCTTCTTGAGGCTGAGCGCTTCGTTGGGGACGACGAGTTCGGGGTCGAACTCCTGCCGCTCGCCCAGGCCGTCGCAGGCCGGGCAAGCGCCCTGCGGGGCGTTGAAGGAGAAGAGGCGGGGTTCGATCTCCGGGATGGTGAAGCCGCTGACGGGGCAGGCGAATTTCTCGCTGAAGACGATGCGGTTGGCGGGGATGCCGGCGTTCTTCATCTTGCCGGCGGATTCGGCTTCGTCCTCGCGGCCGGGGACGACGCCGTCGGCAAGGTCGACATAGGCGAGGCCGTCGGCGAGTTTCAGCGCCTGTTCGAAGCTGTCGGCGAGGCGGGTGGACATGTCGGACGCGACGGCGAGGCGGTCGACGACGACTTCGATGTCATGCTTGTATTTCTTGTCGAGGGCGGGGGCGTCCTCGATCAGGTGCATCTCGCCGTCGATGCGGACGCGGGTGTAGCCGGCCTTCTGCCATTCCAGCAGTTCCTTCCTATACTCGCCCTTGCGGCCGCGCACGACGGGGGCGAGCAGGTAGAAGCGGGTGCCTTCGGGGAGCTGCATCACACGGTCGACCATCTGGCTGACGGTCTGGGCGCTGATCGGCTCCCCGGTGGCGGGGGAATAGGGAATGCCGACGCGCGCCCAGAGCAGGCGCATATAGTCGTAGATCTCCGTCACGGTCGCGACGGTGGAGCGCGGGTTGCGGCTGGTCGTCTTCTGCTCGATCGAGATGGCGGGGGAGAGGCCGTCGATATGTTCGACATCGGGCTTTTGCATCATCTCCAGGAACTGGCGGGCATAGGCGGAGAGCGACTCCACGTAGCGACGCTGTCCTTCGGCATAGATGGTGTCGAAGGCGAGCGAGGATTTGCCCGAGCCGGACAGGCCGGTGATGACGATCAGGCTGTCGCGCGGCAGGTCGACGTCCACGCCCTTGAGATTATGCTCGCGCGCGCCGCGCACGCTGATGGTGGTAAGACTCATGGGGCGTGTTGTTCCAGATTTGTTCTTGATGGGCAAGATCGTCCGCGGCCGATATGGGCGCGGCGCCGGCGGGCCGCAAGCGTCCGCGCCATGTCGTTGATGGACGACGGCAGGCCGTTGATGGGAGCGCCCTGCGATCGGGAGGGGACGCTACGGCCGGTTGTCGATTTCATGACGGCTTTCATCCGCGCCTGGGTTATAGTGCGGCAGGCAGGCGACGGATCGACAGGATTGGCGCCGTCTGCATAGACGACATCATGAGAGATCCCGGAGAGCCCGACAGCATCCCGGATACGCCCCCGGCCATCCCTTGCGCCGGGGGCGTTCTATATTATGTCCCTGAAGGGTAGTTTTACGCTACGTCAACAAGGCTTTGACCCTCGACATATGGCGCTCATCCTGTCATGGGTCCGCGCGCGAAGGCGGTTCGTCGAGACAGGCGTCGTTGGTCGATACCGGCCGGCGCTGGTCGAAGCGGGTGCGCAATCCATGAAGATTTTCCATCAGCCATCGCACAGATTCTCGATTAGAGTTGCGCGGCTGCATTCAAGAGGTAGCTGCGCCAGGAGATCGAGATGAGGCAAATGCCGGGTTTTACCACAGGCGTATCGTCCGTTATCGGCCATCGCCAGCGGATAATAGACTTTGCCAGGGAAATAGAGCGCCGAGGGTTTCCGCTGATTTCCACGCCGAGTTCAGGCGATTGCGTGGCCATGTCCCAGTCCATTCTCGGTGTCACCCGGTCCGTCAAGGTGATGGCTGCGGTGCAACCCATCTATCACCGTGTTCCGGTATCGCTGGCGGAAACGGGGGCCCATCTGCATGAAGTCAGCGGTGGACGATTTCAGCTGGGGATAGGGGTTAGCCACGAGCTGGCCAACAAGGTCTATCATGTCCAGCCGGGTCCGCCGCTGGAGGATTGCCGCGCCTACGTCGCCGCGATGCGAGCGGCCGTCGAGTGGACGGGGCCGCAAGCGCCGATCATCATGGCCGCGCTTAGGGACCGGATGTTCGATCTTGCCGTTGAGATCGCGGACGGCGTGTTCCCGTCCAGGGCGTGCAGGGTCCATCTTGCAAAACAGGTTGCTCGCATTCCCGCCGACCGTCGCGCGGCAGGCTTTTTCGTGGGCAATGCGATTCCGACTGTCATCGACGCCGATCCCGAGGTCGCGCGCAATGTCATGCGGCAGAGCCAGGCTTTTTACATGGGCCTCCCGAATTACCGCAATTATTGGCGGTCGGTTGGATATGTCGAAGAGATGGATGCCGTCGAAGCGGCGTTGGCGAAGGGGGAGCATGAGCGAATTCCGACATTGTTGAGCGACGCATGGCTCAGAAACGTCACGCTGTTCGGGACGCCATCGACCGTGCGTGAGGGTTTGGAGGCCTATTTCGACATCGGAGTCCTGCCCGTCCTCAGCCCGGTTTTGCGGGACGCAAGCCTGTCGGCCCATTATGAGAGTGTTTTGGCGCTTTACGACTAGCCCGACGACCGGTGCGCTGACGGTCAATCATCGGCTGCCTGGACGATCTGGCCGCGTGTGATCTGCTTTGACAATGTCGCTCCCGCCTCCGACAATGCGGGCGGGTTTCAGGCCTGTGAGAAGGTTCGCACGAAGCGGGGGGCGAGTTTGCGATGGTTAATGGCCAACCATTTATTGATTACTACAAGATCTTGCAGGTCAGTCCGAACTGTGACGCACGTGGACTGGAAACTGCCTATCGCTTCCTTGCGAAGAAATATCACCCCGACCATGCCGAAACGGCCGACGCCACGAAATTCAACGAGGTGATCGAGGCGTATAAGGCGCTCAGGAATCCGGGCCAGCGCACTCAGTATGACCTTCTCTACACTGCCAAGACCGGCTTTATCTTTTCTGCGAATGACGAAGCTGATGGAGAAAAAACCGCCTACGATGACGCGGATGCGCACTCGAAAATCTTGCTGCTTCTATACAAAAGAAGAAGAGAAAATGCCCAGGATGCAGGGGTGGGTCGATATTTTGTCCAGAAGATGTTGGACTGCTCGGATGAACATTTCGAGTTTCATCTTTGGTACCTGAAGGCGAAAGACCTGATTGAAATAACCGAGCAGGGAACTTTGGCGATCACCATTGAAGGGGTCGATCACGTGATTGCAATGTCTCGAACCATCATGCGAGAAAAATTGCTGATTGCACGCACCATCGATCCCTAGGATCGGGCAAGGTTGGCGACCGTCTCCTTTTGCCATTGCCTTGGCCGCCCGGTCGATTGCCCGAAGCCGGTCCACGCCAACCCGCCGTTGGTCGAGGTGGAACCGGGGAATGTGGATGGCCGTTGATCCAGGCGGAAGATTTCACGCCGCGCGAAGGAGAGACAGATGAGTGATAAAACCGACATTCGGCCCAACAGCCGCGAGGAGGCGGGCGACGAACGTCCGACCGACGCGCAGGACCATGCCGTCACCCAGGACGAAAAGCTGGAGGAAGGGTTGAAGGATTCGATGGACGCGTCCGACCCGCCGGCCGTTACAAAGCCGGGCGATCATGGCGAGCCGGTGCCCTCGTCGGGCTACAAGGAAGATGAGGAGGATTGATAGACGGCGGCGATAATGATGATATGATCGAGGTCAAGGCGGACCGGAACGGCGGACGGCCGGGCGGTCCGCCTGCAGGTGAGAGGAGCCCTATTCCATGCCGACTTCCGCCACTCCCGCGATCGAACGCATTGCCCGCGTGCTGGCCGGCCGCCAGTTGAGCTTGAATGGGGGCGGGAATGATCCGCACGCGGCAAGCGCGGTCGACGCAACCTGGAAGGACCATGTCGACGACGCCTATGCCATTCTTCACACGCTGCGCGAGCCGGATGCCGAGATGGCGCAGGCGGGCGACGTGGCGGTATGGCGCAGCATGATCGGCGCGGTTCTCGAACGGCGGGTGGGCTGAAGGCGCCATTGGCGGCAACACCGGCCCATGCCACAGGCGGGCGATGAGCGGCCGTGCATTGAGGATCAAGATCCAGATCCATTGCGGTCAGGTCGCAGGCCGCGGCGGCGCGCTGTGCCGCGAATGAGGGCGGGCCTGACCTTGCGAGCCGGTTGCGCGGGGCGCCCTTGCCGATGCAGGGGTGGGTCGGGGGCAGCCGCAACCGTCCGCCGCATTCACAAAAATTACATGTTGCACTGCACAAAGAAACATGATTCCTTAGCAAATGTCGACGCGATAGGCGCTTAATCTTTCAGTAACCATGAAGGGCGCATGATCTGTCGATCGACTTGAAGTCGGAGGGCAAGAGCATGGGCACGAGTGCAAGACCGGCCGATGGGGCCATTACACTGGCGGAGTTGCGCGAGTTCGCCAGTTTCCCGTCTGCCACGCAACGCTATATCCGTCGATCGCTGGATATCGGGCTTCACCGCCGCGACGCCATGAAATTATGGTCGCGCGACATGGTGGAGGAGGCGAGCATCCGCGCGCAGGCCCGCGTTTACGGGCGGCTCGACGAGATCAAGGCACGGGTGCCCGATGACAGCGGGCTTGACCAGATGGAGCCGTTCATGGCGCCGCTGGTGACGGTATCGGCCTTTGACCTGGGGCAGGACCGGCTGGGCAGCTTTTCCGCCTATCGTTTCCTCTATGAACGGCTGCTCGGCGCGGGGGCGCGGCCGTGGCTGCCGGGGGCCTTCTGCGCGGCGGCGAGCCTGCCACACCTGCATCCCGAAAAGCGCCGGGCATTGCTCCAGTCGATCAGCGAGGCGGCGGCGACCGCCGTGGGCTGGTCCAACCGCGAGCCCAGCTTCTACCCCGAATGGGTCGAGAAAGTGGACCTGAGCAAGGCGAACTGAGTCTTTGAAAGCCGCCCTTCGGGGGAAGGGCGGCTGTCGACCTGCGCCTTATGCCGCCGCTGCCATCTGGAGCATGTCGAGTTCAGCCCTGGCGAAGGCGCGGATATGGTCGCCCAGATCCTCGCGCTCGAGCGCGAGGGCGAGGTTCGCCTCGATATAGCCGGCCTTGGACCCGC